>PKYB01000053.1 GCA_003133565.1 Solirubrobacterales bacterium
TAAAACACCCACCAAACACGCCAGACACGCCAAGCCGCGACGTCAGCCAGTCAACGCACGAGTAATCCGCCGCGCTGCGAACTGCGACCCGGCAACGAAGCGCATCAGCGGCCCAAACGTGGCAGCGGCGGCAAGGCCGGCGAGATAGAGCCCCGGCACCGAGGACTCGAACGACGCGTTCAGATGCGGCGAGCCTGCGCGGGTGGCGAGCGACGCGCGTAGCGCGGAGGGCAGAAACGTGAGTCGCTCAAGCGATACGCGGTAGCCGGTGGCCGCGACCACGTGGTCGACACTCACCTCGCGGACGCCCGCCGGGTCTGCGATCTTCAGCAGGACGTGCCCCACTCCCGTGGACGCCTCTACGACGCGTTCACCAACCTGTACCGGAAAACATCCTTCGACACGCTCCCGCAGCCACCAAGCACCGGACGGCCCGAGGATGTTCGCAACGAGCCACAGCCGTTGGCGCAGCGGCAGGTAGCGCACGAAACCGGGGATCTGAGCGAGCGCGAAATGCGACCAGCCAGGTCCGAGGGACGATTCGGGCTTCAGCGGCGTCCCACGCCCCTGGCGGTCGAGGTTCGCCGGCTGCTCGCCGAAGGAAACGTGCTCCCGGCGCACGAAAACACGTACGTGGGCACCGGCCTCGTGCATCAGCGCAGCGGTCTCCAATGCTGATTGCCCACCGCCGATGACGGCTACGTGGCGTCCCGCAAACGCGGACAAATCGTGCAACTGCCCGCTATGGGAGAGCAGTCCCGATGCGGACGGACCGTCCGGCGCGATACTCGCAAGCTCCTCCGGCACGTGGGCGAACTGCGCGAACCCACTCGCGACGACGACAGCTCGTGCGTTCAGCTCCTCGCCCGAATCCAGCGCGACGTCAAACCCGCTTTCGGAACGGTCCAGACGCACGACCTGGCTTTGCTCGAGATCGGGAACCAGCCGGCTCTGAAACCACTTGCCGTATTCGATGAAGTCATCGATCGCGATCGGGCGGTGGCCGACATACGGCCTGATCCCGCGGCTGCGGCAGAAATCGGCGAGCGTGTGGCCACGCCGTGGCGAGGCGATGTTCGAGGCGTCCGGCGTCGACTTGAGGAACATCCCGACCGGCATTCGTGTACTCCAGCTCGCCATCGGATCGCCGAATACGCGCAACGGGACGTGACGCTCACGCAGGTGCGAGGCGACCGCCAGCCCGTAGGGGCCGGCTCCGATCACGACGACGGGTAGCGATTGGTTCACGGCAGCTGGACGGATCGGAAAGGCCTGCACTGTGCGAGGATTACTATCTGTAGGCTAGCGAGTGCCAGACTTCGCGCGTCCCCGGGCGCCTTATGCAACCGCTAGCCCTCCGCCGAATGCCACCGGCCCAGTGGGAACATTGACTCTCGCCCCTACCCGTGTCGCAAGCCGACGCCGGCGGAGCCTGGCGCTCGACGTTGACCGTGACGTTCCGGCGCTGCTGCTGAAGGTCGGCTCCTACCCGATCCACCACGGCAGCGTAGGAGCCGTCCGCTCACTCGGCAAGCTCGGAATCGCCGTCTACGCCGTCACTGAGGATCGGTTCACGCCAACGGCGCTCTCACGCTACCTCAAGGCAGCACTCGTCTGGCCGACGACAGGCGCGGAGGACGCCGAGGACCTTTTGGCCGGGGTCATGGCTCTCGGTGAGCGAATCGGCAAGCGCGCCGTGCTACTGCCGACCGATGACGAGGGGGCGCTTCTGGTGGCCGAGCACGCGGACGTGTTGCACAAGCACTTCATCCTCCCCGACGTGGCGCCCGGGCTGCCGCGCCAGCTGGCGAGCAAATCCGGCCTCGCCGACCTGTGTCAGCTTCACGGCGAAGCCGCGCCGCGCAATCGGACACCGCACTCCGTCGCTGAGCTTCGTGCGATGGCGGCCGATATCGGCTTTCCCGTCGTGTTGAAGAACGATCGGGCGTGGTTGCGCCTGACCAACCCGGCGGTCGCGAGCACCACGTTAGTGGCAAGCATGGCCGAGCTCGAAGAGCTGATGGCGAGCTGGTTGTCGATGCCGAGCGTCGTGGTCCAGGAGTACCTGCCGCACGAGTGCGCCGAGGACTGGATCGTGCACGTCTACGTCGGTAACGACGCCGACTCCACGGTCGTCTTCACGGGCATCAAACTGCGCTCATGGCCGCCGCACGCCGGCGTGACGGCGGTGGCGCGGTCTTTGTGGAACGCCGATCTCGCGGAGCGCACGATTGCGTTCTGCAATGCCGTCGGCTTCCGCGGGATCGCCGATCTCGACTGGCGGCTCGACTTTCGAGACGGCGTGTTTCGGTTGCTCGACTTCAACCCCCGGCTCGGCGCACAGTTTCAGATGTTCGAGACTGAAGACGGCGTCGATGTGGTGCGGGCACTTCACCTCGACCTCACCGGCCGCGCCAGGCCGACGCTGCCGCAGGTCGAGGGACGACGGTTCGTGGTCGAGCACCTCGCCGTTCCCGCCGCGCTCGCCTACCGGCGCATGCCGGGTAAGGGGTGGACCGCCGGCGCTAACGGCACGGCATACAGCCCCCACGACAAGCGGGCCTGGAGCTCCGCAGCCGACCCGCTGCCGGCCCTCGCAGTCGCCGTGCGCCTCGGCTTCCCGGCCGCACGACGTTTGACGACGATGATCGTGCGACCACACGTGCACGCTGACCCTGTGACCCCGGCACCGAACACCCCGCGGACTTCCACCCGCGCCGCAGACGAGCCGGCACGATCCGGTCGCCCGAGCGGCGAGTGAGGGCTATCAGCCGGTCCAGCGAACGCGCTTAGGCGTCCGGTGCGCCGGGCGCGCTTGCTCCGAGCGTCCTACGCAACGCGTCGTCGAGCGCGCGATGAACATACTGCTGCGCCCACACAGGGCGAAAGATGTGATCCTCCAACGGGATACGCCCGAATTGGAGGTTGGGCCACTCCGCAAGACGATCGATGCGCGCATCGGCAACGAAGTCCTCAGCGAGCGGCTCGCCGCGCGAGAGCAGCAGCAACACCTGCACGTCGCGCTCGCGCAGCTGCGCCAGCGCGTCGTCGATCGCGACACCCATCTCGGCGAGATGCCCCGACGCCCGCTTGCCGCCGCTCGCGACGTTGCGGAGCTTAGTGCGGATCATCCTGCCGATCCGTCCTTCGAGCACGGCGATCCGCGCGACGTCGCGCCATGCCCCGGAGCGCAACAGCTCCTTCGCTCGCCGGGCGTCGCGCGCCGCCGCGAGCTCCTCGGTCCAGTAGAAGGACCAGAGATTGACCAGCATCAGCGCTTGCACCCGCTCGTCGCTGAGCGCGACGTGGAAGCCCCAATATGCGCCAGAGCACAGGCCACCGATGAGAAAGCGGTCGGACATCCCGCGCGCGGCAACCTCGTCGAGGGCCGCGCGCACCTGATCGGCCAGATCGTCGCGGTAGAACTGAGGCGTCTGGTAGAAGCGGACCTCGTCGCCGTCGGAGTCGCCCAGCCCGACCATGTCCAGGCGCAAGCTTGCTACCCCCCACGTGGCCCAGCGCCGCGCGCTCTCAACCCACATTCGGTTCGGACCAATGCGACGGACGGCCCCAGCGTTGAGGAGAATGACGCAGGGCGCGCCATCGGCGATCGGTCTGGATATGGGTGTCGTGTACACCCCGGCGAGAACGCTGCCGTCGTGGTCGAACTCGAACGGCGTCTCGCGAATCTGCACTTCGCCGATCTGCAGGTCGGCGTGGTCGGCACTCGCGACGGAGGCGGCGGTCCGCGCTGCTGGCGCCCCGTCTCGCGGGGTAACTGGCAAGTCGCCCGCCAGCCAGGCGATCGACTGCGCAATCACGGCATTCGGCCGCTCGGCAAACTGCGGGTGGGTCACCATCTTGGCGAATCCGGGCCCGTCGGCGACCTCGACCGTCGCGCCACTCTGCTCGAAATGCTCCGTCAGGCGTCGATCTGGCGCCAGCGTGTCACGGCCGAGCAGCAGCACCCGCCGCGCAGCTCCGTCGGGGATCTCGAGCTTGGTCAAATCGAGCGCCTCGAGGTCGGCCATCGTCTCCGCCGAGACGACGAATCCGGCCACCTCCAAGCCACCGTCTTCAACCGCCGGCGGCTCCGGGCTGTCCGTGTCGCCGACCGTGCTTGCCGCCATTTGCGCGAACGCGCGCAGCTCTCGCAGCAGGAGCCTCCCCCGCGCCGGAACCGACCAGAGCACGAGGTCGTCAATCTCCTCCCCCTGCGCGACCGCACGCACGGCGAGCATCCCGCCGAGGCCGACGCCGATCGCCACGATGCGCTCGCAATCCTGGGTCGCGCCCAACCACGCACCGCCGGCGGCGATCGCCCCGGTCCACGCGTTCACGCGCGCCGGGTCGCGAGGGTTGCCGCCGCTGTCGCCGGTGCCCGGCAAGTCGATCCGAAGCGCCGCATGACCCGCTTGCGCCAGCGCATCGGCCCACGCGCGCAGGCTGCGGTGCGTACACAGCTCGTCCCAGCCAAAGGGCGGGCAAAGCACTACGCCAATACCCGAGCGCTGATCGGCGGCGGGCGTGTGCAGCACAGCGAAGACCGGGTTTGGGCTGACCGTCAGATAGAGCGAACGGCGCGCCTGCGTCGATCGCAGGAGCAGAGCCTCGGTGGCACCGCTGCTCATAGCAGCGCCTCACTCACGATCGCCGCGCGCCCGCTGAGGTTCAGGGCGGTCAGCGTGCCCGCATCCGCTGCAGCGCGCTCATCGCTGATACGCCGCAGCGTGATCTGCCGCTCGCCACCCGGCTCGAGACAGAAGGCGTCGTCGGCCGGCTCGAAACCCGGCATGGCAATCCGTACCCCGTAGGCGAGGCGTCGCGTGCGCAGCAAGAGCTCAGCGGTGTCGTGATCGACCTCGCTGAGCGTCGCTTCGAGGCCCAGATGCGCCGACGATTCGCGCGCCAGCGGTCGCCCGACCGGGAATCGAAACGATTGCGAGAGCGGCTCGCGGTTTTCGCTGACAGCCCGCTCGAGGCTACACACCACGACATCCTGGCCTGGCGGCCCGAAGCGGTAGGCCCAGGAGACATCGACGAAATGGCCCAGAAGATCCTCGACGTTGTATTCAGCCGTCGTATGTGGAGCAAGCTCGAGCGGCTGCGTGACCTGCTCAACCGGAGTCTCGAAATCGCGGTAGAGGGCGACGCGCAGGCGCGCGGTGAGCGCGCTCGGGCGGTCGTTGGCAACGTGCACGGCGATCCCGGAGAGCCCTTCGTCGGTGCTCCACACCGCCAGCGGCGCCAACGCACGACGCAGGTGGTGGTAGGCGACCTTCGGCCGCCCGCGATAATCGAGTACGCCCCAGCCGGCTCCGGCCTGCAGGTCACGCAGCCAGAGGACCAGGCCGCCCGCACACGGAGAGCCGCCGCGGCGCCATTCGCCGAACACCTCGGCCATCACCTCGCCGGTGACCGCGCGGGAAAGCTCGAGGTAGCGGTCATGGTCGCTGCGACGCAATTCGCCTGGGTCGAGCCCGAACACAGATGCGAGGTAATGGTCGCGCACGTCATCGAAGTCCCAGCCGGTGCCCGAATCGCGCGGCACGCCGGCCTTCCAGCGCGGATGGTGGACGGTAATACCGCCGGGGAGCCCATCCGCCACGTCATCGAGCGCCGCCTGGTCGGGGATGTTGGCGAAGGCCAGGCACTCCGCGGCAAAGCGCACCCCGGCGCGTCGCACATCCTCGATTGGACGTCGATAGCCGCCGACGCCGTAATAGTTGGCGACGCCCCGGTCCGGGCGAAAGGGAAGGGCTCCTCCCCATGGCGCCGATGGCACGTAGACCGCGTCAAGCGAAGCCTCACGCACGAGGTCGGGCAGCAGCTCGCCGAAGAGTGGACCGTCCACCAGCCCCGGGTCCAGCCCGAGCATCGCAACCTGCTGGGAGATCTCACTCGAGCCGCACAGCACCGCAAGGCTCGGTCGCCCTCCCAGCTCCGCGAGGACCTGGGAAACCTCGCGCCGCACGATGTCCAAGAACTCGGCGTCGCTGTCGGGATAGTCCATGTTGGCGAACATAAAATCCTGCCAGACGAGCAACCCCAGTTCGTCGCAAAGATCGTGGAAAACGCGTGATTCGTAGGCGCCGGTTCCCGGTATGCGCACCATGTTCATGCCGGCGGCGCACATCGCTTCGAGCAGCGTCCGCAGCCGCCGCGGCGAGGGCTCGAGGCCGCTCGCTTCGAGCGGCGTCCAAAGCGCCCCGCGAGCGAACACGGCGACGCCGTTGACACGCAGCGCAAGCCCGTCGGCCTCAAGGTTTTCGTTGGCGCTGAGCGTGCGAAAGCCGACTCGACCGCAGTCCACGCTGACGCGCTCGTGGGGCCCCGAGGCGATCAGCGCGACGCCGTAGAGCGCGGGCTCGCCGTGGGTGTGCGGCCACCACAGCGCCACGCCGGGAACTACCAGCGCGCCTTGCGCTGTCACGTTCTCGCCGTCGTGCGTCACCTCGAGCATGGCGCTCTGGGTGCCGTCCGGACCTGTGAGCTCGATCGTGACCTCCTCGGGAAGCGACGCGCCGAGCGTTTGCAAGCGTGCGCGAACCTCGAGCACGCCGCGATCCTCGATGACGCGCGGGCGCAGCTCGAGCTCGCTGACCCGCAGGCCGCGTCGACGCTCGAGCCGAACAGGGCGCCACGGGCCGACAACCGCAGGACCGGGAGCAAATCCCGGAGCGCGCCCGATCAGCATTGTTCGAACGAACCGCAGCGTCCCGTTGGCGACCAGTCGCGTCCGCCAGCGAGCGCGGGGCTTGCGTCGCACAGCGAGTAGCGGCGTGAGCGCGCGGCAGCAGATCACGAGCTCGTTGTCGTGCCCGACGAAGGCGCCGACGTCTACCGCCGACGCAGCGAACATGGAGTCGCTTTGCAGGATCAGCTCGCCGTTCAGATAGACCTCGGCGACCGTCGCGAGACCTTCGAAGACGAGCACGATCTGCTCCGTCGCGCTGGGAGCGGCGAGCTCGAAGCCCACGCGAAACCACCAGTCACGGTCGTCCGGGCTGGCGTCGGCGCGATGCGCATCGTTCCCGCGGCCGGGGATGTCAACGTCGGCCCAAGCGAGTCCGCCCAGCCCGCTCGCGTCGGCATGGTTACCGGGCGCGGATGCCGCCGCCTGCCAGCCGTCACTCAGCACGAGGGAGTCATGTCCGCTGACCGTGACGCGCGGCGGGAGCTCGACCGCGAGCGCCTCGCCCTGTTGCGCAACTATGCGAGCACCTCCCCGAGCGCTGCGACAGTCTCAACCCAGGCGTCGCCGAGGCTCGCGAGCACAGGCCCGGTGTCAAACGTGCGTCGCCGGGCCAAACGGAAGCCGAGCACCTTGCAGCCGTCGACGATCGTGTTCATAGCCGTCGCCGCGCGCGCTCCGCGCTCGCCGAACATCCAGTCGACCTGGGCGGCAGCAAGCTCGTAGGCGGCCCCAACCATCCGCACAGTTGCAAATGCGTAGGCGTGATAGGCCTCCTGACCGGCCTCCAGTAGGACCGGGAGCTCACGGTCGAGGTTCTCACCAAAGCGCTCGAAGGGGTTGGGCTCGGGCCGGTGGGCGAAGTGTTGGCGCAGCGCGTCAACGGCTGCGGCGCGCAGCGCATCGCCGCGCAGTCGCGGGCCGGAGTCGAAGCGGACGAGCTCCGTGTAGGGCGGCAGGACCTCGGGATCGGTATCGCCTTCGAGGTGGAAGATGCGCAGGTAGTCCTCACCGTCGAGCTCGAACAGGCTCGGGCCGTGGAAGTAGCGCATCCAGCCACGCTCGAGGTCGATCGCCTCGGCCGCGACCGACGTTTTGACGTGTTCGCGCCGGTAGCTGGTCGTCGCCGTGTCTGGCAGATACCAGGCGTCGAGCTCGACGATGATCGTGCGGCCGGCGTCGATCTGCTCGGCGATTTGCAGCGGCAGCGGTCGATACGGCTGCATTTCGTGGATGTCGATGCCGAACAGCGCCTCGAGATCGGTCGGGTCAGGCTTGAAGAACGTCCACTGGTCGCCCTCAAAGTCCAGGCGAACGAGCGACCCAAGCGCTGCCAGCGGCTCGTCGCCACGGCCATGGAGCAGCTCGATGATGATGTCCGTGTAGCAGTTGGTCTCCAGGTAGGTGCGCCCCGCGCTGTGGACCGGGTGGGGTCGGTAGGTGCTCACGTCGAGGTCGAACAACCCGCGATATGCGCTTGTCGGCGTGGCGCTCATCGGTCCCAGAGTTGCCGTCGCACCTCGTCGGGCCAGCTGGCCGGGTCAAGTCCGTGGGTGCGCAGGAGAGCCAGGACAATCCGCTCCTGACCGAACCCCAGACACGCCGTGTGCGCCGTGTCGCCGTCGGCGAGCTTGAGGCCGTACTTCCCGGCGAAGTGCTCTTGGTGGTAGTTGAATGACGTAACCGCCGTCGGCTCGTCGCCGGCGATCTGGACGAGAAGCTCGAACTTCAGCTCCTGCTTGCGCTGGTTTGCGGCGAGCATGCGTCCGCCGCGACCGAAGAAGGGGTCGGCGGCACGATCGCGCGCGGCGTCCAGTCCGAGCCCGCGCAGCAACGCCAGACCGCGCTCAGACCACCTGTCGCGCCAGGCGAGCACGCTGTCCGGGGCGCCCAGGCAGACGATCTCGCGCTGATGGAACATCTGCAGCCGCGCAGGATCCTCGGAGGGCTCGTGGCGAAACACCCACGCGCCACCGGCATCAACCACGATGCCCGGCGCAGGAAGCGGCCCGCGAGCCGCCACAACCGGGTAGACCGGATAACAGGCCGCCGGTACCAGGCAGAGCTCGGTCATGCGTTGGTGCGCGCTCCAGTCCTCGTGTCGACTGGCGCGTTCCTCCTGCTCCAGCGCGTCCTCCTCGCTACCTTCGAAGGCGAACACGCTGCCCGCAAGATGCGGGAAAGAGTGCAGGTATCCGCTCGCTTCCAACTGCTTGCGCGGCAAGAGCGGAGGGAAGCGCATGGCCTCGGGCTCGTCGACGGCCGCGGCGTTGGTGATCAGCCCGTCAAAGCGCGTGCGAATGTCCTCAAACGTTGCCCCACGGCCGTAGAGCCCCGGCACGCCGCTTTCGAGGAACAGCCCGCGAGCGATCAGCTCGTCGCGAAACGCCGCTTGGTCTGCGGTGGCGCGCCGAACCTCGGTCATCAGGCTTCTTTGGCGATCAGCAGCAGCGCGGCATCGGTCGCGAGCAGGCGCTCGTTGGCCACCATCAGGCGTGCCGACAGCGCGTCGCGCAGATGCCGTCCCACGCTGTAGGGGGTGTCGTTCTTGTAGCCGAGGATGCCAACCGCCTCCAGAGCGCCGCCGCAAACGAGCGGCGCCTGCTCGGAAGCCGCCAACTTGAGGTTGTTGAAGCGCAAGACGCTTGCCATCGTCATCAGCCGCTCGCGCCCGACGTCGTCGTCGGCGGCGACAAAGTCGCCCAGGGCCTGTGAAACCTCGCCGCGCAGCAGCGTCAGATCGGCCATCACGCTCGAGAGTCGCCGCGCTGCCGGCGGCGGCTCGCCCGGCTTCTGGCGTGCGCTTGCCCGCACGAACGCCCGCGCGCGCTCGAATGCCTCGGTTGCGATTCCAAGCCACACGTGCGACCAGAGAATGTGCGACAGCGGCACCATCGACTGGTTCATGACCTCGGCAAACGGCGTCGGCAGCACCTGTTCCGGCGCAAAACGCGCTCGCACGACAAATCCCGGTGAACAGGTGCCGCGCATTCCGAGTGTGTCCCACACCCCAGCCGGCTCAAGCGTCACCTGATCGGAACGAGTCAGCGCGAGCACCTGGTCGCCCGGCTCGGCGTCCGGGGCGCGCCGCAGCGTCGTGAGCAGGTCGTCGGCATAGGCGCCATAGCTGACCGTCGGGGCCTGCTTCTCAAACTCGAGCTCGCCGTCTTCGCGGGGGGTCGCGGCAGCGATGGAGCGGGCCATATCCCCGCCCGTGCCGACCTCGGAGGTGACTGAGGCGATGAGGCGCTGCTCGCGGCTCAGGTCGCGCAGATAGCCCTCGTACCAGCCTGTGCCGTCGAGGTGGCGCGCGATCGTGAGAACCTGGATTTGGTGCATCGCAAAGACCATCGCGGTGGAGCTACAGCCGCGCGCGAGTTCGAGGCAGCAGCGGGCGATCGTTTCGAGTGACACGCCGCCGCCACCAAGCGCCTCCGGCACGGCTGCGGACATCGCGCCGACGGCGCGGAGCGCGTCGACGGCCTCGACAGGAAAGCGCGATTCGCGGTCGACTTGGTCGGCGACAGGCGCCGCCACCTGCTCGGCGATGCGCCGCGCCTCGACCAACAGCTCCCGTTCGGCATCCACGGCGACGCTCATGCCACGTCGCTGTTCTGCATCGAGAGCTCATCGATCGCCGCGGTAATTGCCCCCACGCTCTCGAACACCGAGCGGGTCAGCATGCGATCTGGAAACTCGAGGTCAAACGCGTCCTCGAGCGCCAGCATCAGGTTGACGCTCGCGTGCGAGGTCATCCCCGCGGCGAAGAGGTCGGCGTCGTCGCTCAGCGTGTCAATGTCGACGGGGAGACGGACGTGCTCGCGCACGACCTCGCGGATAGCGGTGCTCGTGTCAGCGCTCAACGTGCACCCCCCAGCTCGGCGACGACGACCGCCGCGGCATACCGTCCCTCGTGCGTGAGGCTCACCTCGAGAGCCCTCACACCGCGAGCGCTGGCAAGCTCCTGCGCACGACCGCTCAGCTCGATCGCAGGCCGACCGAAGCCGTCAGAGCGCACGCCGATCGATTGCCACGGCAACGGCTCATCGGCCGTTCGCAGCGCCTTCATTGTCGCCTCCTTCGCCGCAAAGCGCGCCGCGAGACGGCGGGCGTTCGGCGTGCCGTCGCCATTGCGACAGTCGCTGAGCTCGCGCGGGGTGTAAACGCGGTGAAGGTAGCGCTCGTCGTGCCGGTCGATCGACGCCTCGACGGCTTCGACCGACGCGAGGTCGAGGCCGACGGTGATAGCAGCCGGCACCGATTGCTCGTTGCGAGGGGCAAGGTTTGTCATCTAGGCCTCGCTGGGTTCAGTTCGTTGTGCTGCGTAGTGCAGCTCGTGGCAGCCAAACGCTGACTCGCCCGGCGCCACCGTCGTGCCGTCAAGCGCCAGGCATTGCAGCAACTCGAATCCGTGTCGCGCGAGTTGTCGCTCCTGGCCGTCCCGGCCAATGTAGTAGTGCAGCAGCGAATAGTCGTGTGCCTCGTCGTTGAGGATCGCGTAATCGGGGCCAAAATGCTGCAGTGCGACAAAGCGTCGGTGGTTCGGCACGCTGCGTGGCAGGCGAAGAACGCGGTTAGCGAAGCGCAAGGGATTTCTCGTGAGGTTGTGGGTGGGTCCTGCGAGGAGCGGTGCGCATGCGAGATTGTGTGAGGAGAAGAGCAGCAGGCCGTCAGGACTGAGGATTCGGTGGAGCTCGTCGAGTAGCTCCGCACGCTCGTTATCGCCCAAAACGTCGACCACGTTGAATCCTGCGACGACCGAGTCGAAGACCCCCGACCCGAAGTCCGAGAGGTAGCGGAGGTCCCCCCGCGCAAAGGTTGCGCTGGGATAGCGGCGCTGGCAGTAGGCGACCATGTCCTCGGCGATGTCGATGCCGTGCACGGCCTTGGCTCTTGCAACGAGATGCCCAGTGAGGCGACCACCGCCGCAGCCGAGCTCGAGCACGCGTCCCGCGAGCGCTTCACGGTGCGTTTCGAACAGCACCGCCTCGGCGGGACGCAGCCTGCTTCGCGTATACCAGCGCAGGAATCCACCACCACCCCAGGTCTTCGTGTTGGTAGCACGCTGCGCATCCTCGCTGGCAAGCGCCTCCGCAGCCGTAGCGCCCGGATCTTGTGCGCTCACGATGTCCACTCGCTGACGCTCACGCCACCGGCACCCCAGCCCCGCGCGGGGCAATCGAAGTTGACATATCCACCAGCATATTCCGGGCTCTGCCCCGCTTAATCGGCCGCGGCGCGCGCGTCTGATGCTTGACGCGTCCCACTAGGCACGATAACGCGTGAGACGCGCGGGGTAGGTGGTAAAGAAGTCACCCGCCGGCGCGGCCATGGTCTCGCGCAGCCCGGCACATTCCGCCGTGCCCGGGATCCTCTGGTCGGCGCGCAGCCCGACGCGCAGTCAGAGTCCGCAATGCCCTCAGTCATGGGCGTCCTCCGCCGCCGCGACCACCGTGCCGGCGCGCGTGCGCAACCGCGGCCGGGTTCCGCTCGCAGGACTCGGCATTACACGTAGGCCCGGGCCTACGGTTGCAGGCCCTATTCGGGCGGGAGTTTGATCACGTCGTAGAGGTTTTGGCGGCGGGCCCAGCGACGGCTGCGGGCGTATAGCAAGGGGCCCTTGAATAGTCCGGTATGGGTGGCGCGGACAAGCTCGCGATGCATTGGTAGGGGCACGATGTCGGCGTCAAGGGGGGTGACCGTTGTGCGACGGCGTCCGAACAGGTAGGGGATGCTGCGTGCGGCGGCGGCGAGGAAGCGCGGGTCGCGCAGGTATTTGACACTGATCGCGGTAAGCCCAGCAGCAAAATTGAAGAGCTGTCCACGGAGATAGGTCATGTCTTCGGTGTGTTCGTGCCAGCAGATTGCGCGTGGTTGGTGGACGACGCGGCCGCCGTGGAGGATTACGGCGGTGAACGCCTCGATATCCTCGCCGGCGCGTGCTGGGCTGCCGG
>PKYB01000058.1 GCA_003133565.1 Solirubrobacterales bacterium
CGCCGCCACCGCCGCCACCGGGCAAGCCTCCCGATACCAGCCCCCCCGGGGCTCCGGCGACGCCGACCGCGCTCGCAAACCCGCCCGACCCGCCGTCCGACCCGAGGTCATAGCTGCTGTCACTGGCGCCGCCACCCCCACCGCCTCCACCGCCACCACCGGCGACCAACAGCCGCGAGGCCAGCGACGGCGCGTTACCCGGACAACCGGTCCCGCACGAGAGGGTTCGCACATCCGACCCGCCGCCACCGGACCCACCGCCCGAGCCCCCACCCTCGGCGCCNNTCGCGCCGGAACCGCCGCCGTTGAAGCCCCCCGTGAAGAACCCTCCGGTGCCGCCAACCTCAACGTACAGCACCTCACCTGGCGTGACCGCAATATCACCGCTGACCTGCGCGCCGTCCGCGCCGAGTCCTGCGGTCGGAACGACACCGGTTCCATTCGTGTACCCGCCCGTGCCCGGAGCGCCAACCGCGACAACGCCCGCGTCGCTCACGCCTGAAGGAACCACATAGCACTGCTCGGTGCCCGTAAAGCCAAACGTCACCTGGTTCGACGCGCAGGCGTTGCTAGCGGCCGCCGGCGATGCCGATGACAGCAACACCGCGAGCGCGATCGCNNCACCCCGCTAGAACGAGCGGCCCGCGGCTCGCGCGAGTGTCGGCGGCGGCATACCTCAGGCCCCTCATGCCGGAGTCACAATATCTCTCGCCCGACGTAGTTCCGTCAGGTCCTCGCCGGATGGCTCTGACGGCGCGCCTTACCTTCGATCGCCGCCGTGCCGGACACCCGATTGGGTGCCTAGAGGACGAAGGGGATCAGCATCCTCGTGCTGGCTCGGTACGCCGGGTAGGCGGTTGGAAACGTCGCGGTGAGGTTCTTTTCTTCCACGAACGCGCTGTAGTAGAAATACGCGCCCAGGACCGCGGCGACGATGAGGCCGATCAGGTTGGTCGCGAGGACGGTCCCGAGCAGCCCGGCCAGGAGCCCGGAGTAGATCGGGTGGCGGACGAATCGGTAGGGGCCGGAGGTCACTAGCTCCGGCTCGGCTTTTTGGCTCATCGGCAGGCCCCAGTTGCGGCCAAGGTGGATACGAGCCCAGATGGCCAGCGCGAGTCCACAGGCGAAAACGACCGTCCCGATCGCTTCGAGAACGGGGCTGTGGACCTCGAGGCTCCCGCCGCGGAAGGCGCGGAGTACGAGGACCACCGACAGCGCGGACAGGCCGGTCAGAGGGAGCCGACGCTTCGCACTCCTGCCCTCCTTCGCGTTGAAGGCGGACACCAGCCAGTAGACCCAGAACACGATCCATGCGATGGCGAGAGCGGTTCGAAGCGTATGCATCTGAGTCGGCGATCGTTTGCCACTGCCGGCGCGCTGTGGCTCTTGCTGCGCTCAATGTCGCGGGGTAGCTTTAGCGGCTCACACGCCAAGCGATAGCGAGGGCATGATGGCATGGCAGCCGCAAGCGCAGCCCCCGACTCGGCTCCCGAGCGAGGAGGTAATCATCAGCGCGCCGATGAGCTACGCCGGCTCGGCGCAGCGGATCATGCGCCTGCGCCGTCGCGCGCTAGTGGGCTGGAAGAAGGCGGCCGTCACGGGGCTGGCGGTCGTGCTTGTTGGAGTGGCGTGGTCGCTCATCACGGTCTGGTATCTGGTCTGGGGGATCTGGCTCGTGCCTTACCGCCTGCTCCGCCGCGGCGCGCGCAAACGAAAGGCGGAGGCGATGCGCCACCGTGAGCTGCTCGGAACGATCCAGGGCTCGGCGGCGGCGTCGGCGGCGGCGATTGTCGCGGCCACGGCGGCACTCCAGGCACCGGCCTCTGCGGCGGCGACAGTGCCTCTCGGTTCATCGCCCGATGAGCGCATCACCGACGCTGACCGCGAGCGCGCGATCGAGGACCTGCGTGGGCATATGCTCGTTGGCAGGCTCACGCCGGACGAGTTCGAGGAGCGGATCGGCTCTGCCCACGCGGCGAGGACGCGAGCGGATCTCGATCGCCTCAGCGCTGATCTGCCGCGCGCGGGCCTCGCCGCCGGCTAGCGCTGCGCGGGCGCGTCCGTGCCGCGCGGTAGCGCACGGTGTGTACAAGCACGACGGCAGCGACCGCAAGTGCCGCCTGGATCGCCAGCACGGCGATGATCGGGCCGTCGAGCAGCAGGACGTTCGGCGAGGTCTGAGCTGCGCGCGTCGAAAGGTCCGAGCCGATCCAGTAGGCCGTCACGTAGCCCGGGACGGTTGCCGCTCCTAGGCCGAAGGCGAGCGCCTGCAGCCAGACCGTTGGCCACGGAAAGCGTGCAGGGCGGAGCGCGCGCCGGGGTGGCGCTTCGCCGTATCGGGGCGGCGCGGACCGCGCAGGCCGTGCGGCTGCGCTGGATTGGGCACCGGGCTGTGCGCAGACCCGCGCGCTTGCCAGCCGAGCGTCGTATCCCGCGCGCCGCCGCGGCTCACCGAGCACTTCGCAGGCCTCGAGGATCGCTGCCAGACGTGCCGGGTCCGGTGCGTCGGCGACGTCCGGGTGGTAGCGGCGGGCGAGGTCCCGGCGCAGCCGCCGCACGTCCTCGACGGCCACGCTCTCGCTGACGCCGAGAACCTCATACAGTGTGGGGGACAGGGCGATCGACTCCATCGGCTTCCCGCGACCACGTTAGCGCGTTGGCGCTCAGCTTTCGCCGGGGTTGGCGACGACAGCGGCGAAGAGGATGGCGTCGTCTGTGTCGTCGCGCAGCAGCAGCAGGTAGGGGTGGTTGAACGTCACTGTGACGGTCGGCTGTTGCGGCCGCGCGATTGCCGTCGGCCCGACGATCGCCGTCGCCGCAGCGGCAACGGTGCCGGCTTCGTCGAGCTTCAGGTCCGCCGCGTGCTCGACCAGCGAGATGTTCAGCGCACGCTGCTGGGTGATCGCCGAGAAGTTCGCGGCCGGCGAGAAAGCATCGGTCATGCCGAGCGCCGCGAGCGGAGCGTTGAGTGAGGTCTGGGTCGAGAGCTTGAGCTTGGGCAGCTCCAGGTTGACGATGCGCTCGGTCAAGCCGCCGACGAGGGCCGCCAGCTTGCGGGCGCTGAACGTGGCGTCGAAGTGGGCGAGCGAGCGCCCGCGTGGAAGGATCGCGAGCAGCGATAGGGATGAGGAGAGGTAGGGGAGGTCGACGGCCTGATAGTCGCTCCCGGCGGCGTAGGTGTAGGCGGTTTGCTGCGCGCTCATGAAAGGCACCTGCACGCTCTCCCCGTTCGCCGTCACGAATGGGGCGAGATGGGTGAGCTTGGGATTGAACGGATTGCTCCAATGGGCCTTCAGATAGATCGCGTTGGCGAGGACGAACGCGGTCTGCGGCGTGACCGAGCCCGGACCGAGCAGGTTTTCGATCAGCTGGGCGGTGTGCGTGGCGACCCAGGCGTTGATCACCGCGCGCGCGGCCTCCGGCGCGGCCGCGAAATCGGTGCTCTGTGGTGGGGCGGCGAAGGTGTCAGTCAGCGCGGTGACGAAGGGGTGCTCGAGCGCCAGCCCGCTCTGAGTCCAGAGGGCGTTTGCGAAGTCGAGCTTCGGGGCGCCGCTGCCGGAGCCGATCGCGCTCCTCAGCGTCTGCTGCAGCGCGGCGGCGGCGGTGAGGGCGGCGGCCGTCGAGGAAGCGTGGAGCACGTGATTGATCTGCGCCGCAGTGTCCCCGGCGGCACCGGCGTCGGCCATCGTAAGCGCGGTATCGATGCTGTAGGGGGAGTAGACGACGTTGCCCGCGCCAGCCAGGAGTGGCAGCAGCGAGAGCGCAAAGGCGTTCTCCGCGAACGCGTCGCTCGCGGCCGCCAGCTGCGCCACGGATGGTCGTGAAGTGCGCGGTTGCGTGGCGTTCGCGCCGCCCCCACCAAACCCCGCAGTCGTGCTGAGCACAGCCAGCGTGATCATCGCTCTCCGGGGCGCCCGCATCCGATGAGTGTCTCAGGTGGCCACGGGCGCTACGATCGAGGCCCGGTGGGAGGGCAGCGGAAGCCACTCCCACCAGGCGGACCGGCGCTAGGTGCTGCCGGTCCCAGCGAACTTGAGAATGCTCGCGCACTTCGCGCTTGCCGCGATGAACTTCGGGTTGGTGCGGTCAGCGGCCGGGAAGACAGCCCCGCTTGCGAAGTTCGGGTTCGGCAGATCGAAGCCGTTCTTGCGCACACAGGCGACGAACGCGGTGACCTCTGCGCGGTCGGTGGCACTGCTGGCGGAGAAAGCCCCGCCACCGCGGGCGAAGCCGCCGCCCCCGCCGCCACGACCGCCAAAGCCGCCAGCGCCAAAGCCGCCGCAGGCCGCGAACGCCTTGGCGTCCTTGGAGCTCGCGCCGCCGGCGCCGGGGAAGCCGCTGGCACCCGATGCGCCGAAGCGCCTGCGGAAGCCGGAGGCCCCGCTCGCCCCGCTTGCGCCGAATCGACCGCGGAAGCCCGAGGCGCCGGTTCCGCCGAAGCGCCCGCCGCCAAAGCCGCCGCTCGGCAACGTGACGCCGTACTTCGCCAGGCACGTCGCGAGGGCTTCGCGTCGCGCGGCAAACGCGCCCGTGCCGGTCGCGCCGGTGGCCGAGGAGCTTCCGCTGTTCGCCACCGGCGTCGTTGTGCTTTTCTTGGGCGAACTGCCACCGCACGCGCTCAGGACGAGTGTTGCGGTCACCGCCAGGACAACCGCGCTCGCGGCCCGCTTGCGGATCCGTGACCGATCAACTTTCATCAATGCTCCTTTTCGTGGGTCAAGTGTTGAATGTGCGCCCTGACGGCTCAGCGGCCGAAGAGGCTCGCGACGCCGCTCGTTGAGGTTGAAGCGCTAGAGCTGGTGCTCGTAGCCGAGGCTCCGGAATCGGTCACCGAGCTGGCGACGACGGTTCCCGTGCTGCCCGTAATCCCCTCTACGACGACGGTGTCGCCGGGGTGGATCGCGCCGGCGCTGACGCTCTCGGATTTCTTGATCTTGGACTCCGGGGTCGTCTCGACGGCGACCGTATTGCCGCTCGTTTCGGTGACATAGAGCGTGCCGCCGCTGATGCTCGACACCGTGCCGGAAGTGCCGCCGCCGGCGCCGCCGCCGAAGAGGCCGGCAAACCGTGACGCAAAGCCGCCTGTTCCGGCCGCGCCGCTTGCTCCGCTCGCGCCACTCGCCCCGGCGCCAAAGCGCGACGCAAAGCTGCTGGCGCCCGCGCCCGCGCCGCCGCTGCTCGATCCCTGGCCCTTCTGTACGAGGACGCCGCCGATGAAGCCGCAGGCCGCGAACAGCACAAGTGCCAGCAGCACGATCGAGGGGGTCAGCAGCTTGCGCCGCGGCCGTTCCGGCAGCTGCTCGAGCTCGGGATACCAGTCCTCCTCGATTTCGCCGCCGTGGGACGTCGTTATCTCGGGCATCGGTGGCTCCTTGCCTGGGTCGGCTGGTGCGGGTGGCTGGGTTGGATCGTCATTCAAAGCGCAACGCCTCGATCGGTGACATCGCGGCTGCGCGACTCGCCGGGTAGGTGCCGAAGAACAGGCCGGTGAGGATCGCGGCGCCGAACGCGAGGAACACCGAGTAGAGAGCTATCTCCGGGTGGACGCCGGCGATCTTGAACTGGCTGCCGACGATGCCGAGCGCCACGCCGCTGACGCCGCCGAAGAGCGACACGAGAACCGCCTCGGTGAGGAACTGCGTGAGGATGTCGCTGCGGCGCGCGCCGATCGCTTTGCGAATCCCGATTTCGCGCGTGCGTTCAGTCACGCTGACGAGCATGATGTTCATGACGCCGATCCCGCCGACCAGTAGCGAAATGGCGGCGACCTCACCGAGCAGCGTCGTGAACACGCTGCTGGTCGAGCTCGATGCCGACAGCAGCGAGCCCTGGTTGATCACTTCGAATCCCGGGTCGGCGGTGTCGGTGACGTCATGGCGTTGTTCGATGATCGAGGTGACCTCGGCTTCGGCGGCGTTGAGGTCAGACTCCGACTTCGCTTGAACGGTGATCGAGTTGATCGAGCCGTAGCCGGTGAGCTGGTCCTGCACCGAGGTGATCGGCGCGAAGGCGATGTCGTCCTCGTTGGTGACTCCGTTCGTGCCCTTTGGTTTCGTGACCCCGATCACCTGGAAGTCCACGCCGTTGATCTGGATCGTGTCCCCGACCGGGTCGGCACCTTCGAAGAGCTCGCTGACCACTGTCGGCCCGAGCACGACCACGCGGGCGTGCTGGCTGACCTGCTGGCTCGTGAAGTAGCTGCCGGCCTGAAGCGTGTAGTCGTGCGCGGTCGCGTAGGGCGGCGTCGTTCCGATGAACTGGGACGGCGAGTAGCTGGTGCCGTTGTAGACCAGTGTCGGGCTTGCGCTGACCGACGGAGCGGCGGCTTGGACGTCGGGTGCCAGCGTCTTGTTGTTGAGCGCGTTTGCGTCGGCGGTCGTGAGGGTGACCGGGGCAGCGGCCGTGCTCGCCGCCGAGCCGCCGAAGCTGAAGCCCGACTCGACGAGCAGGACGTTTGTGCCGAGCGCCTCGATGCTCGCCTGGACCGCTTTCGAGGAGCCGTTGCCGACCGCGATCAGAACGATCACCGACGCGACCCCGATAGTCATGCCGAGGATCGTCAGGCCAGAGCGAAGCTTGTTCGCAAAGATGCCGCTCAGCGCGATGCGGAGCGTCTCGCCGCCCATTACGCCGGCTGCGCTCCAGTGTGTGGGATCACCGTTGCCGCTGGGGTCGTGGCGGACGCGGCCGGCGTGAACGGCGCGCGCTCGTCGTCAGCAACGACTTGCCCGTCGGCGAGGCGGATCACGCGTCGCGCCTGATCGGCCACGTCGGGCTCGTGCGTGATCAGCACCACCGTGCGACCCTCGTCGTGCAGGCGGTGGAAGATTGCGAGCACCTCGGCCGTCGAGCGGGAGTCGAGGTTGCCGGTCGGCTCGTCGGCGAGGATCAGGATCGGGTTGGTGACGATCGCGCGTGCCACGGCGACACGCTGCTGCTGTCCACCAGAGAGCTCGGAAGGCGCGTGATTCATGCGGTCGCGCATGCCGACCTGCGCGAGCGCGCTTGCCGCACGGCGTCGACGCTCATCACGGGGAAGCCCGGCATAGGCGAGTGGTAGCTCGACGTTGGCCAGCGCTGTAGTGCGTGGCACGAGATTGAAACTCTGAAAGATGAAGCCGATCTTGCGATTGCGCAGATCGGAGAGCTCGTCCTCGTCCATGCCGGCGGCATCGACGCCGTCGATCAGGTACTCGCCGGAGGTCGGCACGTCGAGGCAGCCGATGATGTTCATCAGCGTGCTCTTGCCGCTCCCCGAGCTGCCCATGATCGCGACGAAATCGCCGCGTTCGACCACGAGCGTTATCCCCCGCAGCGCCGGCACGTGAATCGTGCCGGTGTCGTAGACCTTTGTTGCTTGGCGCAGGTCGATCACACGGCGGCTGCGTCGCCGCATCGTCTGCTGACCGGGTGCCACTCCCGGCGGCATGGCGCGTGGCCGCAGCGCCACGGCCGGTTTTGCGAGCATTCGTGGCCTGCGGATGATCGGTCGCAGCTGTCGCGAGGAGCCCGGCACGATCATCCGCCTCCTCGAGAGAAGCGGCCGCCGCCGAATCCGCCGCCACCGAGCCCGCCGCCACCGAACCCGCCGCCGAGTGTTCCGGTCGCGGTGGAGCTCGAGGTCCCGGTCCCCGTGGCGATGCTCGTCGAGATCCGGATCGCAACCTGCTCACCAGCACTCAGCCCAGCGACGATCTGCGTCGCCGAGGTCCCGACGAGACCCGTGATCACGGGTGTGACGACCAGCTTGCCGTTCTTCACAGCCTCCACGGTCGAGGTGCTGCCAGCCGAGCTGATCGCTGCGCTCTCGACGTTGAGCGCGTTATTGACCTGCCCGGAAATGATCGTTGCCGTCGCACTCATCCCCGGCCGCAGCTGGCTCGAGTTCTGCGTGAGCTTGAGTGTTACGTCGTAGCTGACGACGCCGCTTGTGTCCGTCGAGAGCACGGAGATCGAGGTCACCTTGGCGGCGAACTCTTCGCCGGGGAGCGCATCGATACTCACCGTGGCCGGCTGGCCGACCTTGATCGAGCCGATATCGGCCTCGCTGACCGAGACGACGAGCTGCATCGTGCTGAGGTCGGCAAGGACGATGAAGCCGGAGCTGCTCGAGGATGAGGAGCTGCTCGATGAATTATCGGCCGCGCTCGACGACGAAGTGCCAGCAAAGCTGGAAGCCGAACCGGAGCCGCTCGAGCCCGAGCCGGATGAACCCGAGCCGGATGAGCCGCTGCCGGCTGTGACCTCGTCGCCAACGGCCCCCGAGATCGACGCGACCGTGCCGGCGGTCGGTGCATAGAGCTTCGTTCCGGCGAGCGCCGTCTCGTCAGTCTTGACGGTCAGCTCGTCGCTTGAGACCGCCGCTTGGGCTGAGGCGATATTCGCCTGGTCGGTCGCCTTGGTCACGGCCGAGTCGCTCGAGCTGGTCGTGCTCGAGCTGTTGCCGGTGCTGCTGGTCTTCCCAGTCGAGGACTTCGGTTTGGTCGTCGTCGACGCGCCGCTGGCGCCGGTGGACCCGCTCGAACCGCTGGCGCCGCTAGAGCCGGTCGCGCCAGTCGCACCGGTGCCGCCGAAGGCATCGCCGCCGGCCAGCGAAGCGGCGGAGGCACTGCCCGCACCGGAGGAGGGCGTGGATCCCGAAGGGTTCGCCTCCGTTTCGGCGAGCTTTGCCTGCGCGGCCTCGAGGTTGGCTTGAGCCTCTTCCAAGGAGACCTGTGCCGTTGTCGGGTCGATCTCGGCGAGCAGTTGACCGGCGGCGACGTGCTGGCCCGGACCGACGTAGAGGTTGGTCAAGATGCCGCTGGCTTTGAAGTTGAGGTCGGACTCGCTGACGGGTGCAAGGTTTCCGCTGGCCGATTCCGACGTCTGGACGACGCCGCGCTCGACCGTGACATAGCGGTACTCGACTGAGGACGATGAGGACGGCGGGCCGACCAACAGCACCGCGGCGACGATTGCACCGCCGCCTGCGAGGGCCAGCAGGACGTTCGGCCACGGGCGTGGCCGGCGGACCGCGGGGCTCAGTGGCTCAAGCTGCGCTCCGCGAGTCTTGGTGGGCAGAGGAGTATCGGTCATGCGACCTCGGCTCGGCTAAACGCCGTTCCGGATGGCGAATTGTCGACGAGGTTGTGCAACGTCTCCTAAGAAGCTCTTAGGCTGAAGCTAAAGATGATTCTGGGCACCCAACGGCACACAAGCCCCGGGCAGGCGCTCCAGTGAGTCAAGATGTCGCGGCGGCCGTGCGCATCCCATTACGCGCCGCCTCGCCCCCGTAGCTCAGCTGGATAGAGCATCGGACTTCTAATCCGAGGGTC
>PKYB01000062.1 GCA_003133565.1 Solirubrobacterales bacterium
GCAGAGCAGCTCGGCGATCTGGACGGCGTTGAGCGCCGCCCCCTTGCGCAGGTTGTCGCCGACGACGAAGAGGTTGAGCGAGTTGGGGTCGGCGAGGTCGGGGCGGATGCGCCCGACAGCGACCTCGTCGCGACCGGCGTAGCCCGCAGGCGTCGGCAGCGGGTCGAGGACGAGGCCGGGGAAAGCCTCGAGCGCCGCGATCGCCTGCTCGAGGACCGGCGGACGGGCGAACGTCGCGCGCAGCTCGATCGCGTGGCCGACCATCACCGGGACGCGGACCTTCGTCGGGCTGACGGCGAGCTCGGGGAGGTCGAGGATCTTGCGCGACTCGTTGACCAGCTTCATCTCCTCGTCGCTGTAGCCGTCGGCGGCCGGCGAGCCGAGCCAGGGGACGACGTTGTAGGCAAGCGGCGCCGCGTGCACAGAGTGCGCGACCAGGGCGACCGCGCGGGCACCGTCATCGACGAGTTGGGCGCGCGCGGCGTGCAGGACCGGCATCTGCTCGGCGAGCTCGTCCATGCCCTTCTGGCCGGCGCCGCCGGCGGCCTGGAAGCTCGTGGCGACGATCGCCTGCAGGCCGAAGGCGTCGTGGAGCGCCTTCAACGGCAGCATGATCGCCATCGTCACGCAGTTCGGGTTGGCGACGATGCCGCGCTCGATGTGCTCCAGCGCGCCGGGGTTGACCTCGCTTACGACGAGCGGGACCTGCTCGTCCATCCGCCAGGCGCTCGAGTTGTCGATGACGATCGCGCCGGCGGCGGCAAATCGCGGCGCCCACTCGCGCGAAACGCCGGCGCCGGCCGAGAAGAGCGCGATGTCAAAGCCGGCGATCATCTCCTCGCTGAGTCCCTGCACCTCGCCGACGCCCGCCAGCGTGCGGCCGACCGAGCGGGCGGAGGAGAAGGGCACGATCTCGCGCGCGGGAAAGCCGCGCTCGCTGAGGATGCTCAGCATCACGGCGCCAACGGCGCCGGTCGCGCCAACCAGCGCGACGCGCGGACGGCGACCGCTCATCGCGGGCCCTCGAAGGGGTCCTCGAGCAGGATCGTCTCCTTGCCCGAGAGCTCGAAGGCCTCGTGCAGGCCCCGCACCGCCTCGGCGACGCGGTCGCCCGAGATCACGCAGGAGATCTTGATCGGCGAGGTGGAGATCATCTCGATGTTGATGCCGGCGTCGCCGAGGACGTTGAAGACCTTGGCGGCCACACCGGGGTGGCTGCGCATCCCGGCGCCGATGATCGAGACCTTGCCCATGTCCTCGTCCATCGCGATAGCGCCGATGCCGACCTCCTCGACCACCGGCTCGAGCGCAGCGCGGGCGGAGCGGATGTCCTCGCGCGGGACCGTGAAGGACATGTCGGCGCGGCGGCCGTCGGCGATCGGCTCGTTCTGGATGATCATGTCGACGTTGACGTTGGCTTCGGCCAGCGCGCTGAAGATCCGCCCGGCGATGCCGGGCTCGTCGGGCACGCCGAGCAGTGTGATCCGGGCCTCGCCGGTCGAATGTGTGACAGCGGTGACAAGTGCTTGTTCCAAGGTGTCCTGCTCCGAGACGACAACGGTACCGGGCCCGTCGTCGTAGCTCGAGCGGCAGTGGATCCGCACGCCGTGGTTGCGGGCGTACTCGACGGAGCGTAGCTGCAACACGCCGGCGCCCGAAGCCGACATCTCAAGCATCTCCTCGAAGGAAACGACCGGCAGCTTGCGGGCGCTCGGCACGATCCGCGGGTCGGCGCTGAAGACGCCGGCGACATCGGTGTAGATCTCACAGACCTCGGCGCCAAGCGCGGCCGCCAGGGCGACCGCCGTCGTGTCCGAGCCGCCGCGTCCGAGCGTCGTCACATCGCGGCTCGTGGAGACGCCCTGGAAGCCGGCGACGAGCACGATCTTGCCCTCGTCGAGCGCCGCCATGATGCGGTCGGCGCGAACGTCGAGGATCCGCGCCTTGGTGTGGGAGGTGTCGGTAACGATGCCGGCCTGTGAGCCGGTCAGCGAGAGCGCCTGGTGGCCGAGGTCGTTGATCGCCATCGCGCAGAGCGCGCAGGAGATCCGCTCGCCGGTTGAGAGCAGCATGTCCATCTCGCGCGGATGCGGCGCCGGCGAGACCTCCTCGGCCATCGCAATCAACTCGTCGGTCGTCTTGCCGCGCGCCGACAGCACCGCGATGACGCGGTGGCCGGACTCGCGCTTGGCGACGATCCGCGCTGCGGCGTGCTTTATCCGCTCGGCGTCGGCAACTGAAGTGCCGCCGAACTTCATGACGACGGTGGTGCTCATCTCTGTGGTCGAGAACACGCGGGGCCTACACCGCACGACGCCCGGAGAAGGCGCGGCCGAGCGTGACTTCGTCGGCGTACTCGAGATCGGCGCCGACGGGAAGGCCGCTGGCGAGACGGGTGACCGTGACATGCGGGGCGCGCTTGCTCAGTGCCTCGGCGATGTGCAGCGCCGTCGCCTCGCCGGTCGTGGTCGGATTGGTCGCGAGCACGACCTCGCGGATCTCGGAGTCGGGCTGCTCGACGCGGCGATAGAGCTCGGCGATCCGCAGATGCTCGGCGTCGACGCCGTCAATCGGCGAGAGCGCGCCGCCGAGAACGTGGTAGCGGCCGCGGTACTCGTGCGTGCGCTCGAGTGCGACCACGTCGGAGGGCTCCTCGACGACGCAGATCAGCGAGGCGTCGCGACGTGTGTCCTCGCAGATCCGGCAGCGCGGACCCTCGGCGAGGTTGCAACAGATCTCACACAGTCCGATTCGCTCTTTGACGTCGAGGATCGCCTGGGCGAGTCCCGCCGCGTCCTCGGTCGGCGCGCGCAGGATGTGAAAGGCGAGTCGCTGCGCGGTGCGACTGCCGACACCCGGGAGCTTCGAGAGCTCGCTGACAAGTCGCTGAATCGGTGGTGCGTAGACCGACACCCGATCACATACCGGGAAGGCCGAGCCCGCCGCCGAGCGCACCGAGGTCGAGGCCGCCGGTCGCGCGTCCCATCCGCTCGCCCGCGAGTTGCTGGGCGGCGCGCAAAGCCTCGTTGGTCGCGGCGAGCACCAGATCGCTCAGCAACTCGGGATCGTCGGGGTCGATCGCCGCCGGCTCGATCCGAACCTCCTTGACGACGAGCGCGCCGGTCACCGTGACGGTGACCATGCCGCCGCCGGAGGATGCGTGAACCTCGGCGACCGCGAGCTCCTCCTGCGCGCGCGCCATGTCCTCCTGCATCTTCTGCACCTGCTTGAGCATCTGCTGCATGTTCGGCTGGGGCATTAGTGACTCTCCTCGTGGGCGTCGGCGAGCTGCTCGGCGTCGAACTCGTCCTTCAGGTGGCGCACCAGCTCCGCCTCGGTGAGCGGCGCCGGCTGTGCAAGAGGCTCGCGTTCGCGCAGCTCGTAGTCGAGCGAAAGCGAGGCTCCGGTCACATGCGACAGCGCGTCGGCGAGCGCGGCACGGTTTGCACCGGTCTCGGCCTTGCGGCGCAGGAACGCCGCGTCCTCGGCGAACGCGAGGACGAGGTGGTTGCCGACGAGCTCGACCGGCCGTGCATCGGCGACCACGGCCCCGAGCATTGCGTTGGCGCCACGGACCGTGTCGAGGACCGCGGGCCAGAGCTCGAGCAGCGTTTCGAGCGTCAGTGTGGCCGGGGGTTGCGGCACCGCTGATGGTGGTGGTGCTGGTAGTGGTGACGGCGTGGCCGCGCGCTCGGCTGGCGCCGGCTCGTGCGTGGTCTTGCCGTTCGCGGGGGCGTCGTCGGCGGCTATCCGCTCGGGCGTCGGGATATCGGCTGTTGGTGGTGGTGCTGTTGCCGGGGCTGGTGGCGGTGCGACGCTGACGCCGCGCTCGAGGCGTTCGATGCGGGCGGCGAAGGCGGTCGCGGAGGGGTCGAGATCGGGTCGGGCTGCGCGAACGACGGCCAGCTCGAGCTGGGTTCGGGCGTCGGCGCCGGCGCGCACGGCGATCAGCGCGGCGGCCAGCAGATCGAGCAGGCGCACAAGCGTTTCCGGGCCGGCGCGCTCCGCCTGCTCGACGAGGCGCTCGTCGCGCTCGGGACTGAGGCGCAGCTCGCCCGGGACGCTGCCACCAAGCGTTTGCACGATGAGCAGCTCGCGAGCATGCGCTTCGAGCTCGCGGATGAAGGCCGAGACATCGCGGCCGCCGTCAACTGCGCCGGCGACAGCGAGCAGAGCTGCGCGCGGGTCGGCTGCCGCGACCGCGTCGAGGAGGCCGAAGAGCAGCTCGGAGTCGGATATCCCGAGCACCGCGAGGACGTCGGGCACGGCGATCTCGCCGCCGCTGTAGGTCTGCAGCTGCTCGAGCGTGCCGAGCGCGTCGCGGAAGCTGCCCCCCGCATGGCGCGCGAGCAGCATCAACGCCTCGGTGGGGATCGCGATCGACTCCGCGGCGGCCGCGCGGCGCAGCACGATCGCGATCTGCTCGGCGTTCGGACGCTGGAAGTCGAAGCGGTGACAGCGATCGATGACCGTGGCGGGCACCTTCTGGGCCTCGGTCGTGGCAAGCACGAAGACGGTGTTCGGCGGCGGCTCCTCGAGGGTCTTGAGGAACGCGTTCCAGGCCGCACTCGAGAGCATGTGTGCCTCGTCCAGGATGTAGATCTTCTGCGCGCCGGATACCGGCGCGTAGGCAACCGACTCGCGCAGGGCGCGAATGTCATCCACGGAGTTGGCGGACGCCGCGTCCATCTCGGCAACGTCGAGTGAGGTCGCCGCAGCGATTGAAAGGCACGACGTGCACACGCCGCAGGGCTCGGTCGTCGGACCGCGCTCGCAGTTGAGGCAGGCGGCAAGGATCTTCGCCATCGAGGTCTTGCCGGTCCCGCGCGAGCCCACGAAAAGGTAGGCGTGATGGATCTGCCCGCGCTCCACCGCGTTGCTCAGCGTGCGCACGATGTGATCCTGCCCGACTACCTCGGCGAAGGTACGGGGACGGTGGCGGCGGTAGAGCGAGGGACCAGCGGACACGGACAGCTGAGTCTACCCAGGCGCCCAGGCACTCCCCGGACGGGTGCCGCGCTTAGTTCGTGCCGCCGAGGCGGTCGCCGAGATAAAGCTCGATAGACGCCTGCGCGAGCTCATCCAGGCGCTCACGCGGCAGGTGCGGCAGTACCGTGGCGAGGATCCGCTGCTCGGTCACGCCGGCGTCGAACGCGGCGATGCCGCGGACGCGGGCGGCCACCTGGAGTGCTTCGCGGCGGCGCTCGCCAAGTGCCGGGAAGGCACGAACGAGATCCTCGCGGCTTGCCGCGGCGGTCTGCCCCGGCCGACGCCAGGAGGCGAGCTCGTCCAACTTGTCGGCGTCGAGGCCGGCGATCGCCTTGGCATAGTGCTCAACGAGCTCGTGCTCGGGAATCGCGTCGACCCAGGCCGTCACGACGCGCTCGACGAGCAAGCGTCGCGCGTCACGTCCGATCGACTCGGCGATCACGCGGATCGCGTGCTCGGGCTCGATCATGCAGAGGACTACTTGGTCACGGTCGGGTGGCACGCTTCGAATGTAGACCCGGCTCCGGACGACGATTTGCGCGGCGTGGGCGCA
>PKYB01000009.1:0-94203 GCA_003133565.1 Solirubrobacterales bacterium
AACGCCGGCACCGGCAAGGAGATGACCTCGCTCTACGCGCGCGTGCTCGACGAGCATCTCGAGCGCGCCTTCGACGTGATGGCGCAGATGATCACCGCGCCGGCGATGGAGGGGCTCGCCGAGGAGCGCGAGGTGGTGCTCGAGGAGATCGCGATGTACGAGGACGATCCCCAGGAGCTGATCTTCGACGTGCTCGGCGAGACGATCTTCCCCGGCGACGCGCTCGGGCGCGCGACGCTCGGACGGGCGGAGGTCGTGCGCTCGAGCACGCACGAGCAACTGGCGGCCTTCCATCGCGAGCGCTACTTCGCGCGCAACATCGTGATCGCCGCGGCCGGCAGCGTCGAGCACGAGCAGGTGCTGGAATGGGCGCGGGCCGCCGTTTCGCCACCGAGCGAGGGGCTCGGCCCGGACGTCCTCGCGCCGCCGCGCCCGGCACAGGCCGCGGGCACCGCGCGCTTTCGCCTGCGCGACACCGAGCAGTACCACGTCACGGTCGGCGCGACCGCACTCGCGCGCGACGACGAGCGGCGCTTCGCCCTGCGCGTGCTGGACAGCATCCTCGGCGGCACATCCTCCTCCCGGCTGTTCCAGGCGGTCCGCGAGCAGCGCGGCCTGGCCTACGCGGTCTTCAGCTTCCAGAGCCTCTACCGCGATACCGGCCAGATCGGGCTGTATGTCGGCACGCGGCCGGAGAACCTCGCCGAGGTCTGCGAGGTGCTGGGGGGCGAACTTTCGCGCATCCGCGAGCAGCCGGTCAGCGCCGAGGAGCTCGCGCGGGCCAAGGACAACGTCAAGGGGCGGATCGTCCTCGCGCTCGAGTCGACGGGCGCGCGGATGGACCGGCTGGGCTCCTCGGTGCTCGCCGGGCTGCCGATCCTCGAGCTCGACGAGACGATCGAGCGGATCGAGACCGTCGACGCCGACTCGGTCGGCGCGCTCGCCCACGAACTGCTCGCGCCCGAACGCCTTTGCGCCGCGGCGATCGGCCCCGACGAGGAGGCCTTCCGCGCCGCGATCGTGCCACTGACGCCGGCGCTGGCCCCGGCACCGTGACCGCCGTCGGCGTTGCCGGCGCCGCGGGGCGTATGGGGATCGCGGCCTGCGCCGCAATCTCCGGAGCGGCCGATCTGGAGTTGGCGGGTCGTGCTGATCCGGCCATTGGGGTGGAGCTCTCGTCGATTCTCGGCGATTGTGAGGTGGTGGTCGATTTCACGGCGCCGGACGCGGCGTTGGCGAATGCGCGCGCTTGCGTGGCGGCGGGGGTGCATGTGGTGATCGGGACGACGGGGTTTGATGTCGGGGCGCTCGAGGGGTTGAGCGGGGCGAACGTCTTCTGGGCGCCGAACTTTGCGATCGGCGCGGTTCTGATGATGCGCTTTGCGGCGGAGGCGGCTGCGCATATGGCGGCGGCGGAGATCATCGAGCTGCACCACGACCGCAAGCTCGACGCGCCGAGCGGCACGGCCCTGCGTACGGCCGAGCTGATGGCCGCGGCCAGCGGCCGCCCGGCGCCGCCGATTCACTCGGTGCGCCTGCCGGGCCTCGTCGCCCACCACGAGGTGATCTTTGGCGACGTCGGTCAGACGCTGACGATCCGCCACGACTCGCTCGATCGCGAATCGTTCATGCCCGGGGTGCTGCTCGCGGTGCGGCGGGTGGCGACGCTCGAGCACTCGCCGACCGTCGGACTCGAGCAGCTTCTTTTTGCGCACTGAATGCAGGGAGGCCGATCATTTTGACGCCCGGTGAATCCGTCTGCGGTGAGTGCGATCGCCTGATCGGCCCCGACCGCGATCGCCTGAGATACTGAGAGTATGGAGGAGCTAGGCAGCGTAATCACCGCGATCGTCACCCCGTTTGACGATCAGCTTGCGGTCGACGAGGACGCCTTCGTCGCCCTGATGGCCCACCTCGCCGCGAACGGCACGGACGGCTTCGTCGTCGCCGGCACGACGGGCGAGGCCTCGACGCTCAGCGACGACGAGCACCTTGGTCTGGTCGAGCTCGCCGTCCGCGAACGTCCGCCGGGGACCACCATCATCGCCGGGGCCGGCTCCAACGACACGCGCCACGCCGTCTATCTCACCGAGCGCGCGTCGGCGCTCGGCGTCGACGCGGTGCTTTCGGTGACGCCTTACTACAACCGGCCGAGCCGCCGCGGCATCCTCCGCCACTATCAGGAGGTCGCACGCGCCTCGAGCGTCCCGGTCGTTCTCTACAACATCCCCGCGCGCACCGGCACCGACATGCCCAACGATCTGCTCGCCGAGCTGGCGCAGATCGAACGCATCGACTTCGTCAAGCAGGCCAACGACGCCAACCTGGCGCCGGTCGACGGCCTGCGGATCTATGCCGGTAACGACGGCACATTCGCGCGCGCGCTCGACATGGGCGAGCCGGGCGGGATTCTCGTGGCGAGCCACATTGTCGGCCCGGAGCAGCGACGGATGGTCGAGGAGCCTGAGAATCGCGCCGCGATCGACGCTTCGCTGCAGGATGTCTACGCGACGCTCTTCATGACGGCGAGCCCGACCTGCACCAAGGCGGCGCTCGAAATGCTCGGTCACCGCGTCGGCGGGCTGCGGCTGCCGCTCGTCGAGGCCGACGAGCAAGAGCGCGCCGCCGTGCGCGCGATGCTCGAACGCCACCAACTGCTGGGGCAACTGACCGCGTGAGTTCATTGCGTGTGCTGGCGCTCGGCGGTCTGGGCGAGATTGGCAAGAACATGACGGTCGTCGAACAGGACGGCCGCATCGTCGTCGTCGACGTTGGCCTGCGCTTCCCGACGCCGGAAATGATCGGCATCGATCTCGTGCTGCCCGATTTCTCATACCTGCGGGAGCACGCCAACGAGATCGAGGCGATTGTCATCACCCACGGCCACGAGGATCACCTCGGCGCGCTGCCCTGGGTGCTGCGCGAGCTCGCCGCAAAGGTGACGCCACCCGTCTACGGCGGACCGTTGACGATGGCGATGGCACGCTCCAAGCTCGACGAGCACAAGCTGCGCGACGTCCACCTGGTCGATCTCGCCCCCGGTGACGAGATCGACCTCGGCCCGTTCAAGCTCGAGCTGATCCACATGACGCACTCGATTCCCGACTCCTGCGCCGTGGCGCTCAGCGGCGAGCTGGGCACGGTCCTCTTGACCGGCGACTACAAGTTCGACCAGACGCCCGTCGACGGCGAGCCGGCCGACGTCTCGCGGCTAGCCCAGCTCGGCGCCGAGGGCGTGCTGCTGCTCTGCGGCGATTCGACCAACGCCGATCGCGAGGGCTTCTCGCCCTCGGAGTCGGGCGTCGGGCCCCACCTCGAGGAGGTCTTCGCGCGCGCCGACGGCCGCATCATCGTCACCAGCTTCGCTTCCAATATCCACCGCGTCCAGCAGGTGATCGACGCCGCCGCGGCGCTCGACCGCAAGGTCGCGCTGATCGGGCGCTCGATGCGCAAGAACGTCGGCATCGGCAGCCAGCTCGGCCACATCGAGCTGCCGCCCGGCGTGATGGTCCAGGCGCGCGAGATCGATGACTTCCCCGACGATCGCATCGTGATCATCTCGACCGGCTCCCAGGGCGAGCCGCTGTCAGCGCTGCGCCGCATGGCCTACCTAGATCACCCCCAGGTCAAGCTGCACGAGGGCGACACGGTCGTCTTCTCGGCGACGCCGATCCCCGGCAACGAGCGCGCGGTCAACGAAACCGTTGATCGCCTCTACCACATCGGTTGCGATGTGATCACGACGCGCGACGCGCCGATCCACGCCTCGGGCCACGGCTACGCCGAGGAGTTGAAGCTGATGCTGAACCTCGTCAAGCCGCGCTACGTGATGCCCTTCCACGGCGACTACAAGCGGATCAAGCTCCACGGACAGCTCGCCGAAGCTGTGGGCATCGACGCTGCCTCGATCTTCCGGGCCGAGAACGGCATGGTGCTCGAGATCGACAAGCGCGGAGCGCGCTTCGGCACGCCGGTGCAGGCCGGGATGATCTTTGTGGACGGCGTCGACATCGGCGACATCGCCGACGCCGCGCTGCGCGACCGGCGGATGCTTTCGGCCGACGGCATCTTCATCGTCGTGGCGACGATCTCCGAGCAGAGCGGCGGCTCGGTCGCCGATCCTGAGGTGATCTTCCGCGGCGTGCCCTTCATGGACGAGGCCGGCGAGCTCGTCGACGAGATCAAGGACGCCGTCGAGGACGCCCTCGAGAGCGCCTTCGCCGAAGGCGTACGCGAGCTCGGGGTGCTCAGCGACCGCCTCCACGACCGTCTCGCTGCCCTCGTCTACGAGCGCCTACGCCGCCGGCCGATGGTCCTGCCGGTGGTCGTCGAGGTCTAGGACCGCAGACATTCCAACGCTGCCCCGCGCCCGCCGGCCGAAGCCGACCGTGCGTCCTCAGGCGCTGATCTCCCCGTTGTGTCGAATCGTGGCGCTATCGCCTAGTGCTGCCGCAACGTCGTCAACGCTGTCGGGAGCGGCGACCGTTTCCCGATGTTGTCGTTCGCGCAGGAGGTCGCTGACGACCGCCGTCACGCGCGTGCTCCGGGCTCCGATCATCTGCCAGGCCTTCGTGATCGCGACGAGGAAGAACACGATCATCAGCAGCGTCTCGAAGCGGACAGGGCTTGCGCTGCTCGGATGCTGCAGCAGGTCGATCCCCGTGGCTAGCTGCAGGGCGTAGAGCGCGCCTAGGACGGGCACGATGAGCAGGCCGAGGAGATCACGGCGCACCGGGGGGCTGCGAAGGCTGAGCACGGTCAGCCCGATCGTCGCGCTGATCCCGGCGCCGGCCAAGCTCACCATCGCGATCCCCAGGTTCTCACCTGGGACAAGGGCGGCGAGGGCGACGACGAGCGCGTTGATCAGCGTCGTGAATGCGACGCCGGACTGGACCCGGAACGCCAGCGGCGCGCTCGCCCCTCGGTCCTTGTGCGGCGACACCGAGATCGCCACGAAGAGCAGACCAATGAGCGTGCCGGCCACTGAAGCGCAGCCGCTGAAGAAGCTGTGGTAGTCGGCCGGGACCATTGCGGCGTGGTCCCTCAGGGCCTTTCGCGCTTGTGGTCGCGGTGGTGGCGGTTGTGGTGATCTTCGTGGTGTCTCTGGAGGGCATCGGCGACGCTGCGTGCGACGGTCGCGGTGCTCACGGGGCGCCCTGCGGGCTGGTCGATCCGTGGGCGCGGCAGGTCGACGTCATCGCGCAAGATCGCCGGCCTCCCCGCCGGAACGGCCTCCGGTGCCGGCCCAGGTGACTGGAGTGCTGTGCTCGTTTGGCCGTCTGTCTCATGGAAGGAAGCCGGCTCTAGGGGAGCGATGACGTCGGCGAAGCGGGCTCTGTCTGGTTGGCGCGGTTTCGCACCGGCCGTCGCTGGCGGGTTGAGTACTCCGGTTGCGCCGCCTGTTCGAATCCAGACGACGATGGCTTCGCCGAGCAGGGTGAGCCCGAAGGGGAATGATTGCCGCCGCCACGGCGAGCGGGCGCAAGATGCGGAGCGTGTTGATCTTGCGATGGGCGCCGAGGTCTGCTTCAAGCACCGCGGTGAGCAGCACGGCATCGACGATCAGGGCTGAGTCCATAGCGATATCCCTACTGGTCAGGGGTTTGGTCGAGCCACGCCACGGTCGCGAGAGAGGCGATGCCAGCCACTGAAGAGATACTTCGAGTACCCCGATCTGGGCAATCCATCCTCCGCTGCGACGTGCGTAAATACGCTGAAGTCACGTCGCGCTGCCGACACTGCTGCCGACGCCACGGTGGATGCCCTCGGTACGTCCATGCTACTCCCGGCGTCAAACGGCGGCGCTGGACTGAGGCGTATTTCTTGACAGGCGCAGTAGCTTTCGTGCTGGAGGCATAGCTGCGGGGTCGGCCAACGGCCGGCAGCGCGACATGACTTCTGACGGTTCATCAACCTCGGAGATCGTTATGCCGGATGCGCCCGCTGGCCCCGCTCCGCGCGACTGTGCCGTGCGTGCAATGGCTTCGGGTTACCCGGCATTGACCCGCGCAGTGCACTTGCACGACGCGCCAACACCCCGCGGAGGGCGCTAACCCATGCCGCGACTAGCACGCTGGTGCATGGCCCACCGTCGCCGCGTCGTCTTGGCGTGGCTTGCGCTCGCTGTGGTCGCAACGGTCGCTTCGCACGCGGTCGGGCCGAACTACGTAACCGTCTACAGCCTTCCGGGCACCGACTCGCAACGCGCGCACGACCTTCTCGTTCAGGATTTCAAGACTCAGAGCGGTGACATCGACTCGATCGTTTTTCACGTCTCGAATGGAACGATCGACGCGCCGGCAGTGCGCGCAGCGATCACGCCGCTCCTGACGCACGTGAGCGGGCTCACTGACGTCACAGGCGTCGTCAGTCCGTACTCCGCGCAGGGCGCGCTCCAGGTCTCGAGCAATCGGATGACCGCGTTCGCCACGGTCAACTACAACAAGCCCGCCAACTCGCTTCCGACCGACGTCGGCAAACCGCTTCTCGCGGATGTCAACGCCGTACACGTAGCGGGCCTTGAGGTCACAGCCGGCGGTCAGGTAATAGAGAACGCGGAGGGCTTCAGCATCGGTCCGGCGACGGAGGTCGGGGTGGTCGCGGCGCTCTTCATCTTGCTGATCACTTTCGGCTCGTTGATGGCGGCGGGCATGCCGCTGATCACGGCCGCCTTCGGCCTGATTACGGGGGTGGCGCTGATCGGGCTCGCGACGCGCGTCACGAACATCTCAAACGTCGGTCCTGATCTCGCGCTGATGATCGGGCTCGGTGTCGGCATCGACTACTCGCTGTTCATCGTCACGAGGTTCCGGGAGAACTACGCCAACTATGGAGACATCGAGCGGTCGGTGACCGAGGCGATGGACACCGCAGGAAGGGCGATCCTGCTCGCCGGCACGACCGTCGTGATCGCCCTACTCGGCATGTTCGCCACCGGCGTTGCATTCATGTATGGCCTTGCGATCGCTGCCGTGATCGCGGTGCTGCTGACGCTTTTCGCGTCGCTGACACTGCTGCCCGCACTGCTATCGCGCTTTGGCCCGCGACTGGTACGACCGCGCGCCGCCCGCAGGAAAGTGTTTCGTCGTCGCACGCCGGTAGCGGGCGCTGACGGTGCAGGCGCGGCCAGCGCATCGCGCCGCCTGACGTGGCTTGGCTGGAGCAAGACGGTGCAGGCCCGGCCGTGGCCGCTTGCGATCGGGGCGCTCGTCGTGATGGTCGCGCTGCTGATCCCCGTTCTCGCGATGCGACTGGACAGCAGCGACGCTGGTAACGACCCGTCGAGCACCAGCTCACGGCACGCCTTCGACCTACTTGCGCAAGGGTTCGGAGCGGGCTTCAACGGCCCACTCCTGCTGGTCGTGGAGCTTCCCAACCGCGACCAGGCGGCGCTCCCTGCGCTTCGTGCGGCTGTCAAATCCACTCCCGACATCGTCGCGGTCACCGCGCCGCGCATCGCGCCAGCGGGAACAGTCGCCGTCATCGAGGCCTATCCCAACTCGGCGCCGGAGGCCGTCAAGACGACCAATCTCGTCCACTTCCTCCGCGACGACGTGCTACCTAAATTCGATCGGCAGGCCGGCTTGCATGTCCTCGTCGGCGGCTTCACCGCCGGCTCGATCGACTTCTCCCACGTCCTCGGCAGCAAGTTACCGCTGTTCTTCGGCATCGTCATCCTGCTGTCGGCGCTTCTACTGCTTCTGATCTTCCGATCGGTGATCATCCCGATCCAAGCGGCGATCATGAACCTGCTGACGATCGGCGCTGCCCTTGGCGTGGTCGTCGCGGTGTTCCAGGACGGCATCGGCGCATCTTTGCTCGGAGTGCAAAAGGGTCCGATCGAGGCCTGGGTCCCGGTGATCATGTTCGCCGTTGTCTTCGGGCTTTCGATGGACTACGAGGTGTTTCTGATCTCCCGCGTACGAGAACGCTGGGTCCTCCGCCAAGACGCCTCGGGTGCCGTCGGCGACGGTATCGCGCTGACCGGGCGCGTGATCACAGCCGCCGCCGCAATCATGGTCTGCGTCTTCCTCTCGTTCGTGCTCGGCAACGAGCGCACCCTCAAGGAGTTTGGCTTCGGGCTCGCCATCGCCGTCTTTCTCGACGCGCTGATTGTGCGCTGCATGCTGCTGCCTGCGGTCCTCGAACTGCTCGGACCGATCACCTGGCGCCTGCCGCATTGGTTGGACACGGTGCTGCCGCAAATCAACATCGAGGGCGCGACCGCGCGTGGCCTACCCGAGATCGCCGGTGTCGCGCCTGACGCGACACCACCGCTTGAGCCGAGCGCAGCGGAGGTCTGACCGCGGTCCGAACTCCTGAAAGGAGCGCATGCCATGAAGATCCACGCGCTGAGCACGGGATCCGTGCAGGTGAAGCAGAGCTTCCTCTACCCCGGGCGGGGGCCACGACGACAGCTCAACCTATTCCTCCCGGGGGCCTGGGCGGACCCGCTACCGATCCACTGCTGGGCCATCGAGCACAACGGAGTTCTGCGGCTCGTTGACACCGGCGAGACCGCGACGGCGCATGACGTTCCGTTCGCGCGAATGGCGGTCAAGCCCGAGCAGGAGCTTCCTGGCGCCATGGCGGCGGCGGACCTCGCGCTCGGGGACGTCTCGGAGGTCGTGCTCACTCACGCGCACGGCGACCACATCGATGGACTCGTCCACGTTCGCGCACCGGTACTCATCAACGACCTGGAGTTGCGCCATGTCGCCGCTCCCTTCTCGCGTTTCATGCGCCGAGTTCTCCACCAGCCGCTTCCCGAAGGCTTCGGCCCGACGACCTTCGCCCTCGACGGCGGGCCATTCGGAGCGTTCTCTCACAGCCGTCCGATCAGTGACGACTGCCGCATAGTCGCCGTCGGAACGCCCGGCCACACACCGGGACACGTGTCCGTGATCTGCATCGATGACGACGGTCGCCACGTGATGCTCGCCGGGGATACGACAGACTCGCTCGAGCAACTGCACTCCCTGCGGGTCGATGCTGTCGCGCCCAAAGCCAAGACCCACCGAGCGACGATGGAAACGATCCTCGCTCACTGCTCGCAGCACGCGACGATCTACCTGCCGTCGCATGACCCGGGATCAGCGGCGCGCCTAGCAGGTGGGATTACGGTCGGCGAAGAGAGCGCTGCGCTCGTGGGCCGTTCTCAGTAGTGCGACCCGTCAACGACGGGTCAACCTGGCACGTCGATCACCTAACGACGAGAGAGGAGCAGCATGCACGCAGTCGTCGTCAAGCTCACGATCAACGACGCGGAGGCCGCTGAGAGGGCGCTGCGCGAGCAGTTGGTCCCTCGGGTCTCGCACGCTCCAGGATTCGTGACCGGCTACTGGACGAGCAAGGACGACACCGGGCTTTCGATCTTCATCTTCGACACGGAGGAGGCGGCCAACCTGATGAGCGAACAGGCCAAGCTCGGGGTTCCTGACGGCGTCACGCTCGAGGACATTGAGGTGCGCGAAGTGGTGGCGCATGCCTGACGGCCCAACCCCCGGCACTTAGCGACCCTCGAGGGAGTCCCCAGCCATGAATAACGATTACCCGGTAAGCCTTTCGATCGATTATCCCGACCGTGCTCTGAACCGGCTCACGACGGCACTGCGGATCTTCACCGTGATCCCGATCGCGATCGTCCTCGGGGCCATCAGCGGCTACAACGCGCGCTACGGTGGCCACGGAAGCACCGGGGCAACGTCGATCGCCGCCGGCGGGACCGGATTGCTGTTCCTGCCGCCACTGCTGATGATCGTGTTTCGCCAGCGCTATCCGCGATGGTGGTTTGACTGGAACCTGCAGATCCTGCGCTTCTTTACACGCGTCGGGCTCTACGTCGCGCTCATGGACGACCGCTACCCATCCACCGAGGACGAACAATCTCTGCACCTCGACTTCGCCTACCCCGACGCCGAACACGGACTGAATCGCTGGCTGCCGCTCGTCAAATGGCTCCTAGCCATCCCTCATTACATCGTGCTCTTCTTCCTCTATCTCGGTGCGTTCATCGCGGTAATCGGCGCGTGGTTCGCGATCCTGCTCACTGGCCGCTATCCGCGCGGAATATTCGACTACGTCGAAGGCGTGATCCGCTGGCACAACCGTGTCGTCGGCTATGCATTCGTCCTCGTAACCGACCAGTACCCGCCATTCCGGCTAGGGCCCTGATGCAACGAGACGGCGCCTAGCCGAGAAACGCACGTGCGGCCGGCACAGCGCGACGAGGGGCCGTCTTGGTCTAGGTCCTGGTGGCGCTGATGAGCACGGCGTCGTAGTGCATCTCGAACGATCCGCCATTCGCGTCGATGGCTTCGCTGACGGCTGCAAGCAAGCGCTCGCGACGCTCGGGTGGAAGTGCCTGGTGATCGCTGTGGGTGTTGAGCTCGTCGATCCAGCCGGCGGTGCTGTAGGTCATCGTCCACGCGAAAATTGCGTTTGACACCGTCCCGAACTCGGTCGATGCGGCGAGTGCGGCTACGTGCGGGGTTCCGAGTGCGCCGGGTTCCGCGCTGCCGAGCACGATCGAACGGTTCTCGATGCCTGGTTCGAGACGCTGATAGATCGGTGTCATCCACTCGCGCACGTGCGGTGGCGGAATGCCGATATTCCAGAACGCGCAGATCCGCCCTCCCGGGCGGAGCACAGCCGCGGCCTTCGCAGTGCCCACCTCGGGCTCCACCCAGTGCCAGGACTGCGCCGCCGTGACCAGGTCAAACATCCGGCCCGCTGGGTCCCAGAGCTCAAACGCCGCGACCTCGACCTCGATGCCCTTCGCGCGCGCAAGCTCTGCCATCCGCTCGTCGACTTCGACACCCAAAACTTGGCATCCGCGAGCCGTGAGCAGCGCCGTCGCGATCCCGGTTCCGCAGCCGACGTCCACAGCGGATCTGGGCCCACCGACGAGGAGCGCGTCGATCAGCTGGGACGGATAAGACGGACGCACGCGGTCATAAAGCTCGGCGACCGAACCAAAAGACTCCGCACGCGCACGATCATTGAACGCCACGCGTGGGATATTCGCAGCGCCTGCGCACCGTGGTCAGCGAGCGCGAAAGCGCAGGGTTCGCTGCGCCGGCGGTGGCGCCGGCGGCGCGGATCTCACGTTTTGGGTGTCCGGAGCGTTTGGTTCAGATGACACGACCCATTTGCGGCTATACGACTACGCCGCCTCATGCAATTGCTACAAGGTCCGGCTGCTCTTGGCACAACTCGGCGTTTCCTACGAGCGCGTCCCGATCGACATCTTCAACGGGGGGACGCTCACTGAGGACTACGGGCGGATCAACCCGATGCGCACCACCCCGGTACTCGAGACCGCGGATGGCCGCGTACCGCGTACCTTCCTGATGATCCGCTTGAGCTCGCCCAGGTTGTGCGTTGGCTGATCTACGAACAAACCGACGTCATCCCAACGATCGGCGGCCTGCGCTTTCGGCTCCTCGTCGGACGGACCCGTCCCTCAGATCCTGACGCGATTCGCCGCCGCACCGGCGCCGGCCGCGTGCTTTCCCTGCTTGACGGCCACCTCAGCACACACGAGTTTTTCGTCGGCGGCCGCTACACGATCGCCGACATCACGATCTACGCCTACACCCACCGTGCGCACGAGGCCGGGTGGACACGCGGCCATACCCAGCGCTTCGCTCCTGGTTTCAGCGCGTCGAGCAACAGCCCGGAGACATCGAAGACGTCGAGCCCTACGGTGCCAACGCGGCGCCCTACGCGGGCCGGTCGATCTACGACTGACACGAGCCGTCGTTTGCTAGCTGCGATCAAGGCTCGGGATCGCGGTTTCTTCGATGATGAGCTTGATTGCGGCAGCGACGGGGATCGCGATGAGCGCTCCGATGATGCCGAGGAGGGCGCCGCCGATCACGGTCGCAACCACGGTGAGCAGTCCGGGGACTTGGACGGTCCGGGCCATGACCCGGGGTGTGAAGAGATAGTCCTCGAGGAACCGGTAAACGACGTAGAAGGCAACCGTCGCGACCGCGACCTCCAGAGAGACGGTGAGCGCGATAAGGGCGACGATGATTCCTCCCACGGTTGAGCCGACGACCGGGATCAGGTCGAGCAACGCGACGAGCAAGCCGAGGAGAACCGCGTAGGGGATTCCCAGGATCAGACACCAGGCCCAGGTGCCAAACCCAGCAATGAACGACGTGAGCAGGTCGCCAAGGACATAGCCGCCGATACGGCTCATGATCTCGTCGGTGAGGAGGACCATCCGTGGCCTACGTGAGGCGGGGGCGAGCTGGTAGAGGCCCCGTTTGACGCGTGGGAGGTCGGCCAGCAGGTAGATCGAGATGATCAGTACCAAGGCCACGGAGGCGATCAGGTCGAGCGCAAGCTTGCCGAATCCGAGCACCCCTCCAGCGATCGCTGAGGAGCCGCCCTTGCTGATGAATGTCTGGATCGACGTGACGATGTGGTAGCGCCCGTTCAGCTTCCCCAGGAACGTGTGGTTGTTATTGAGTGTGTGCAGGTAATGGGGGATTTCTTTCGTGAGTGCCGAGGCTTGGTTGACCATGACCGGCACAGCCACCGCGATGAACCCGCCAAAGATGCCGAGCGCGACCGCGAGCACGACGACGACGGAGGCCCACCGGGGGAGGCCGCGGCGGTGCACCCACACGACGGCTGGGTCCAGGCCGACCGCGATGACGACCGTGAGCGCGAGCAGGAGCAGGATCTGTCCGGCGGCAAGCACCGCCGAGACAAACGCGTAGACGACCGCAACGCCGAACGCGCCCGTCAAGCCGACGAAGAACGGGGAACTCCGGTCGAACTGCCGACCTATGCGGCCATAGGCCCGCTCTTCGGTTGCGCCTGCCTCTTCCGCAGCGGCCGCGTGAATCTCGTCAACGACGTCCTGCGCGCTCTTACCGTCCGTCTCACCCTCCTCGATCAGTGCGGTGACCTCGGACTCGTCGCCGATCACGGTCGTGGGCTCGTCGTCGGGCGTTGACTTCGGCTTAGCCATCTCGTCTCCTCAGTGATCACGCGCAGACGGAACGAGCGCGAACCCTACGACGATTCGGAAAGCGCGTGTTTCTAAGACGCTGCGCTTGCCGCCAAGGCTTCGCGTTCGTCTTGCGCCGCTGGGACCGCTGCCGGGGTGTGGGCGGGGAGTCGCACGGTGAAGCGGGTGCCGGTGCGGCGCGTGCTCTTGACCGTGACGGTGCCGCCGTGGGCCTGGGTGACGGCCTCGACGATCGCCAGGCCAAGGCCGAACGAGCCGCTGCTCTCGCCGCCGCCGCGCACGAAGCGCTCGAACAGGTGGTCCCTGATCGCGGGCGGGATGCCCGGTCCGTCGTCGGCGACGGTCAACTCGGCTTGCCCGTCGCGACGCAGGCGCGTCGTGGCGGTGATGTGGGTGCCCGGCGGGGTGTGGCGGATCGCGTTCTCGATCAGGTTGATCGCGACGCGCTGGAGGTCATCGGCGCTGCCAACCAGCGGCGTCGGCTCGACGTCCAGCGTGAGCACGTGGTTATCGGTTGTCGGCTCGAGTTCACTCGCCGCGGCCACGACGCGGTCCGCGAGGTCGAGCGGACCGGACGACGGCGGGTGCTTGACGTCCGAGCGCGCGAGCAGCAGGAGGTCGGCGACCAGACGGCGCATCCGTTGGGTCGAGCGCAGGGCCGAGCGCGCGAGCTCGCGCTCAGGTCCATCCAGCGTGTCCTCGAGCAGCTCGAGGTTTGCCAGCACGCTCGTCAGCGGTGTGCGCAGCTCGTGCGAGGCATCGGCAACGAAGAGTCGTTGGCGGTCGAGCGCGGATTCGGTGCGCGCGCGCGCGTCGTTGAGCGAGGTGAGCATCGTCGCCAGCGTGCGCGATAGCTCGGCAACCTCGTCGTCGGCGGTCGGCTCGGGGAGCGTGCGCGTCGGATCCCCGGTCCGCTCGATCTCACTCGCCGCCGCCGTAAGCTCCGCGATCGGCATGATCGCGCGTTGTGCGACCAGCCACCCGGCGCCGAACGCGAGGGCCGTACCGGCGAGGACGCCGAGCAGGACGAGCAGGTCGAGGTTGGCAATGTCCGAGTTGAGCGGGGCCGTCGAGAGCCCGTACTGGATCAGCAGGCTGTCGCCGTTCTGATAGACCGGAGCCTCCGTCACAACCCGGTAGCCGTTCACGGTGTCGGCGCGATAGCCGTTGGGAGGTGGATCGGGCGTCGGGGACCCCAGGTAGGGCCCGCTGGAGGATGTCGCGGGTGTTCCGTCGAGGTCGTACATCCTGACCGCGCCGCCGCCGATTTCGAAGTCCGCCAGGTTCGCGTTCGAGATACCGAGCGTCCGTGAGGCGAACTCGGGATGAACGTCGCTCGCGAGATTGCCGGCCTGGGCGATGACCTGCGAGTCGAAGTTCGACCGTAGGCGATGCGCCGTGAGGTCGCGGACCGCCATGCCGAACACGACCAACATCAGGAACGTCACGCCGCTCACGCTGACCGCCAGTCGCAAGCGGATCGGCAGCCGCGATAGCGGCGTCCGCATGCGCCGAGCCTCGGGGACCGGGGGCGTGGGCTCCGCCGCCGGCTCGGGCGCGGGCGAGGCCTCAGGCGCGGAGGACGTAGCCGGCTCCACGGATTGTGTGCAGTAGGCGCGGCTCACTGCCGGCCTCGAGCTTGCGCCGCAGGTTGGAGACGAAGACCTCGATCGTGTTGGTCGTCGAGAACGGGTCGTAGCCCCAGACCTCGTCGAGCAGGCGCTGGCGCGAGATCACGATGCGCTCGTTGCGCAGCAGGTACTCGAGCAACTCGAACTCGCGCTGGGTCAGATCGATGCTGCGCTCGCCGCGAAAGACCTCGTGGGTGTCCGGGTTGAGCGACAAATCGGCGACGCGCAACGACGCGCTACCGCGCGGCGGGCGGCGCCGCAACAGGGCGCGGAGTCGCGCCAGGAGCTCCTGGCGCTCGAACGGTTTGACGAGATAGTCGTCGGCGCCGGCATCGAGGCCGACGACCCGCGCTTCGAGCGCGTCGCGGGCGGTCAGCATCAAGATCGGCACGTCGTCGTCGCTGCGCAGCTGCTTGGCGACGTCGACGCCGTCCATCCGCGGCAGGCCGAGATCGAGGATCACGACGTCCGGCAGGAAGGCGTGGGCCTCGTCCAGCGCGATGACGCCGTCGGTCGCCAGTCGCACGTCGTAGCCCTCGAGGCGCAGCGAGCGCACGAGCACGTCGGCGATGTCTCCATCGTCCTCAACCACGAGCACGCGGGGAGAACGCGCATAGTCATTCATCACGACGATGTTAGGGCGTGCGCAGCGGCTGCTTTGCGATCTTTATTGCCCGTTGAAGGCGCAGGCAAACGCGCGCCGGTGTCGAATGGCCAGGCGATGGCTCCCCGAGCAAGCCCCAAGCGCCGTGCCACACCGGCGCGTGGCGCCGCCAAGCGCCGCCGAACGCCCGCGCGCGGGAGGGCGAGCGGTCGTCGGCGCACGCGGCGGCGGCGCAGCTGGCCGAGCTGGCGTGACTTCAAGCTCGACCAGCGCGAGCTCGACGTGCTCGGCCTCGGCCTCGCCGCGGTGGGCGTTTTCCTCGGCGGGGTGCTCTACGCGCACTGGAATGGCGGCAGCGCCGGCAACGGCGCCGCGCGCGGGCTGGCCTGGCTCCTCGGCGTGGCGCGCGACGGCGTTCCCGTCGCCCTCGGCGCCGCCGGCGCGATGCTCGTGCTGGCGCCGCTGATCAGCTCACCGCGACCGCTGCGCGCGAGCCCGTTCTTCCTCTTTGCGTCGGCGACGCTTGCGCTTGGCGCAAACACGCTCGGCATCAGCGGTTCCGCGGCGCCGGCGCACTACTGGAGCGCCACGCTGTTCGAGCACCGCGGTGGCATCGTCGGTCAGGCCGAGCTGTGGGCAGCCAGTCACGTCGCCGGGACGCTCGGGGCGGACTTCCTCGCCGTCTTCCTGCTCCTCGCCGGCACCGTGTTGCTGAGCGGCGGCTCGCTGGCCCTCGCAATCGGCGCCGCCGGCGGCACGCTCGCCCGTGCCAGGGGGCGGCTGGGGGAGGTCTCGACGGTGCGCCGTACGACGATGACAAGGACATCGCTGCCCTATGACACCGAGCTGCCGCCGGCGATCGTGGCGCCCGACCCGCACGGGCGCGAGCTCGTCATCCGCGCCGGTCACGTCGAGGCGCCGTCCAACGACGAACGCGACTTCGACGCTTTCGAGCCCGACAGCAACGCCTCGCTCTTCGATGCCGCCATCCTCGAGGCGGAGCCCGAAGGGGCGGAGCCAATAGAAGAGGAGCCGCCGCTGGGGGCGCTCGACGCCGCGAGCCTCACGCCGCAGGGGCGTTTTCGCGCCTCGGTCACCGACGATCCGAGCTTTCACTGGCGCCTGCCGAGCGCCAACATCCTCACGCGGTCGAGCGGCGGAGAGACTCGCCCGGACACCGCGGGGCAGGCGAAGGTGGCCGCGCGGCTGGTCGAGGCGCTCGGACACTTCGGCGTGCAGGCGACCGTCGTCGGGACCGTCGCCGGCCCCCACATCACGCGCTATGAGCTGCGCCTCGCCGCCGGCATCAAGGTGGCTAAGGTTGCGGCGCTGAAGGACGACCTGGCCTACGCGCTCGCCGCCACAGACGTGCGGATCCTCGCGCCGATCCCCGGCAAGCAGGCGGTCGGGGTCGAGGTTCCGAACGCCAAGCGGCGGATCGTCCGCCTCGGCGACGTCTACCAGGAGCCGCCTGAGGACTGGTCGCCGCTGACGGTCTGGCTCGGCAAGGACGTGGCGGGACGCGCGATCGGCGCCGACCTCGCGAAGATGCCGCACCTGCTGGTCGCGGGGACAACCGGGTCCGGCAAATCGGCCGCGGTCAACGCGATGCTCGCGAGCATCCTGCTGCGCGCCACACCGCACGACGTGCGGCTCGTGCTGGTCGACCCGAAACAGGTCGAGCTGAACCACTACGACTCGATTCCGCACCTGCTGACGCCGGTGATCACGAGCCCGCGGATGGCGGCCAACGCGCTGATGAACCTGGTGCGAGAGATGGAGCAGCGCTACGGAATCATGTCGCTCTCGCGCACGCGCTCGTTGGTCGAGCTCAATCGTGTGCGGTTGGCGGCGGGCGAGCCGCCGCTGCCCTACATCCTCTGCGTGATCGACGAGCTCGCCGACCTGATGATGGTCGCGCCGACCGATGTCGAGGATTCGATCATCCGCCTCGCGCAGAAGGCGCGCGCCGTCGGCATCCACCTCGTGCTCGCGACGCAGTCGCCGCGCGTCGACGTGATCACGGGAATGATCAAGGCCAACGTCCCGTCGCGGATCGCGTTCTCGGTGTCCTCGCAGATCGACTCGCGCGTGATTCTTGACCAGAACGGCGCCGAGTCGCTGCTCGGGGCCGGTGACATGCTGTTCGCGCCGATCGGCAGCTCCTCCTCGCAGCGCATCCAGGGCGCCTACGTCGACGAGGCGCAGATCGCCGCGCTGACCGATCACTGGCGCCGCCAGGGTGAGCCGGAGCTGCGCGAGGAGCTTTTGCAGGAGGTCGAAGCGCACGAGGAGGAGGGCGACGGCGAGAGCGACGGCTTTGATCCCGACGAGGATCCGCTGCTCGAGGCGGCGATCGAGCTGGTCGTCGAGATGGGAACGGCGTCGACGTCGATGCTGCAGCGCCGGCTGCGCCTCGGTTACACGCGCGCCGGCCGCGTCATCGACATGCTCGAGCGGCGCGGGATCATCTCCGGCTACGAAGGCTCGAAACCGCGTCAGGTGCTCGTGACCGAGGCTGACCTGCCGCGCGTGCTGGCGGCGCTCGGCGAGCGCTCACAGCGGGCCGGCGGTGGCGTGGCAGGCGGCGCGGGCGCCAGCGAGGCGATTCACATCGCCGGATCCGACACGCAGTAGCCCGCTCGCCGGGTCGCGCCGGAGCGCGGCGCTACGCTTGCCCTGCATATGCCCGGAATTGGACCGACACTCCGTGAAGCGCGTATGCGCGATGGGCGGGATATCTCCGAGATCGAGGAGGCCACGCGGATCCGCGCGAAGTACCTGCGGGCGCTCGAAAACGAGGAATGGAGCCTGCTGCCGGGCCCGACCTATACCAAGGCGTTTCTGCGCTCCTATGGCGACATGCTCGGCCTCGACGGGCGGATGCTCGTCGACGAGTACAAGCGCCAGTGGGAGGAACCGCACGAGCTCGACCTGATTCCGGTGCGCCCGAGTTTCGGGTCGGGCGCGCGCGCCGGCGGTGGTGGCGGCGGCGGCGGCGGCGCGCGAGGGGGGCGGAGGCGCCGCGCGCGCTGGGCCGGAACCGCGGGGCTGATCGTCGTACTCGCGGTCGCGGTTGTGTTGATCGAGCGCGGCGGTGGTTCGTCCTCGCCGGCAGGTTCGTCGCACACGCTGGCGTCTCGGGTCGGGTCGGGGGCGACGATGCACGCGGCCGCGGGCGCGGGGAGTGGGACCACGACCGGCGGGCGGACGGTCGCGGCGCGCGGTTGCGCCAGCACGCCGCTGCCGAGCGACTGCGTGTCGCTTGAGGTGCAGCCGACCACGTCGGTTTATGTCTGCCTCGTCGCCGACGCCGGCCGCATCCGCATTCCTGGCGTTATTCTCGACGCGCGATCGCCCCGCGTGACCTATCACTCGCGCGAGTTCATCCTCACCCTGGGCAACACGTCGGCGAGGCTTGAGATCGACGGTCACACGTTTGCCATCCAGCAGGCCGGCGGCGATGTCCGCTATGAGATCACCGCGAAGCTGCGCAAGAAGCTGGCAACGCCGACGCGGCTTGAGTGCACGTGAGCGTGCGCGGGGCAATCGTCGTCACCGGCACCGAGCTGCTCGGCGGCCGCGTGAGCGATCGCAACGGTCCCTGGCTTGCCGCGCGCTTCTTCGAGCTCGGTATCGATCTCGCGCACGTGACGATCGTCGGCGACCGCCCCGATGACATGCTCGCAGCGCTCGAGTGGTGCTCCTCGCTCGGCGTCAGCCTTGTCGTCACGAGCGGCGGTCTCGGACCGACCGCCGATGACCTCACCGCCAGCGTCGTCGGCGGCTTCGCCGGGCGGGCGATGGTCCTCGATGTCGCGCTCGAGGAGCGGATCGCCGAGATCCTGCGGCCGATGCGCAGTCGCTGGCCGCACCTCACCGAGGAGGAGATCCGGGCGTCGAACCGCAAGCAGGCGGTCGTGCCCGAAGGTGCGACGGTGCTCGCACCGGTCGGAACGGCGCCGGGACTTGTCGTGCCGCCAGCCGAGGGTCTCGTTGGACCGACGGTCGTCGTGCTTCCGGGGCCGCCGCGCGAGCTGCAGGCGCTATGGCATGCCGCAGTGGAGACGGAGACGTTTGCTCGCGCCGTGGCCGGGCGGACGACCTACGAGCAGCGGATGCTGCGCCTCTACGGCTTGCCCGAGTCGCAGATCGCCCAGACGCTGCGGCTGGCCGACGAGCGGGGCGTCGATTTCGGGCGGATCGAGGTGACGACATGCCTGCGCCGCGGCGAGATCGAGATCGTCACGCGCTTCGAGGCCGGCGACGCCGCGATCTACGAGGCGTTCGTTGCTGTTGTGCGCGAGCGCCACGGCGAGGAACTGTTCTCCGAGGACGGCAGCCTCGTCGACGACCAGGTTGCGGGGATGCTCGTCGAGCAGGGCTTTAGCCTGGCGGTCGCCGAGTCCTGCACCGGTGGGCTCCTCGCCGGGCGGCTGACCGAACGGCCCGGGTCCTCGGCCTACCTGCGAGGTGGGATCGTCGCCTACTCCGACGCCGTGAAGGAGGAGCTGGTCGGCGTGGGCCACGACGTGCTCGTGGAGCATGGGGCGGTTTCGGCGCAGACGGCGCTGGCGCTCGCTGAGCGGGCGCGCGAGCGGCTCTCTGCCGACGTTGGGGTGGGTGTTACCGGAATCGCCGGTCCCGGCGGTGGGAGTGCCGAGAAGCCGGTCGGTCTCGTCTTTGTGGCCGCGAGCGGGCGTGACGGACGGCGGCTCGTGCGCCGCGCGCAGCTACCGGGTAACCGCGCGGAGGTGCGCGATCGCACGACGACGCTGGCGATGCACCTGCTGCGCCGGCTGCTGTTGGGCGAGAGCGATGCGGCCGCGGAAGGCGACACGGCCGCAGCGTGAGCCCCGCCGGCCGCAGCGACGCGGGTGGTGTCCGCGCGCGGCTCTTCATCGCCGTGAGCCTGCCCGTCGAGGTCAGCGCGGAGCTGGCGCGCTGGGCGCGCGCGGCGCTCGGCGTTGTAGGTGCCGTGAGCGGCGGCCCTGCGGGGGGCGCGCGCCGTCTCGCGCCGGAGGCGCTGCACATCACGCTCTGCTTCCTCGGCGAGCAGCCGCTTGCCTGCGTCGAGGGACTTGCCGGCTTGCTCGGCGCGGCGGCTGAGCCCGTCGCGGCGATCGGCGAGCTTGCGCTCGGCGCGCCGGTGTTCCTGCCGCCGCGCCAACCGCGTGTGCTCGCCGTCGAGGTGGGAGATCCGGACGGCGGTCTCGGCCGGCTGCGTTCGGTGCTTGTGCGCGAGATCGCCGCGACGATCGACTGGGCCCCGGGACGGGAGCGCTTCCGCCCGCACGTGACGGTGGCGCGGATGCGGGCGGGGATCGGTGGTCGTCGTGGTCGCTTTGGCGGCAAATCCGCTGAGCACATGGCACGCAACGAGATGCTCGCGAGTGGGTTTCCGCCAACGCCGCAGCTCTCGTTCGTGGCCGACAAAGTTGTTCTCTTGCGGTCTTATTTGGAGCCCGAGGGCGCGCGCTACGAGGCGCTTGCCAGCGTCGGGGGGTGGTGAGCGGGCCAGGTCGCTGCGATCGCGTTGTTCTGTCCGGATTGGCCCGTAGCGTGGCCCTACAGACAAACAAGAGGAGCTTTCAGGATGACCGCGACAGAAGACGAAAAGGCGGCTAAGGCCCGCGTGGCCGCGTTGCAGGGTGCACTCACGCAGATCGAGCGTGAGTTCGGCAAGGGGTCGGTCATGCGGATGGGCGACCCGGGTGCGCAGGTGCGCTGCTCAGCGATCCCCACGGGCGCGCTGTCGCTCGACCTCGCGCTCGGCATCGGCGGCGTGCCGCGAGGACGGATCGTCGAGGTGTTCGGACCCGAGTCCTCGGGCAAGACGACGCTGATCTACCACGTCCTCGCCGAGGCACAGAAGCTGGGCGGCACCTGCGCGTTCATCGACGCCGAGCACGCCATGGACCCGCTCTACGCCAGCCGGATCGGCGTGAACATCGACGAGCTGCTGGTTTCCCAGCCCGACTATGGCGAGCAGGCGCTCGAGATCGCCGACATGCTCGTGCGGTCCGGCGCGGTTGACGTCGTCGCGATCGATTCGGTCGCGGCGCTCACACCGCGCGCCGAGCTCGAGGGACAGATGGGCGACCAGAGTGTCGGCCTGCAGGCGCGGATGATGTCGCAGGCGATGCGCAAGCTCGCGGGCAATCTCAACCGCACGCAGACCCTCTGCATCCTGACGAACCAGATCCGCGAGAAGATCGGCGTAATGTTTGGATCGCCGGAAACGCAACCCGGCGGGCGCGCGCTGAAGTTCTACGCATCGCAGCGCCTTGACATCCGGCGGATCGAAACGCTCAAGGACGGGACCGAAGCAGTTGGTAACCGGGTCCGCGTGAAGGTCGTCAAGAACAAGGTCGCGGCGCCGTTCCGCCAGGCCGAGTTCGACATCGAATTCGGCAAGGGAATATCGACATCGGGCTGCCTGATCGACCTCGGGATCGAGCACAACATCGTCACGAAGTCCGGCTCGTTCTTCTCCTACGGCGACGAGCGGCTAGGCCAGGGACGCAACAACGCGAAGACCTACCTCGAGCAGAACGAAAAGCTCGCGAAGGAGATCGAACAGCGGATCTACGACGCGCTCGGTATCTCGGAGACGCTCGTCGAGCCAATCGAGCCCAGCGACGACGACGTGGTGCGCCCGACAGTCGGGCCGGTGGCCGTCGAGGCCGACGACGACGAGCCTCTGGACTTTGAGAAGGAGGCCGCCGCGATCACGGTCGCGGACGAGCAAGCGGCATAGGTGGGGGCGGGGCTCGATCCCGCGCCGGCGTTTCCGCCGCGGCGCGGGCTCCTAGGCGATCCCACCGCAGCCGAAGGGGCCAACGCGCCGAACGACGCGCTCGCGTTGGACGACGCGCTCGCGCGCTGCTATTCCCATCTCGCCCGGCGCGAGCACAGCGTCGCCGAGCTGCACGGGCGGCTGGCGCGAGCCGGAGTTGAGGAGCAGACTGCCAGCGCCGCGATAGAGGTCGTCGTCGAGCAGGGCTACCTCGACGACGCGCGCTACGCGCGCATGCTCGCCGAGGACCGACGCAAGATCGAAGGCTGGGGGGTGGAGCGCATACGTGCCCGCCTGCTCAGCGCCGGTGTTGACCGTGAGTTGATCGAGCTGACGCTCGCCGAGTTCGATGCGCCAAGCGAATGCGACGCTGCGGTCGCCCTGCTTCGTCGCCGTTTCCCGCGGCCGCTCCGCAGTGACCCCGAGCGCCAGCGCGCCTTCGCTGTGTTGATCCGCCAGGGCTACGACAGCGACGTCGCCTACGACGCTATTCGCCGTCACGAGCGAGATGATTGATTTGAGGCCGAACCATTAGTCGTCCCATGAACTCGGCTGTTCCCCAAGCCCGGCGACGACGGGCACGCTAAGCGTCGTCGAGCTCGAACTGAATGCTCGCCCGGTCGGCGGTGTTGGGCTTGGTGTGCGTGCGAATGAACTCGACGTGGAAAGGGTGGTCGCGATAGGCGACGTACCCCTCGACGTCGTCGAACTCTCCGACGAGCACGACGTCGAACGCGTCCGGATTCACGCCGGCGTTCTCGCCGACGGTCCAGCCGCGAATCGTGGGAACGTGGCTTGGAAGCCCACGCAGCCCCGCAACCACCGTCGCCCGCGTCTCGGCGTTGGCTTCGGGCTTGAAGCGCAACATCACAATGTGTCGCAACAGTTCAGGGCCTCCGATCCGGGAGGCAGTGATTTTTCCACGGAGTGGGCGGTGGCGCTGGAGCGAGCGTCGCCGGAGCGGCCCCAGCTAACCGGACGAGACGCCATATTGAGCTACCGGTACGGAACAGACCTGGTTCGTCACCGGCTCCTCATTGACGCCCGCGCCGGGTCGAACTCAGGATGCCGCGTTTACGCGCCGGCGGAGGGTTCGGGCAGGTCCCCTGAGTCGGCGCGTCGTGCAAGCCACTTGCGCTGTGAACGTCAGCCGTGCGCATGTCAAGCGGCTGCCGGTCTGCTGCATTAGTGAGGCACAGTAGAGCTTCGAGGCGATCTCGTGGAATTGCGAGGACGTAGTCCAAGCTCTCACTGACGAAGTACTCGTCACCGTTGTGCAGCGTGATTATTGTCATGGCGGTATTAGTCCTTGGGGTGCCACTGCTGTCAAGTGGACTAGGCGCATGTCAAGCGGACTATGCGGGATGTGTTGTCATAGGCCCGATGAGCCGCCGTTCGCCGGTGGGCTCAACCAGTGGGATCGGCCGTTCGGCGAGCAGGCGCAGGCCCAGGTTTGGCTGGCGCGCCACGCCCGGCGGCGGGCGCCCGGCCGTCGCGGAGGCCGGGCGCCCGCGTGACGCAGAATGGATCGGGAGGATGTTTCTGTTATCGGAGGCCACCCACGGGCAGCACATACACTCCGCGTCGTATCTGCGCCGCCGACCGCTCAAAAAACCCGCGCCGTGAACTATCCCCTGTGGACCGTCGCCGTTTATCGTGACGGCGATGACAACGCGACGAATCGCAGCGGGAGCGCCGGCCGTCATGATCGACGTGCGCGACACTGCCCGTATGCGAATGCGGTACCACGTCACGACGTTCGGGTGCCAGATGAACGAGCACGACTCCGAACGGATGCGGGGCATGCTCGACGCCCTCGGCTATAGCGAGGCGGACTCGCGCGCCGAAGCGGACCTGATCCTCTTCAACACCTGCTCGATCCGGGAATCGGCCGACAATCGCCTGATTGCCCATCTCGGCGAGGCCAAGCGGCTGAAGCGCGAGGATCCCTCGCGCATTGTCGGTGTTGGCGGCTGCTGGGCGCAGTCACTCAAGGACGAGGTGTTCGAGCGCTTCCCCTTCGTCGATGTGGCGTTCGGACCGGGACAAGTGAACCGGCTCGCCGACTTTCTCCTCAGCGACTCGCTCAGCGCGCAGGGCTACTTCGAGTTCGAATCCTTCACCGGCGATTTGCCGGCCAAGCGCGGCCGTGCGACCCAGGGATGGCTGCAAATCAGCGTCGGCTGCAACTGCCGCTGCGCCTATTGCATCGTCCCTTCGACACGCGGTCTCGAGGTCAGCCGTCCGCTGCAAGACCTCGTCGCCGAGGCCCGCGCGATGGCCGACGACGGGGTCTGCGAGATCACCCTGCTCGGCCAGAACGTCAACTCCTACGGCCGTGACCTGCGCCCCACCCGGGCGAGCTTTGCCGAGCTGCTTGGCGAGCTCGACGCTATCGGAGGCCTCGAACGGATCCGCTACACGAGCCCACATCCCAAAGACATGCGTGAGGATGTGATCCGCGCGCACGCTGAGCTGCGCTCGCTGTGCGAGCACATCCACCTGCCGCTGCAGTCCGGATCCTCGCGTGTGCTGCGCGCGATGCGCCGCACATACGATCGCGAGCGCTACCTCGATCGTGTCGCGCTGATCCGCGAGTACGTCCCCGACGTCGCTCTCACCACCGACATCATCGTCGGTTTCCCCGGTGAGACCGAGGCCGATTTCGAGCAGACGCTCGAGGTGGTCGACGCCGTTGGCTACGACGGCGGGTTCACGTTTCTCTTCTCGCCGCGTCGCGGTACGGAGGCGGCCACCGTGACCACCGGCCTCGTGTCACATGACGTCAAGCTCGCGCGGATGGAGCGGTTGCTCGAGCTCGTCCAGCGTCGAGCGCGCGAACGCGCCCAGCGCTTCGTCGGGCGCACCGTCGAGGTCCTGGTCGAAGGGGAGAGCCGCACCGATCCGGAGCGCCTACGCGGGCGAAGCCGCCACAACAAGGTCGTCAACTTCACTGGGCTTGCGAGGCCGGGAGAGTTCGCGATGGTCAGCGTGACGGCCGCGACGAGTCAGACGCTCGCGGGCGAGGAGCGGATTGCCGCACGCGCAGTGGGCTGAGCGCCGGGTGCCACCGGCGGCGTAGCCTCAGCGTTTGTCGGTCTGTCCTTCTTCGAAGCAACGCGCTACGCGATCGCCACCGAGGGCGCGAGTGCCACGGGCTGCAAGCTCGGGGGCGAGCAAGGCAATGCTCGCGCCGGCGCGCAGCGCCAGCGGCGCAACCGTGACCTCGCCGCGGTTGTGGCGGATCGCTCCCACAACAGCGTCCGCCACCCGCTCGGGGCTGACAATGCCGACGCCTGGCGGCAGCTTCACACGCGAGTCCGCGTACATCCCGGCAGCGCCGATGAATCCGGGCTCGATCAGCGCCACGCCGACGCCGCTGCGCGCTAGCTCGGCGCGCAACGCGAGCGCGAAGCCGCGAAGGCCGAACTTTGTCGCGTTGTAGACCGACGATCCGGCGGTCGCCGCTTTACCGGAGAGCGAGCCGATAAAAACGATCTGGCCGCTTCCCCGCTCGACCATCTGCGGCGCGAGCGCCTGGCTGAGGATGATCGGCGCGCGCAGGTTAACGTCAATCGCGCGGTCGATGTGGACCGGTTCGAGCGTCGCCAGCCTCCCGCTGCCGGGCGCCGCGGCGTTGGCGATGAGGATGTCGACGCTTCCGGCCGCACAGAGCAGCCGGTCGACCTCCTCAGGGTCACCGAGGTCAGCGGCGATCACCTCGCCACCGATCTCGGCAGCGAGCGCATCGAGGATGTCCCGCCGCCGACCAGTGAGGATCAGCTTTGCGCCCTCGCTCGCGAACCTGCGCGCAAGCACGCCGCCAAGGCCGCCGCTCGCTCCGGTGATCAGCGTGCTCGCGCCACTGATCTGCATGCGCCGCGCCATGCGTGACCACGATACTGAGCCGGTGAGCAGGGAGATCATTGCGCTGTTCGGCCCGACCGGTGTTGGCAAGACGACGATCGCGATCGCGCTGGCGGCACGTCTGCGTGCGCGCGGCGAGCAGCCGGTAGCGGTCTCGGCCGACGCCCTGCAGCTCTACGCCGGCATCGAGCTGCTGACCGCCGCGCCAACCGCCGCCGAGCAAGCCGTGCTCGAACACCGCCTCGTCTCCTGCGTGGCGCTCGATCAGCGCGTCAGCGTCGCCGAATACGCCCGCCTTGCGCACGTCGAGATCGACGACCTGCTCGAAGCGGGCGCGACGCCGATCGTCGTTGGCGGCACCGGCCTCTATCTCCGCGCCGCGCTCAGCGATCTCGATCTGCGACCGCCACCGCCGCTGGCTGTGCGCGAGCGCTGGATGGGTGAGCTCGAGGCACGCGGACCGGAAGCGCTGCACGGCGTACTGAGCGAGCGCGCGCCCTGGGCTGCGGAGCAGATCGCCCCGGGTGACCGGCACCGCATCGTCCGCGCGCTCGAACTCGAGGAAATCGGGGCCCTCACGCCGCCACCCGAGCGCTCACAGCTTTGGAGCGACGTCGTACGCCATCCGACGCGCCTGATCGGGCTGGCGATGGAGCGAAAGGCGCTCTACGCACGAATCGACGCGCGCGTCGATCAGATCGTTGCCGCTGGTGCACGCGAGCAGGTCGCCGCCGCTGAGCAGGCCGGTGTCTCGGCGACGGCGCGCAAAGCGCTCGGGTTCCAAGAGCTGATCGACGGCGACATAGAGGCGCTGAAGCGCCACACGCGCAACTACGCGCGACGCCAGCTGACCTGGCTTCGCAAGTTGCCCAACGTCGAGCTGATCGATGTGACCGGCCGGTCGCCCGACGACGTCGCCGCGGCGCTGCAATGATCGCCGCTGTACACCGCAAGCGGAACGGAGGCGCGTGCAGTTCGAGAAGTGGCAGGCGCTCGGCAACGACTACGTGATCGTCGAAGCATCGGCGCTGCCATGGGAGCTCAGCCCGGCGCGCATCCGGCGAATCTGCGATCCCCACCTCGGGGTGGGGGCGGACGGAATCCTGGTGCTCGAACGGAGCGAAGATCCCGCCTACGTCGCGAACTTGCGCGTCTTCAACCCTGACGGCTCGGAGTCGGAGCTGTCCGGCAACGGCTCGCGAGAGGCGATCATGTACCTGCGCGAGCGTGGCTTCACCGACCGCGACGAGTTCGCGATCCTCACCGCGGCGGGCCCGGTGCGACCGCGGATTACCGGCCCGCACACCTGCGCGGTCGACATCGGTCGAGCGAGCACCGTGTCAAAGGACTTCCCCTCGGGACCGCCCGATGGCGTCGCTGAGCTCGAGGCCGACGGGCGGCTCTGGCGCTTTCAGCATGTTTCGATCGGCAATCCGCAGTGCGCCATCGCCTGCGCGGAGCTCGACCAACTCGAGCAGCTCGACCTCGGCGCGATTGGGCCCGCGATCGAGCACCACCCGCTCTTTCCCAACCGCACCAACGTGTCGTGGTACCACGCGCTCGCGCCGGAGGAGATCCGGGTCCGCATCTTCGAGCGTGGCGTCGGCGAAACGCTCTCCTCGGGCACCGGGGCGAGCGGCGCTGCGGTCGCCCATCATCTGGCCGGCGGCGCGAGCCGGATCACCGTGCGGCTCGACGGTGGCCAGCTCGAAGTGGTCGTAGGAGGAGACTTGAACGTGACCCTGAGCGGCTGGGCGCTGCCGGTATATGCGGGAGTGCTCGCCGACGACTTCGTCAAGGAACTACATGAGACACAGTGACCGCCTCGAGCGCATTCCGCCCTACCTCTTCGCACAGCTGGAGCGGAAGATCGCGGACAAGCGCGCAGCGGGGGTCGATGTGATCACGCTCGCGATCGGCGACCCCGATACGCCCACCTACCCGCCGATCGTCGATACGGCCCAGCGGGCGCTCGCCAACCCGACGACGCACACCTACCCCTCAAACCGTGGTCGCGAGGAGTTCCGCGAAGCGGTATCGACCTTCTACGCGCGGCGCTTTTCGGTCGAGATCGATCCCGACGGCGAGGTGATGCCGGCGATCGGCGCCAAGGAATGCATCTTCAATCTCAACCTCGCGTTCCTCGATCCTGGTGATGTCGCGCTGGCCGCTGATCCGGGCTACCCCGTGTACACGGGCGGACCGTTGCTCGTTGGCGGCGAGGCCGTCTTGATGCCGCTCGTGCCGGAGCTCGGCTTCATCCCTGACCTTGACGCGATAGACGCCAAGACGCGCGCGCGGGCGCGCGTCCTCTTCGTCAACTATCCGAACAACCCCACCGGCGCCGTCGTGCCAGAGGGGTTCTTCGAGCGCCTCGTCGAGTTCGGCGCCGCCAACGACATCCTGATCGTCCACGACAACGCCTATTCCGAGACCACGTTCGATGGCTACGTCGCGCCGTCGTTCCTCGCGACGCCTGGAGCCAAGGACGTCGGCGTCGAGGTGTTTTCGCTCTCCAAGGGCTACAACATGACGGGCTGGCGCTGCGCGACGATCGTTGGCAATCGCGAGGCGATCGCCTCGTATTGGCGCCTGAAGACAAACGTCGACTCCGGCCTTTTCGAGGCCGTACAGCTAGCCGGTGCGGCCGCTCTCGCGCCCAATATCGACCATTACGTCCGCGCGATGAACGGGATCTACCAGCGGCGTCGCGATCTCGTCTGCGCGGCACTGGCAAAGATCGGCGTCAACGTGACACCACCGCGGGGAACGGTCTACATCTGGGCGCCGGTACCAGCGGGCTTTGAAAGCGCCGCGGCATACTGCGAGCACGTGCTCGAGGAAGTGGCAGTCGTGATTTCGCCCGGCGGCGCCTACGGACCAAACGGCGAGGGCTTCTTCCGGATCTCGCTGACAACCCCCGATGATCGTCTGATGACGGCAATCGAGCGGCTCGGGAAGCTGGCACGGTGAGAACCGCGCGCGCGAGCCAGCGCGCCGTCACCTTCGCCGCGCAGTCGCGGCCAGAGGATCTCGCCGAGCTCGAGGAACTGCTGCGCACCGCCGGGGTGGCTGTGGTCGGGACGCTCGTGCAGCAGCGCGAGCACCCGCATCCCAAGAGCTACCTCGGACCGGGCAAGCTCGCCGAGCTCAAGGCGCTGGCCCTGGCACTCGACGCGAACATCGTGGCCTGCGACGACGAGCTCACGCCGCGCCAGGAGCGCACTCTCGAGGATGAGCTCGGGATCGCCGTGATCGATCGCACGGCCGTGATCCTCGACATCTTCGCGCGCCACGCCGGCAGCGCCGAGGGCAAGCTCCAGGTGGAGCTCGCACAGCTCGAATACAACCTCTCACGGATGCGGGGACTGTGGACACACCTCGAACGCCTCGGTGGTGGCGTCGGCACACGCGGACCGGGCGAAGCCCAGATCGAGACCGATCGCCGTCTCGCGCGCAATCGCATCTCGACGCTCCGTCGGCGACTCCGCGCCGTGGCGGGCACCCGCCAGATCATGCGCAACGAGCGCGAGCGCACGCAGTTACCGGCGATCGCGCTGGCCGGCTACACGAACGCGGGCAAGTCCTCACTGCTCGCAGCGCTGACGGGTGCGGAGGTCCCCGTTGCCGACCGCCTGTTCCACACACTCGACCCCACGACCCGTCTGCTCGAGGTCAACGGCCGTAGCTACCTTCTGACTGACACCGTCGGCTTCATCCGCAAACTGCCCCACCAGCTCGTTGACGCCTTTGGCGCAACCCTCGAGGAGACGCGGCGCGCCACCCTGATCATCCACGTCGTCGATGCCCACGCGCCGGAGGACCAGATCGAGGCGATGATGGCCGCGGTAGAGGATGTCCTCGAGGAGATCGGCGCGGGCGAGGTGCCGCGCCTGCTGGCGCTCAACAAGGCGGACCTGCTTGACGAAGAAATGCGCGCCCGAGCCTGGAGCGGGCGGCGCGACGCACTGCTCGTCTCCGCCGTCAGCGGCGAGGGGCTCGACGAGCTGCGCGAGCGGGTTGACGCGCAGTTCGTGCGCTCACTCGAGCCGGTCGAGCTGCTCGTTCCCTACAGCGACGGTGGCCAACTCGCCGAACTCCACACGCTCGCCGGCGAACTGCAGCGCGAGGACACCGCCGAGGGCGTCCGCGTGAGCGCACTGCTACCCGCGGCAAGCGCCGCCCGTTTCGCGCGCTACCGCACGACGCCAGTGAGCGCCAACGGCAAGCCGAAGCCATGAGGGTCCGCGTCGCGCGGCTCGAGGAACACGCGCTGATGCCGACCCGTGCCTACGAGGCAGATGCCGGCCTCGACCTCTACAGCGCGCAGGACGTGCGGATCGAGCCCGGGGAGCGGGCGAGCGTCGGCACCGGTATCGCGGTCGCAATACCGACCGGCCACGCCGGGCTCGTGCTGCCACGTTCGGGGCTTGCGGCGCGCCATGGCATCGCGCTGGTCAATGCTCCCGGGCTGATCGACGCGGGCTACCGCGGTGAGCTGCGCGTGTTGCTCTTGAACACCGACCGCGCCGAGGCGTTCGAGATCCGTCCCGGCGACCGCATCGCGCAGCTCGTGATCGTCAGCCTGCCCGAGGTCGAGCTCGAGGAAGCAGAGGAGCTCGAGGCTGCCGAGCGCGGAACCCGCGGATTCGGCTCGAGCGGCTGAGCCACGACACCTGACCGTCGGCGCGATCAGCGCCCGGCGGCATGCAGGGCGCTAGCGTGCGCGGCGTCCTCGAGCGCATCGTCGAGCACAGCGAGCGTCTCCGGCTCGACTGCCAGCGCGCGCGCGATCAGCCAGTCGCACAGCCAGGCGTTTTTCGGCAGCAGCGGGCCGTGGATGTAGGTGCCAAGGACGTTGTCGCGCCGCGCGCCCTCAAAGCCGCTGTGCCCGTCGTTGCCGTGACCGCTCAGCACGCGCCCAAGCGGCGGCTGGTCTGGCCCGAGGCGCGTGCGCCCGGCGTGATTCTCGAAGCCGACAAGCACGCCCTCCTCGAGCGTGATCGCGATGTTGCCGATCAAGCGCGGTCCATCCTCGCGCACGGTCCGTACGTCAAGCAGTCCAACTCCCTCGACGTGCTCCTCGCCGATCTCATAGGAGTGGCCGAGCAGCTGGTAGCCACCGCAGACGCCGAGCACGATCGCGCCGCGCGCCGCCGCCGCACGCAGGGCGGGCGCCTTGCGGGCCACGAGATCGGCGGCACAAAGGCGCTGGTCGGAGTCCTGTCCGCCGCCGATGTAGTAGATGTCGTGCTCGTCACGGAGCGGCGCCTCGAGCGTGCTGGGGCTCAGGCGAAAGTCGATCCCACGCCACCTACAGCGCTGTTCGAGCATCAGCAGGTTGCCGCGGTCGGCGTAGATGTTCATCAGTTCCGGGTAGAGCGCACAGACCCGGACCACCTGCGCGCTCATGGCGCCACCGCGCTCAGCAGGAGCACCGCGCTACCGACATGCTCGGTGGTGGGGGGGATGGAGCTCACGCCGTGGAGTGCGAATCCGCTGGGGACCGTTTCGGCGAGCACCGTGGCGGCGTCCAGCTGCTGGAGCGTGACGACGTCAAGCGAGGCGTATTCAACAGCCTCGCCTTCCGCGCGACGGCGCCGTTCGATCACGACGGTGGCGGTCGTTTGCCGAAGCGCCGTCGGCGTGCTCGTGTAGCGCACGCCGCCGCGTTCGAGCACATCGGCCTCGAGCTCGACCGAGAACGGCTGGACGCCCTCGCCGAGCAGCGCGAGCGCAAGTACGCCGCCAGGGACCAGGGCTGCCCGCGCACACCGGAAAAACGCTCCGCGATCGTCCAGCAGCTGCACGGTCTGCATCGGCACGATACAAAGCGAAACCCGCTGCTCCAGCGCGAAATCGCAAGCGTCGGCACAGAGCACGTCGATCGGCAGATCCCGCGCGCGCCGTTTGAGCTCATGGGCGAGCGCCTCGTCGCGTTCGAGCGCGATGACCCGCTGTCCCCGGGTCGCCAGGTCGAGCGCGACGCGGCCTGTCCCGGCGCCCACCTCGAGGATCGGCCCCGCCGCATGCGCGAACGCGAGCTCACGCCAGAGCGGCAGGTCGGCGGCGTAGGTGCCGCACTCGAGGTCGTGCCAGATCACGGCGTCTTCGCTCACGTCCGGTCCCAGAAGTTCGTAGCCTGCCCGCGGCGCCCGAGCACCTCGCGGAGCTCGAGCATCGCCGTATATGTGGGCAGCGCGTAGAGTTTGCCGTCTTCCGGCGCCGCCGCCACGGCGGCATCGAGTGCCCGCGCGAGGTTTGGTTCGAGCGCGATCCGCGTCGTCGGGACGCCGGCGTATTTCAGCCGCAGCGCCAGCTCCGGTGCGCGCGTGCCAGCGCAGGTGACGTGGCGCACGCGCGGGGCGAACTCTTCGAAGTCGGCGTCCCAGATCCAGGAGACGTCGCGGCCGTCGGCGATCTGGTCGTTGAGCACGCCGAGCAGGTCGTGCTCGCCCGGTTCGAGCGCGAGCGTGCGCAGAACCTCATTCGCGCCCGCCGGGTTCTTGATCAGGAGGATCTGCAGCTCGCGCTTGCCGATTTGCACAAGCTCGGCCCGTCCGAACATCGCCGGAGCCGCACCCAGACCGTCGACGATGGTCGCGAGCGGGATCTCGAGCGCCGTCGCCAGCGCCGCCGCCGCGAGCGCGTTGTAGACGTTGTAAAGGCCCGGGAGCGCCAGCGTGACCGTGCCGCTACCCGCCGGTGTACGGAGCTCGAAGCGCGCCGAGCGCGCGCCCTCGAGCACCACGTTGTGCGCGCTCACGCCGGGCTGCGGGCGCCGCAGGCCGCAGTTCGAGCACTCATACACGCCGAGGTGCCCGACGTAGACGTGCGCGTAGCGGTAGGCGCCGCCACAGCGCCGGCATTGCGTCGAGTCCGCGGCGTGGGCGAGTCCAGTCGAGCGCGCGACGTTCGGATCTTCGATGCCGAAGTAGAGCGGCTCCTGCGCACCCACGCCGAGATAGGCGACGAGCGGATCGTCTGCGCCGAGGACAAGGCGGGCCGAGGATCCGGCGACGACGCCCGCCCAGCGCTCGCCGATCGTCTCGAGCTCGCCGTAGCGGTCAAGTTGGTCGCGAAACAGATTGCTCAGCACGATCACGCGAGGGTCAAGCTCGGCCGCGACCGGCGCAAGCCAGAACTCGTCGACCTCGAACACCCCGAGCTCGCCCGACAGCGCCCCAGCGCGGCCGCGCGCAGCCAAAAGCGCAGATGCGATGCCGCCGGCCATGTTCGCGCCGGCGAAGTTGTCGACCGTCGTGATCCCCGCACGCGCAAGGATCGACCCCGCGAGCGCGGCGGTCGTCGTCTTGCCGTTGGTCGCGGAGATCACGACGCTGCCGCGACGAAGGCCGGCGGCCAGCCGCGCGATCGCGTGCTGGTCGAGTTGGAGCAGCACGGATCCGGGCACGCTGGTCGCGCCCCGTCCGGCGAGCCTCGACGCGACAGCCGCGGAGCGTGCGACGGCCGCCTTCGCGCTGAATACGCTCACGGACGAAGCGTATTGGCCGTCAGCCGCTCCAGCCCTGTTCGGCGATGAATGCGGTCACCTCGTCCGGGCGGTCGGTGATCACGTAGGCGTCGATCATCGCGCCGTCGCTGTTGATCGTGATCGACAGACCCGAGGCGACGGGCCGTACCTTGGAGATCAGCGCCACGGGGCGCCCCGCACCCATCCGCGGCGTCACGCGTCCGGTCGCGACGCGGTGAACGTCGGGGTGGGCCGCCAGGCGGTCGAGCAGGCGCCGGTAGGACTTGGTCGAGGAGTGTTTGTGGTGCGTGCGTTTCGGGCTCATGAGCTCGACGGCGCGCTGGCGCCGTCACACTCATTATGCGCCGAGCCCTTCAGCGCGCCGGAGCGCCGCGCTTGGCCAGCGCCGCGTTGCGCCGGCGGCGCCCGAACGCCGCGAGGATTGCGAGCACCACGCCGTCAAGGATTACCCCGAGCAGGACGCCTGGGGGGATGCCGATGCCGCCGAACGGCAGCGCGATCAGCTCGACGACCCCGAAGCCTGCCGCGATCAGCGCGATCACCAGACCGATCCCGATCAGCACACCGCGAGCGCGGCGGACGAGGCCCGAGCCGCGTGGGGGCGCGATCAAGCCGATCATCCGCAGGCCGAACAGCTGCCGTCCGCTCGGCGGCTCCTGCCCAAGCTTCTCGACCGCGTCACGAAGGTCCCCGGCCCGCCGCTCGGCGAGCGCGAGCGAAGCGTCAGCCATGCGCCGGATCTGCATCCGCTCCTGTGGTCGCGCCGCGGCGATCGCGCGCTCGAAATAGCTGCGGGCAGCCGGGGCGTCGTAGCGCTCGGCGGCACGGCCGCCGAGAATCGCCATCGCGATCGAGCGGTACTTCGTCTCGGCTTCCAGCTGCTCGTCGCTGCGCGTCTGCAGCTCCTCCATCACCTCGGGGCCGCCGACGCGCTGCTCCATGCGGAATTGACGTTGCTTGGGAGGCACGGGGCGAAGTTTAGAGCCCGGGCCGGTGGGGGTTATATTGCGACGATGGCGCGAGCGCCCCGATTTGGCCGCAAAGGCAGGCGCGCGCGCGTCGCCACCCTGCTCCTCGGCGCGCTCTTCCTGGCCCTGGTGATCGTGCCGGCGGCGAGCGCAAGCAATACCGCAACCAGCACCGCACCGCTGACGACGCTGCCGACGACGCCGATACCGAGCACAACAACTACAACGCCGACAACCACCCAGACTGGCCCGGTCACCGTTCCCACGCCGGCCCCCGCGACGAGCAGCGGTGGGCTTTCGAGCGCCGAGGAGATCGCGATTTTCGTCGCCGCGGCCCTTGTGATCGCTGGCATCGCGCGGATCATCGTCAAGGATGCGCGCAGTCACACGCCCTCCGGAGAGGCACCGAGCATCGATCGCCCGAAGGGGACGATCGCGCCGATTGAGCACCGTCTGAGGCGCTCGCGCGCGAGGGCCAAACGCGCGCGCAAAGCCCGCCGCGCCGGGCGCTGAGCTGTGCGCGCGCGCTAGCTGCGCGCGCGCCGTGTCGCCTTGGTGCGGTCGACCTTCGACAGCACAACCTTGCGCAGCCGCACCGCGGCCGGCGTGACCTCGGCGCACTCGTCGGGGCGCAGCAGCTCGAGCGCCTGGTCGAGTGAGAGCTCGCGATGGGGAACCAGACGCACCAGCACCTCCGCGGTCGAGGAGCGAATGTTGTTGAGGTGCTTCTCCTTGCAGGCGTTGACGTCGAGGTCGTCGGTGCGCGCGTTCTCGCCGACGATCATGCCCTCGTACACCTCGTCCCCGGGACCGATGAAGAGCGTGCCGCGCTCCTGCAGGTTCATCAGCGCGAACTGCGCCGCAGTCCCGGTGCGGTCTGCGACGAGCGCCCCGGTCGGGCGGACCCGCAACTCGCCCGCCCAAGGCTCCCAACGGTCGAACACGTGGTGGGCGAGCCCCGTGCCGCGAGTCTCGGTGAGGAATTCTGTTCGCAGGCCGATCAGGCCGCGGGCCGGCACGAGGTACTCCATACGCACCCACCCGGTGCCGTGGTTGACCATCTGCTCGAGCCGCCCCTTGCGTAGCGCGATCAGCTGCGTGACGACACCGATGTAATCCTCCGGGACGTCGATCGCGAGGCGCTCGACCGGCTCGTGGCGGCGTCCGTCGATCTCGCGCGTCAGCACCTGCGGCTGGCCGACGGTGAGCTCGAAGCCCTCGCGGCGCATCAGCTCGACCAGCACGGCGAGCGCCAGCTCACCGCGGCCCTGGACCTCCCAGGTGTCCGGGCGCTCGGTGTCGAGCACGCGGATCGACACGTTGCCAATGGTCTCTGCTGCCAGGCGCGCCTTCAGTGCCCGCGCGGTCAGCTTCGTCCCGCTGCGACCGGCGAGGGGGGAGGTGTTGAGGCCGACCGTGATCGATAGCGACGGCTCGTCCACTGTGATGATCGGCAGCGGGCGCGGGTCGTCGGGATCGGCGAGCGTCTCACCGATCGTCACCTCGGCGATGCCGGCGATCGCGACGATCTCGCCCGGTCCCGCCTCATCGGTCTCCACCCGGTCGAGCGCGTCGGTGACGTAGAGCTCGCCGATCTGCGCGCGCTCGACTGAACCGTCGGCGCGACACCAGGCGATCGGCGCGCCGCGGCGGGCAACCCCGTTGTAGATCCGGCAGAGCGCCAGGCGGCCGACGTAGGGCGAGGCGTCGAGGTTCGTGACGAGCGCCTGGAAGGGGTGCTCGGGGTCGTGCAGTGGCGGTGGGATCCGCTCCAGCAGGAGGTCCATCAGCGGCGCGAGGCTGGTGCCGACGCCGCCGGCCTCGAGTGACGCCCAGCCGGCCTTCGCGTTGGTGTAGACGATCGGGAACTCGATCTGGTCCTCGGTCGCATCGAGATCGAGGAAGAGCTCATAGACCTCATCGACGACCTCGCTGATCCGTGCGTCCGGTCGGTCGACCTTGTTGACGACGAGGATCACCGGCAGCCTCGCCTCGAGGGCCTTGCGCAGGACAAAGCGCGTTTGCGGCAGCGGCCCCTCGCTGGCGTCGACCAGCAGCAGCACGCCGTCGACCATCGTGATCCCGCGCTCGACCTCGCCACCGAAATCGGAATGCCCGGGCGTGTCGACGATGTTGAGCTTGACGTCGCGGTAGCGAACCGAGGTGTTCTTGGCGAGGATCGTGATGCCCTTCTCGCGCTCCAGGTCCATCGAGTCCATCACGCGCTTGACGACGTCCTGCCCAGCGCGGAAGGCGCCCGATTGCCAGAGCATGGCGTCGACCAGCGTGGTCTTGCCATGGTCGACGTGCGCGATGATCGCCACGTTTCGAATGTCATCGCGCGCTACAAGCAAGATGACTCAGGCTAGTGCCCGGCCCAGATCGGTGCGCCGACCTCCTCTAAGCGGACGCTCACCGGGCACTTAGAGTTCACACATCTGTCCGCGGGACGATCCAAGTGCGCGTGTCCGCACCCACCCCGACCGAGGGATCAGCAGTTGACCAAAGGAAAGCTCTAGTGGAGGACCAAGGCGTGCTCATCGTTGGCGGCGGGTTGGCAGCTCAACGCTGCGCCGAGACGCTGCGCCGTGGCGGCTTCGAGGGCCGCTTGCGGATCGTCTGCGGCGAGCAGTACCGGCCCTACGACCGCCCGCCGCTCTCCAAGGAGCTCCTCGCGCCCGGGGCGGACGAGGCCTTCCCACTGTTTCGCCCCGCCGCGTGGTACGGCGAGCACGCGGTCGAGCTGATCGCCGGCGTCCGCGCCAGCGAGCTCGACCACGAGGCCCGTCGCGTCGAGCTCGCTGACGGATCTGCGCTTCACTTCGATCACTTGGTTGCGGCCACTGGGGCGCGCCCGCGGACTCTTCCCGACTTTGCGCCGTATGCGAACGTCAGCACGCTGCGCACGCTCGATGACTCGCGCCGCCTGCGCGAGCTGCTAGGCGAAGGCCGCCGGCTCGTGATCATCGGCGCCGGTTTCATCGGGCTCGAGGTCGCCGCGGCGGCCCGCGCGGTCGATGCGCCGGTCGCCGTGGTCGAGCTCGCGCGGCAGCCGCTGAACGGCGTCCTCGGCGCCGAGGTCAGTGATTTGCTCGTCAGGCTTCACCGCGGCGCGGGAGTGGAGCTCTTCTTCGAGACCGAAGTCAGCGAGATCGACGGCGGCGAGCGCGTCGAGGCGCTGACGCTGACCAACGGGGTGCGCCTAGACGTCGATCATCTCCTGGTCGCGATCGGCATCGTTCCGGACCTCGCCTGGCTCTCCTCGAGCGGCCTCCCGACCTCGGGTGTCCCGACCGACCTCGGCGGACGCAGCGCACTGCCGGACGTCTACGCGGCCGGCGACGCGGCGGCGTTCTACGACCCGTTTCTCGAACGCCACGCGCTGATCGGCCACTGGGAGGCCGCGTCCCGTCAGGGCGCCGCGGTCGCAAGGACGATCCTCGGCGAGGACCCCGCGCCGGCACCGCTCTCGAGCTTCTGGAGCGACCAGTACGGCATGCGCATCCAATACCTCGGCCACGCGGCGCTCGCCGACGAGGTGACGATCGAAGGCGAACTCGACGCGCGCGACTTTGTCGCGCACTACACCCGCGCCGGCCAGCTCGTCGCCGCCGTTATCGTCGGCCGACCCCGGGCGGTCCCCGAGCTGCGCGATCGCCTCAGCTACCTGACCGAAGGGATGTCGGTATGACGCTGATCCCGCTGATCGACGCCGCGGCATGCTCGGCGCACGGCGACTGTGAGGACCTCGCCCCGGAGATCTTCCGCCTCGAGGACGTTGCGGTAGTGATCGGCGACGGCCCCGACGAGCTCATGCTGGCCGCCGCAGAGGCCTGCCCGTCGATCGCGATCCGCATCATCGAGCGCGAAAGCGGCCTTCAGGTCTACCCCTAGCCGCGCGGGCGCCGGCCGCCACGGGCCAACACAACGGCGAGCGCCCGGCGGACGGAGGACAATGTGTGAACTATGCCTCCGCGCGCACTTTCGCCGCTGTTGCCAGGCAACGCCCGGCCGCCGCTGCTGATCGGCATCCTCGTCGCGGCCGGCGGAACGGCGCTCGAGACGCTCGCGATCTATCCGCTCAAGCACGTCGCGCCGGTCGACTCGCTGATCGTCGTCTACCTGCTTACGGTCGTCGTCGTCGCGACCTACTGGGGGATGCTCCTCGGCCTGTCCACGACGCTTGTGAGCGCGCTCGCGTTCAACTTCTTTCAGCTGCCGCCCGTAGGCAGCCTCCGCCTCGCGGACTCGCGCGACTGGGTGGCGCTCGCGGCGTTCGTCGTCGTCGCCGTGGTCGTCGGCCTGGTCGGCGAGCTCGCCCGCAACCGGGCCGCGGAGGCTGAACAGCGCCGTCGCGAGGCTGATCTCGCGACGGAGATGGCGCGGGTATTGCTCGGTGGCACCCGCCTCGACGTCGCGGTCGCCGCCGCCTCCCAGCGCCTGGCGAGCGCGATCGGCGTCAGCTCGGCGGCGATCGAGCTCCACGCCGTGGCGGCGAGCGAGCGCCGGCGGACATTTCCGCTCCGCGACGGCGAAACGGTCATCGGCACCCTCGTTCTACCGGCGACCTTGAGCGCCACAGAACAGCAGCGTGTCGCCGAGCGCATCGTCCCGGCGCTGCAGTCGGTGCTGGCCGCCGCGCTGCACCGCGCGGACTTGCAGGCGGAGGTCGTCGAGACGGCACTGCTGCGCCGCAACGACGAGATGAAGACCGCCGTGCTGCGCTCCGTCTCGCACGACCTGCGCACGCCGCTTACGGCGATTCTGAGCGCCGCCGGAGCCCTCGATCCGCACACGTCGGGACCAAGCGAGGCCGCCGAAGCGCGCGCCGTCGTGCTCGAGGCGGCAACACGCCTGCACCGCCTGGTTGAGAAGCTGCTCGACCTCTCCCTGCTCCAGGCAGGCGCGCCGGAGCACCGCAGCGACCTCTACTCGCTCGAGGATGTCCTGCACGAAGCGGTCGCCGACATCGACGCGGACGGCAGCACGCCGCTCTTTCGCCTGTCGCTCGACGAGGACCTGCCGCTACTCGAAGGCGACGCCGGCCAGCTCGAGCGGGCATTCGCGAATCTGTTCGAGAACGCCGCGCGCTATTCCGCCGGCAAGCCGGTCTCGGTGCGAGCGCACGTCGTCGGCGAGCGTCTTCGTGTGCGCATCGTCGATCAGGGCCCAGGGATTCGCGCCAGCGAGCTCGACCGCATCTTTCTTCCGTTCTATCGCTCACCGACGGAGCGCCCCGGCCACCTCGGGGCGGGACTCGGCCTCGCGATCGCGCGCGGGTTCGTCGAGGTCAACGGCGGCCGAATCACGGTCGAGTCGCTGCCCGGTCAGGGGACGACGTTCGTCGTCGAGTTCCAACTCACGCACGGAGCCGACGCTGGCGATCAGGGCGCACCCGCGCCAGTGCGCACGCGCGCCAAGGCTTGATGGCGGGCGAGCGGATCCTCGTCTGCGATGACGACCCGCAGATCCTGCGGGCCCTGCGCCTGATGCTGCGCGGCGCGGGCTATGAGGTGCTCGCGACCGCCACCGCGGAGGACGCACTCGATCGCGCGGCGATCGCCGGACCGCACGCGGCGATCATCGACCTGATGCTGCCCGACCGCCCAGGGCTCGAGGTCTGTTGCGAGCTGCGCGAATGGAGCGAGCTCCCGATCATCGTGCTCTCTGCGCTGGACGAGGAGGAAACCAAAATCGCCGCTTTGCACAGCGGCGCCGACGATTACGTGACAAAGCCGTTCGCACCAGGGGAGCTCGTTGCGCGCCTCCAGGCGGTGCTCCGGCGCGCCGGACGCGCTGAGGTCGAGCCGCGGATCGAGCTGGACGGCCTCGTCGTCGATCTCGCGGCCCACAGCGTGAGCCTCGATGGCGAGGAGATCCGCTTGACGCCGCTCGAGTTCGCGCTGCTAAAGGCGCTCGCGACCAACCGTGGCCTCCTGATGACCCATCGCAAGCTGCTGAGCGAGGTCTGGGGCCCCGAGTACGCGGACGCGACGCCGCTCTTGCGTACCCACATCGCCAACCTGCGGCGCAAGCTGGCGGTCGGCGACGAGCGGCGGCACTTCATCCGCACCGAGTCAGGAGTCGGCTACCGCTTCGGCGTGTGAATGTGCCTGCGAGCCCAACGCACGTGACCGGGGAGCGGGGCAAAGCCAAGACGTCCACCGGAGCGGATCACGATGATCTCGCCTTCCACGTTCTCGAGGATCCAGCCGATGTCGTTCGGGTGAAATCCCGCGTCGGTCGCATCGACGGCAGCCACGACGAGCGCATCGAACTGCTCGTGGCGCGTGAGCTCGGCAAGCGCGTGGCGAAGCGTGCGTCCACGCTCGATGCGGGCGTCGACCGCAACTCCGGCGCGCGTCGCGCGCTGCTCGATGACTTCGAGCAGCGGCATCGCGCTCGCGCTCTGACGCGGCAGCGCGGCGTCGATCGGAAGGCGCATCGGCACGCGCGCGAGCAACGCCGGTACGAGCGTCCCGCCCTCGTTGCGGGCGATTCGGAGGGCCGCGTCTAGCCCACGCTCGGAGAGACCTGAGGCAATGAAAGGGAAGAGGATGCGCGACGAAGACCCGGCGACCGGCTTTTTGCGTCTGCTCGATTCGCGTATGCCGAGCGCCACCAGCACCGCCACGAGCGCGACCGCAAGAATCACCGTGGCAACGTTCATAGGCCGTCCGGCCCTCGCTGCGTGCGGTCGGCGACGATCCGCAGGTCAACCTCGGGTAGGACGCGAAGCAGCTCGAACGGCAGCGAGGCCGACGACAGGCGCGCCAGCGCGTTGCGAGGCTTTGGTCTCCCCATCAGGATGTAGGTCGTACCACGTTCGCGCGCGACGCGCGCGGCCACCTCAGCCACGTTGTCGCCCTCCTCGACCAGAAGGTGGGCGCCGAGGACCGATGCAAGGCGGCGAATCGCCGCAAGCTCGCGATCGCGATCGGGACTGAGGTTGCTGCCGGGCTTGGCGACGTGAAGCAGGTCGAGCTCGCCCCCAAGACGCTGGGCCGACCGCCACGCACGCCGGATCACCCGTTGCGATGCCGGGGTGAGCTTGATCAGCGCGAGCAGCCGTTCGGAGAATGCCTGCGGTGCCGCCGTCTCGGCAAGTCGCTCCTCGCGCGCCGGGCCGACGGGCGCCAGTCGCTTGGCCCCGACCTCCTGCGCGACCTGGCGCAACGCCACCTCGCGCAGCGCCGCGAGGTTCTCGACGCGGAAGAAGTTGTTGAGCGCGGCCTCCACACGATCCTGCTTGTAGACCTTGCCCGAGCGCAGCCGCTCGATCAGCGCCTGCGGCGTGAGGTCGATCATCACGATCTCATCCGCGGTCGCGAGCACCGCATCGGGGATCGTCTCGCGCACGCGTGTTCCGGTCAGCTCGGCGACCTGGTCGTTGAGACTCTCGAGGTGCTGAACGTTGACGGTCGAAAAGACGTCGATGCCCGCGGCCAGCACATCGGCGACGTCCTCCCAACGTTTCGCATGCTCAACCCCGACGGCGTTGGTATGCGCGAGCTCGTCGATCAGGCAGAGCTCCGGCGCGCGCTCGAGGATCGCCGGGAGATCCATCTCCTCGAGCGTCGTGTCGCGATAGGGGACACGACGCCGCGCCAGGATCTCCAGTCCGCGCGCCTGATATTCGGTTTCGGCCCGGCCGTGGGTCTCGAGGAAGCCAATCACCACGTCGCGTCCGCTCTCGGCCTCAGCCTGACCCTCCAACAGCATCCGGTAGGTCTTGCCGACACCGGCGGCCATACCCAGGAAAACGCGATGCGATCCCCGTCGCGGCGACTCGCTCACTGCTGCTCCGAGGCTCAGCAGCCCCGAGGGCGGGGGCTAGCCGCCGAGGAGGTTGTGCACGATGAGGTCGATCGCCTTGATGCCGACGAAGGGGGCGATGATGCCGCCGAGGCCATAAATCCAGAGATTACGCCTCAGTAGGGCACTCGCGCCGATCGGCCGGTAGCGCACGCCGCGCAGCGAGAGCGGGATCAGCATCGGGATCACGATCGCGTTGAAGATGATCGCCGAGAGGATCGCCGACTGCGGGTTGCCCAATTTCATCACGTTCAGCACCCAGAGCGGGCTCTTGCTGGTGTGCGATGCCGCCCACGTCGTGACGAAGATCGCGGGCAGGATCGCGAAGTACTTCGCAACGTCGTTGGCGATCGAGAACGTGGTCAGCGCGCCGCGCGTGATCAGCAACTGCTTGCCGACCTCGACGATCTCGATCAGCTTCGTCGGGTTGGAATCGAGGTCCACCATGTTCCCCGCCTCACGAGCTGCCTGCGTGCCCGTGTTCATAGCCACACCGACGTCCGCCTGCGCCAGCGCCGGGGCGTCGTTCGTGCCGTCACCGGTCATCGCGACGAGCCGCCCACCGGCCTGCTGCTCCTTGATCAGGGCCAGCTTCGCCTCGGGCGTCGCCTCGGCAAGGAAGTCGTCTACGCCCGACTCCTCAGCGATCTTGGCAGCCGTCAAACGGTTGTCCCCGGTCACCATCACGGTGCGAATTCCCATCGCGCGCAGCTGATCGAAGCGCTCCCTCATCCCTTCCTTGATCGTGTCCTTGAGATAGACGACCCCGAGGATCTGGCTGTCGCGCGCGACAGCCAGCGGCGTGCCACCTTCGCGGCCGATCCGGTCGAGCTGGGCTTGCAACTCGGGCGGCGCCTCGCCACCCTGGTCGCGGACCCATGCGATGACCGAGTCGCCCGCGCCCTTGCGCAGCTGCTTGCCGTTCCAGTCGACGCCGCTCATGCGCGTCTGTGCCGTGAACGGCACGAATGTCGCGTCACCGCTTGACATGTCGTGCTCGCGGATGCCGTACTGCTTTGCCAGCACGACGATCGACCGGCCTTCGGGCGTCTCGTCGGCGAGCGACGCGAGCTGGGCGGCCTCGGCAAGCTCGGCCTCGGCGACGCCGGGCATCGGAATGAACTCGGAGGCCTGGCGGTTGCCGAGCGTAATCGTGCCGGTCTTGTCGAGCAGCAGCACATCGACGTCGCCGGAAGCTTCGACGGCCCGGCCCGAGAGCGCGAGCACGTTTCGCCGTACAAGGCGGTCCATGCCGGCGATGCCAATTGCCGAGAGCAACGCGCCGATCGTCGTTGGGATCAGCGCGACGAGCAGCGCGATCAGCGCCGTCTCGGAGATCGCCGTGTGGGCAAACAGCCCGAACGGGCGTAGCGTTGCCACGACGATCATGAAGATCAGCGTCAGGCCGGCGAGAAGGATGTTGAGCGCGATCTCGTTTGGCGTCTTGCGCCGCTCCGCGCCCTCGACCAGCGCGATCATGCGGTCGAGGAAGGACTTGCCCGGCTCCTGGGTGATTTCGACGACGATCCGGTCGGACGTGACGCGCGTGCCGCCGGTAACGGCGCTGCGGTCGCCACCCGATTCGCGGATCACCGGGGCAGATTCGCCGGTGATCGCCGACTCGTCGACCGTTGCGATGCCGTCGATCACCGTGCCGTCGCCCGGGATCAGCTCACCGGCGACGACCACGACGATGTCACCGCGCTGGAGCTCGGCCGCGGGACGCGTCGTCCCGTCTTCCATCGTCGCCATCGTCTCCTTGCGCATCGAGCGCAGCGTGTCGGCCTGGGCGCGCCCACGGCCCTCGGCAAACGCCTCGGCCATGTTGGCGAAGACCACTGTCAGCCAGAGCCAGATTGCGATCGAGAAGGTGAACCACGATGGTTCGTAGCCGCCGAGCGACTTGCCTCCTCCGAGCTGTATGAACCACGTCACGGTCGTGATCACAGCGCCGATCTCGACCACGAACATCACCGGGTTTCGGACCTGGACGCGCGGGTCAAGCTTCTTGAAGCTGTCGAGCAGCGCCCGGATCACAATGTCGCGTCGGAACAGCGAGATTGCGGCGCGTTCGTGGGTGGCTTGGGGTGTGGACATCTAGCGACCCCCGTTGCCGATGGCGTCAAGCGCGAGGTTGAGCTCGAGCACGTCGACACCTGGCTCGCCGAGGAAGCCGAGGCTGCGAGCGGTCGTGTACTTCGCGACGAACCGATCGACGGTTGCGAGCGAGAGGTGGCGCACCGCGGCCACGCGGTAGGCCTGAATCTTGGCGTTCGCGACCGAAATGTCAGGGTCGATACCCGAGGCTGAGGTGTCGACGCCATCGACCGGGATCTGTGAAGCCTTGGTGATGTGGGGGTCGTAGAGCGTGTCTGACGCGCTGAAGCCCTTGCTGTCGCAGGTCGTGTAGGGGACGCTCGAGTTCATACACAGGTAGGTCGTGATGTTGCCCTGGAGCGCCGCGAGCGTGACCGTGCTGTTCGGGCCGTAGTCAGCGAACTCGGTGTACTCGGCGTTGTCAGCCGGGTCGGTCCCTGACGGGCGCGTCTGGAAGTACTTGGGGTCGGGCTGTGTCACCGGCGAGCCCTTGCTCATCTCGACCTTGCCGTTCGCTCCGATGACGTTCTCGTAGAACTGCTGGCCGATCAACGCGGAGCCGACGACCTTGCCGTCGCGCTTGATCAGCGAGCCGTCGGCCTTCCCCGGGAAAATCACCTGGCTGACGCCGGTGACAACCATCGGGTAGCCGAAGCCGAACAGGACCGTGAGGACGACCATCGCGACAAATGCTCTGAGGGCCTCGCGCGCCATCAGCTGTAGAGGTGTCCGGTCAGGGCTTGGACGATCGGACCGAGCAGGAGAGCGGGGAAGAAGGTGAGCGCTCCGACGAGGACGATCACGCCGATCAGCAGTACGACAAACGTCCCGTTGTCGGTGCGCATCGTGCCGAGGCCAACCGGGCTCACGCGCTTACCGGCAAGGACGCCACCAATCGCGAGCGCGAAGAGGATCGGCGCGTAGCGCGCGAGCAGCATCACACCGCCACCCAGCAGATCGGCAAACGTGACGCCCGCGGAGTGGAGGTTGCCGACGTTCGGGTTGTTGTAGCCGTCGTAGCCGGCGAAGGCTGAGCCGTTGTTGTTGGACTGCGAGAGATAGGCGTAGAAGCTCTCGGAGAAGGCCTGCGGTCCGCCCGCGGCCAGCGAGGGAATGGACGCTCGTCCGGCAGAGCTCGCCACCGCCAGCGCGGTCGCGAAAAGCGCAGTCAGCGGCGTGATCAACAGGCCGATCGCGACAAGCTTGATCTCCTTCGCCTCGATCTTCTTGCCGAGGTATTCCGGCGTTCGCCCGACCATCAGGCCGCCGATGAAGACGGCGAGAATCACGTACATGAGGATCGAGTACATGCCCGTGCCGACGCCGCCCCAGATCACCTCGCTCGCCGAGAGGTTGGCGAACGGGACGGCTCCGCCGAGACCTGTGTAGGACTCGAGCGCGCTGTTGACCGAGCCGTTGGAGGTCGCGGTCGTGGAGACGTCGAAGAGCACTGAGTCGGCGATGCCGAAGCGCTGTTCCTTGCCCTCGAGGTTGCCGCCGGTCGAGTCGGCGATCACCTGCGTGTGTAGCCCAGCGGCGTGCTGGGCGGGTGATCCATGCGCCTCGGCCGCGTAGGCGACGGTGACGCCGCCGAACCACATCACGAACATGGTCGTGAAGATCGCCAGGGCCTGGCGGCGCGAGCCAACCATCCGGCCATACATCCAGACCAGCGAGGCCGGGAGGATCAGGACCATGAAGACAATGAAGAAGTTCGTGAAGCCGTTCGGATTCTCGAACGGGTGCGAGGCGTTGACGTCAAAGAAGCCGCCGCCGTTGCTCCCGAGGTCCTTGATCGCCTCCATCGACGCGACGGGACCCTGAGCGATCGTCTGCGCAATGCCGCTGATTCCGTCCACCGAGGTGTAGTGCGAGAGGTTCTGCAGCACGCCCTGCGAAACGAGGACCAGCGCGGCGATGAACGACATCGGCAGCAGCACGTAGAGGATCGTGCGGGTAACGTCGGCGTAGAAGTTGCCGAGGTTCTTGCCGCTGCGACCGGCGATGCCGCGGATCATCGCGACGGCGACGGCGATACCTACGGCGGAGGAGCAGAACTGCTGCACCGTCAGCCCGAGCATCTGGCTGACGTAGGTCATCGTGTCCTCGCCGCTGTAGTACTGCCAGTTCGTGTTGGTGAGGAACGAGGAGACGGTGTTGAACGTGACGTTCCATGGGGCCGAGTAGAACTTCACCCCGCCGTAGTTGTTCCAGGGATCGAGCGTCTGGGTGCGCAGGATCAGGTAGAGGATCAGCCAGCCCGCAAGCGAGAAGAGGAGGAGGCTCTTCGCATAGGACTTCCAGTCCTGTTCGCGCTTAGCATCGACGCCGAAGGCGCGATAGAGCCCCCGCTCGAACCAGCCGAAAACCGGCGTGAGGAAGACGCGCTCGCCCATGTAGACCTTGGCGAGGTAGCCACCAACGATCGGCGACAAACCGATCAGCAGAGCGCAGAAGATGACGATCTGCAGCCAGCCGTTGACGGTCATTTCGCCTTCCTAGAACTTCTCGCCGCGAAGCAGGGCGTAGAGGAGGTAGGCGGAGATCAGTACCGAGACGATGAGCCCAAAGAGGTCCGCGGCGCCCATGAAGGCAAGCGGCGGAGTCATACGCGGTCGATGCCCTCGATCAGCAGGTAGAGGATCGCGAAAGCGACGATGGCAAGGACTACGGCGAGGAGATCATTCATCCCAGCGAGCGTAGGACCAGCAGCATCAAGGCCGCATCAAGATCCGTGCACCCGGCATGGAGATTTCATAAAGGTCCGCTAAGCGCTTCAGCGGCGTCAATCGGCCGCGCGCGCGTCCCGCCGGCAGCGCACGCTCGCTAGCCTGGGCGCAGCGTGCGTCGAGCATTTGCCATCGCGGTCCCAGTCGTCTGCGGGCTCGCCGGCTTCCTCATCCTGGAGGAAAACACAAGCAATGCGCTCGCCGCGGTAGGCGGCGTTCTGCTCGGCGGTGCGCTGATCGTGGCGCTCGGCGTGATGATGATCCGCCTCGTGCCGCGCAGCGAATCGGACCGCGAGCGCGAGGCGAAGGCGCGCGAGGAGTTCGATCGCACCGGGCGCTGGCCGGGGGAGTGAGGCGCGCCCTAGCGACCCTCAGTCCAGGGTCCGACCCCGCCGATGTACTCGACGGTGATCCGCGAGACGACTCCTTGTGGCGGATCGGGCATCGGGGGAAAGATCACCTCCGGCCCGAGGTAGGTGTGGGCGAGGCGCTGCAGGAGCTCTGGCGCGCCACCCTCCTGCAGTCGCGCCGTGCCACGGATCACGAGGTACTCGTTCAGCCCGATCTCGTTGGTCGTCGGGGATTGCAACGAGAGCGCGACACGGGGATCGCGCGCGATCCGTCGCAGCTTTGGCTGGTCTTTGTCGAGGTGGCCGGCAACGATCTCATCGCCTTCGAGTCCGACCCAGATCAATGTGATGCGCGGACTGCCATCGGCGGCCAGCGTGACGAGGTGAGCCAGCGTCTCGGTTTCGATGAGCGCGCGGGCGCTCGGTGGTAGTTGAGTCATTCACTTCTCCTTGATGGCGCGCGCCGCGGACGCGAGCGCAGCGGACGCTGGCTGGGAGGTGTAGTTGAGCTCGCGTCGAGCGAGGCTGTCATCAAAGCGCATCGGCCAGCGGCCGACGCGCACCTCGTCGAGTATCAGCAGTGAGGGCTCACGCCGTGCGACTCGCAGGGCGAGATCGCTGACGCGCGCGCTGGCGTAGACGATCGTCCAGGGAATCGGCAGCGCCGGCGCCGGGCGGCCGACGGCGGTGGCAATCGCCGCAAACACCTCGCGCATCGCGAGGTTCTCACCGCCGAGCAGGTAGCGCTGTCCCGCGCGGCCGCGTTCGAAAGCCAGCAGCTGACCACGGGCGACGTCCTCGACGGCGACGATGTTGAGCGCGCTGCGAGCGAGGTACGCGCGTGCGCGACCGTTTGCGACGTCGGCGACCATCTTTCCGGTCGGCGTCGGCCGGCGATCACCGGGCCCGATCGGCGTGGTCGGGTTCACGACGACGACGTCGCCGCCGGCTGCCGCGGCGCGCAGCGCGATCTCCTCCCCGGCGAGCTTGGTTTGCTTGTAGGGCACGCGGCGCTCCCATGCGGCGGGGTGGTCGGCTTCGGTCGCCGCCCGACCGGCGACCGGACCACACGTTGCGCATGAGCTCGTGTGCACGACTCGCCGCCTGCGCGGACCACTCAGCGCGGCCTCGAGAACGGTCCGCGTGCCCTCGACGTTGATCGCATGCATAGCGCCGGCGTCGGCGCGGGAGTAGCTGTAGAGCGCTGCGAGGTGGAAAACCGCGTCGCAATCCCCAAGCGCACGTGCGACGGCGTCGCGGTCGCAGATGTCGCCGAGGACGAAATCATCGCTCGGGTCGGTCGCGTGGGGGAGGTGGCGGTCAAATCCGCGCACCTCTGCGCCGCCGGCGAGAAGGGCCTTCACGACATGCGCGCCGATGAAGCCTGCAGCGCCCGTGACGAGCGCCTTCATCGCGAACGGGCGCGAGCACTCCCGCGAGCCATCTGCCAAGCAAGCCCGGCGAACGCGCGTGGCAGGCGCTCGGTACGGGCGAGGACGTCATCGAGTGCCGCCGCGAAGCGGTGGATGTCCTCCTCCTCGATGATCAGTGGCGGCAGCGCCTTGACGACGTTCATCCGGTGCCCGGCCACCTGGCAGAAGATGCGGTGGCGGCGGAACAGCGGCACGGTCAGCAGCTGAGCAGCGAGACCTGGCTGTCGCCGCTCGACCCCTTCCCAAACCCGCCGGTTCGCACCGCGTGGTGGTGCCCCAAGCTCAATCGCCCACATCAGCCCGAGGCCTCGCACCTCGCGCACGATCGCGTAACGCTCGACGAGCGGCTGGGTCAGCTCGAGCAGCAACGCTCCCATGCGCTCCGCGCGCTCGACCAGTCCCTCATTGTCGATGACTCGTAGCGTCGCGAGGCCGGCCGCAGCTGCGAGGTCGTTGCCGCCAAACGTCGAGCCGTGCCGTACGCCGCGCTCCATCGCGTCAAAGACGCGATCGCGCACCTGACTCGAGATGAGCAGGGCGCCAACCGGCACGAAGCCTCCCGAGAGGACCTTCGCCAGGCAGATCATGTCGGGATCGAGTCCCCAGTGCTCGAGCGCGAGGAAGCGGCCTGTGCGGCCGAGGCCGCTCTGCACCTCGTCACAGACGAAGAGCGCGCCGCTCGCGCGGCAAGCCGCCTGCGCCGCGCCGAGGTACTGGGGCGGCGGCAGGTTCACGCCCTTGCCCTGGATGGGCTCAACGATGAAAGCGGCGACGTCGCCGCTCGCGAGCTCGCGTTCGAGGCTCGGAAGATCCCCAAACGGAACCGCGCTGCAATCGGCCAACAGCGGCCCAAAGCCGTCGCGGAACTCAGCGTTGCCGTTGAGCGAGAGCGAGCCGAGGGTCAGCCCGTGAAACGCGTGCTCGGCGTAGATGATGCGCGGGCGTCCTGTCGCGGCGCGCGCGAGCTTGATCGCCGCCTCAACCGCCTCGGTGCCGCTGTTCGCGGTGACCATCGCCGTGATCCGACTCGGTGCGCGCGTGACGAGCTGCTCGGCCAAGACGCCGGTGAGCACGCTCACGCCGAGTTGGGGCAGGTTGGCGCTCTGGGCATCGAGCGCCTCTTTCATGCCTGCGCGAACGTCAGGGTGGTTGCGCCCGAGGGCGAAGACGCCGTAGCCGGAGAGCAGATCGAGGTAGCGCTCGCCGTGCTCGTCGATCAGGTAGGAGCCCTCGCCGCGCTGCCAGTTGCGGTCGACGCCGAGGGTGCGAACGATCCGACCCAGCTGGGGGTTGAGATAGCGGTCGTTGAGCGAGAGCGCATCGTTCGCCCGGGTCTCGAGGATCTCCGCTATCGGCGGTGGAACGTCGGTCATCGTTGAAGCCTACGTGGCGCTTGCCGCGTCGCTAGTTGTGGTGCTACACTTACTTCTCCTTCGTAAGCAAGTATGGAGTTGATACGCATGACGTCGCTAAGGCTAGTCCCACTGGATGAGATGGTGATTTTCCCCGGCATGAGTGTCACGCTGGCGGTTTCCGTCGCTGACGACGAGCGCGTAGTGCTCGTGCCGCGCCGCGAACAGGAATTCGCCGAGGTCGGCGTCATCGCCGCGGTTACAGATCGCGTCAAGCTGCCCGGCGGAGGACAGGCTGTAGCTGTCAACGCCGAGCATCGCGCACTGATCGGGGCGGCCCACACGGGCCCCGACGGCGACCTCTATGTCGAGGTCGACGAGCGGCCCGACACAGTGCCAGTCGATGGTCGCACACGTGAGCTCCAGCGCGAGTACCGCGCCGTTGTCGAGGAGATCCTCGAGCTGCGCGGCGCCGATCGGCGCATTTCGGAATGGCTGCGCGCGATCAGCGAACCGGGGGCGCTGGCCGATTCCTGCGGCTACAGCCCGGACCTTGACTACGACCAGCGGATCAGCTTGCTGCGCACGATCGATGTGACTGAGCGCCTCGAGCTGGCCCTGTCGCTCCAGCGCGAACGCCTCGCAGAGTTCCAGATCCGTAAGCGGATAAGCGAGGACGTCCAGGAGGGTGCCGAGAAGCAGCAGCGCGAGTACTTCCTGCGCAAGCAGATGGACTCGATTCGCAAAGAGCTCGGCGAGGACGACGCATCAGTCGTTGAGGAGTACCGCACCAAGATCGAGGACGCAGGGATGCCCGAGGAGGCACACAAGCAGGCGCTCAAGGAGCTCTCGCGTCTCGAGCGCATGGGTGAGCAGTCGGGCGAGGCGAGCATGATCCGCGGCTATCTCGACTGGCTGATCGCGGTGCCTTGGAGCAAGCGTTCTGAGGAGCATCTCGACCCCGTCTCGGCGCGCGAGGTGCTCGATGCTGACCACGCCGGCCTCGAGGACGTCAAGGACCGTGTGACCGAGTATCTGGCGGTGCGCAAGCTGCGCCAGGATCGCGGTATCGAAGCCGACCCACGCTCCGGTGCGATCCTCACGTTGATCGGACCGCCGGGCACGGGCAAGACCTCGATCGGCGAATCGATCGCGCGCGCCACAGGCCGTGAGTTCGTCCGCATGTCGTTGGGCGGCGTCCGTGACGAGGCTGAGATCCGCGGTCACCGGCGTACCTACATCGGGGCTTTGCCTGGCCGCTTGGTGCGGGCGCTTCGCGACGCCGGAACGATGAACCCGGTGATCCTGCTCGATGAGGTCGACAAGGTCGGCGCGGATTGGCGCGGCGACCCGAGTTCGGCGCTGCTCGAGGTGCTGGATCCGGCGCAGAATCACAGCTTCCGCGATCACTACCTCGACGTCCAGCTCGACCTGAGCCAGGTGCTTTTCATCGCGACGGGCAACCAGTCGGACACGATTCCCGGCCCGTTGCTTGACCGCATGGAGGTCATCCGCTTCGACGGCTACACCAGCGAGGAGAAGCTAGCCATCGCCAAGGGCTACCTGCTGCCGCGTCAGCGCGACCGCAACGGCCTGTTGCCCGACGAGGTGACGATCTCCGACGCGGTACTGGCGACGATCATCGCCGAGTACACACGAGAGGCAGGCGTGCGCAACCTCGAGCGCGAGCTCGGCAAGGTGCTGCGCAAGACAGCCACCCAGATCGCGTCGAGCGAGCCCAAGGGACCCGTGGAGATCGACATCGACATGGTGCGCGACGCGCTGGGACGCCAGAAGTTCTTTCAGGAATCGGCGGTGCGAACCGCTGTGCCCGGCGTGGCGACCGGCCTCGCGGTGACCGGAGCGGGCGGCGACGTCCTCTTCGTCGAGGCGACGACGATGAAGTCGCAGTCCTCGACGGGGAGCGCACTCGAGCTCACCGGTCAACTGGGTGATGTGATGAAGGAGTCGGCGCGCATCGCGCTCTCCTACGCCCGCGGCCATGCGGCGGAGCTCGGGATCTCCGAGGATGCATTCGAGAACCATGAGGTTCACATCCACGTCCCGGCTGGTGCGATCCCCAAGGACGGTCCGAGCGCCGGCGTAACGATGCTGACGGCGCTGGTGTCGTTGCTCACCGGACGCCCGGTCAAGCACACCGTCGGCATGACTGGCGAGATCACTCTGCAAGGACGGGTACTGCCAATCGGCGGCCTAAAGCAGAAGGCGTTGGCTGCCTACGCGGCTGGCCTCACCGACGTCGTGATGCCCGAGCGCAACCGCGGCGACCTCGACAAGATCCCTAGCGAGGTGCGTGAGCACATCACGTTCCATCCGGTGATGACCATCGCCGAGGTACTCGACCTCGCGCTGGAGCCGGTGCGTGATGTCGCGCTGTCATAGAGGTGACCCGGTGCCTGAGGATGTCCGCCGCGCGGCGGACCTCCTCGAGCGCCGCTGGCTCATTTCGATCGTCTTTGCGGCGTGCGCCGGCGAGGTCCGGTTCAACGCCTTCATCGACGCCGTAGAAGGCATCTCCCCGCGGATGCTGGCCGAGCGCCTGCGCGACCTCGAGCGAGCCGGGCTGATCGAGCGACGCGTGCTACCGCACAGTCCGCCGTCGGTCGAGTATCACCTCACCCCGCGCGGACGCGCGCTCGAGCCGGTGATCGAGGCTCTACGCGGCTACGCCGCGGGCGAAGCGACGATCGCTAGTCGCTCTCACGCAGCAGCGTCGGCTCCTCGATGAACTCGAGGACGCCGAGCAGCTCACCGACGCGGCAGACGAGCAGGCGCTCCTCTTCAACCTCGACCCAAGCGCCGGCAGAGAACGGAAACACGACGTGGTCGCCGGGACGCACCGGCATTTCCACGCCGGCCTGACTCCACCAGTCAAGACCGGCACCGACAGCGAGCACAATCCCGTGCTGGGGTGGCGGCTCGTGTGTACCGGGCGGCACGACAATCCCCGACTGGCGTATGCGATCGGGTTCGAGCTCTTTGATCACGACACGGTCAAAAAGTGGGCGTAGCGCTTGACGCATTGCCTAGAAGGTTAGTCGGCTCAGCCGACAAAGCAGCCGGTGGCGCGCGATCGGAGCGCACACCGGACCTGCATTCCGCCGGCGAGCAGCCTTCCGGTCGCGGAGATCGCCCGTCGCCTGCTTTGGGCGGTCCGCATGCTAGCGTCCGACCTGACGGTGGTTGGCATGGATCTCGTCGACGTCATTCCGACGGCGATCCGGGTCAGCTGACATCACGGCCCCTGTTGGCGAGCGCGTCGTGCACGAGGCGCTCACGGGAATTGCGCTGCGCCGTGAGCGCGGGACGGAGACATAGATGCCGCAGTCGCCGAGCCATCAGCCAGCCGATGTATTCGTGATCTTCGGCATCACCGGTGACCTCGCGCGCAAGATGACGTTGCGCTCGCTCTACCGACTCGAACGACGTGGCTTGCTCAACTGCCCGATCGTCGGCGTTGCCGTCGACCATTGGACGGTAAATGAGCTGCGCGACCACGCCCGCCAAGCGATTGTCGCCGGCGGCGAGACGATCGACACAAAGGTCTTCGCACGGTTCGCCAAGCGACTTAGCTATATCGGCGGTGACTTCGCGAAACCGAGCACGTTTGCCGCCGTCGCCAAGGCAATCGGCAGTGCTAGCACGCCGGTCTTCTACCTCGAGATCCCGCCCGCACTCTTTGCACCGGTCGTCGACAGCCTCGCCAGCGCCAAGATCCTGCCGCCAACCGCGCGCGTGGTAATCGAAAAGCCGTTTGGCCACGACCTCGCATCGGCCCGTGCGCTCGCCGCCGAGCTGCACACCCATCTACGGGAAGACCAGATCTATCGCATCGACCACTTCCTCGGCAAGATGGGACTGGAGGAGTTTCTCTATCTGCGCTTCGCCAACACGATGCTCGAGCCGCTGTGGAATCGCTACTACGTTGGCAGCGTCCAGATCACAATGGCTGAGCAGTTCGGCGTTGAGGACCGCGGAGCCTTCTATGACCCGGTCGGGGCGCTTCGCGACGTCGTCGTCAACCACTTGATGCAGCTGCTGGCGGCCGTCGCTCAGGATCCGCCGGCCGCGGGCGACGCCAGCGCGCTGGCCGACGCCAAGTACGCGGTCTTGCGCTCGGTCACCGATGCCGACCCGGCCCACTACGTGCGCGGGCAGTACGACGGCTACCGCTCGATTGAGGGCGTGGCAAAAGACTCGACTACCGAGACCTACGCGGCGCTGCGGCTCGAAATCGACAACTGGCGCTGGGCGGGTGTGCCCTTCCTCATTCGCACCGGTAAGCGGCTGCCGCTGACCCAGACCGAGGTCCGCCTTGTCTTCCGCCATGCGCCACGGCTGCCCTTCGCCAAGATCAACCACCGCCGGCCGGAGCCGAACCAGATCGTCGTGCGCGTCGATCCCGGTACCGGCGTGAAAATCAACCTCGACGCGATGCGCGCCGACCACAGCGGGCCCGCGGAGATCGAGCTGCCGATGCGCTTCCAGGACGAGGGGGGAGAGGCGCCGACGCCGTATGAGGTGCTGCTCGAGGCGGCGCTGAAAGGCGACGCCACGCGCTTCGCGCGTCAGGACGCGATCGAGGAGAGTTGGCGCGTGTGCGCGCCGCTGCTCGACGAGCCTCCCAAGGTCGAGTCCTACGCCGACGGCTCCTGGGGGCCGGCGGCAGCCCAGCGACTCGTCAAAGGGCTCGGCCGCTGGCACGAACCCTGGGTTGACGCCTGATGGCGCTCGCGCCATCAGGCGAGCAGATCGAACTCAGCAGCGGCGATCAGCGCGCCGTTGTCGTGGAGGTTGGCGGCGGACTGCGCTCATTCAACGTCGGCGAACGGGCGGTTCTCGACGGCTACGCGGTCGATGAGCTCTGTAGCGGCGGGCGCGGCCAGCCGCTGATTCCCTGGCCCAACCGCGTGCGCGACGGGCGCTACGAATGGGAGGGCGAGGAGCTGCAGCTCGATATCAGCGAGCCGGCGCTCGACAACGCCATCCACGGCCTTTTGCGCTGGTGCAACTGGCGCGTGCGCGAGCGCAAAAGCTCGCGCGTCGTGCTCGGAGAGCTCCTGCACCCAACGCCGGGCTACCCATTCACGCTCGATGTGGAGCTCACCTATCAGCTGCTCGACGACGGTCTGACCGTCACCGCGCACGCCACCAACGTCGGCGGCCGCGCCTGCCCCTACGGCGTCGGCTTTCATCCCTACATGAGGCTGGCTGACGCGCCACGGATCGACGACGGCCTGCTCACCCTGCCGGCCGCCGTCCGTCTGCTCGCCGACGAGCGGTTGATCCCGCACTCGCGCGAAGCGGTTGACGGCGACTACGACTTTCGCGCGCCGCGCCGCGTTGGCGCCACCGTCCTCGACAGTTGCTTCACCGAACTCGAACGCGACGCCGACGGCCTCGCCCGCGTCGTGTTCGAACACAGCGACGGCTCCGCGCGCTGGGTGCTCTGGGTGGACTCCGCCTACCCGTTCTTGATGGTCTTTACCGGTGACACGCTGGCGCCCGGCGAGCAGCGGCGCGGCCTGGCGGTCGAACCGATGTCGTGTGCGCCGAACGCGCTGCAGAGCGGGGAGGGGCTAGTGCGACTCGAACCCGGCGAGTCTCATACGGCGCGCTGGGGTCTCACCGTCGTGTAGACGCGGCGTACGCCCGGATCAGCGCCGGGCGCCGCCGAATATCCGCAGCAGCGAGATGAACAGGTTGATGAAGTCGAGGTAGAGCATCAGCGCGCCGTAGATCGCGAACTTCTCGCCACCCGCGGCAACCGTCAACGGCTGGCCGCCACCGCGTCCGCGGAATCCGCCGCCAAAGCCGAAGCGGCCGCGACCGATGCGCATCTGCTTCAGGTTCTGGATGTCGTAGGCGGTCAGGCCGGAGAAGATGATCACGCCGGCGAAGCCGATCAACAGATTCAGTACGCCGCCGCCGGTGAAGATGAAGACAACGCTCGCCACGATGATCCCGATCAGCGCGCCGAACAGGATCGGGCCAAAGCGCGTGAGGTCAGACTTCGTCGTGTAGCCCCACAGCGCCATGCCAGCGAACACACCGCAGGCGCCGCCGAACGCGCCGACGACGGACTTCGTCGTGTACACGTCGAGCAGGATCGAGAAGACGACGCCGGTCAGCGCGGCGTAGAGGAAGAAGACCAGCGCGGCGACCTGCACGGAAACGCGCTGCGAGGCGACGATCGGGCGCAAGGCGATGACGAAGCCGAGCTGGGCGAAGAGCGCGACGTAGAACAGCGTCTGATGCGTGGAGAAGTAGTTCAGCGCGGCGTTGCTCTCGTGAAACCAGATCGCGACACCGGTGGTAAGTGCGAGCGCCAGGAACATCCAGGCGAACACCTGGCGAAGGAAGTCACGCTCGGCGAGCGCGTCGGTTCCAAATGCGGCGGTTGCGTCATACGTGGGCACGGCTGTGGTCACTTTCCTCGGGGATTCCGGTCCTTATTAATCTAGCGTGTGACGGCGCCACGTCGCCACAACAAAGCCGATACGCGCTAGCCTGAAGGTCCGGCGGATTGCCTACTCGGCCATGGCACCTAGCGTGCTGAGCCGGGCAACGCACCGACTTCGGTGGGTGGCCTGTCCCGGTGGCCGGGAGTGTCACGCCAACCCAGGCAAGACACAAAGTCCTGGGACGTTGTAGTAGAGCGGCGATCTATGACCGGGCGGAACCGGGCGAGCCCTAGGCTCGCCCGGCCGCATTTTGGGGCGAGTTGGGCATGCTGACGACCGGGTGCTGGCGTCGTGGGCGCACGCTCAAGAAGACGACCAGTGCCGCGCTCGCCAACACAGCGCCGAAGAGGGGAGTGCTCGCGAGTCCGACCGTCGATAACGCTAGGCCGCCAAAGAGCGGCCCGCTCGCGATCCCCACATTGAACGAGGCCGAGTACCAGGCTGACGCGATATCGGTGCTGCGCGGCGCGGCCACGAGGACCCCGGTTTGCATCGCGATCACGAGGCCGCCAAAGCCGACGCTGTCCAGCGCCACGAAAATCACGGCCGCAGGGCCGTTTCCGCCGAACGCGTAGAGGCTCACGAGAGAGATTGCGAGGAGCGCGATCGGGGCGATCGTTGCCGCGCGTGGCCGCCGGCTGTAGAGAGCACCAACCGCCGTGATGCCGAGGGTGCCGGTGATTCCAGTGAACAGCAGGACCGGTGCGATGTCGTGCTGTGGCAGTCCGCTCACGCGGTGCAGGAAGGGGCTGATGAAGGTAAACGCGGTGAAGAACCCCGCGACGGCGAGGACCGCCGTAACCACGATCACGCGATAGCGCCGGGCGTCTGGATCGCTCCCGGCCGCGGCATGGCTATCGGAGGGTTTAGTGGTCGGGATGAGGAGCGCAACCGCGCCGAGACTCACGAGTCCAATCCCGGCGAGCACGACGAAAGAAATGCGCCAACCCGCTTGCTGGCCGATCCAGGTCCCTGCGGGGACGCCCAAAACGACTCCGACCGAGCTGCCGGCGAAGACGCCGGCGACCGCGCGAGCTCGCTCAGTCGGTTTGAATAGTCCCGCCGCCGTTACCGCTGCCACCGACCAGTACACGGCTTGTGACAGCGCCGTAATGGCTCGCGCCGCCACCAGCCAGCCGTAGCTCGGCGCCACTGCCGCCCCGAGCGTGCCGAGGACGAAGATGCCGAGCAAGCCGGAAAGCAGTAGCCGTCGCGGAATCCGATGTGTGAGATGCGTCAACGGCGCCGAGGCCAGTACGACGACACCGGCATAGACGGTGACCAGCAAGCCGGTGGCCGATAGCGACGAGTGGAGCCCCGCCGATATCTGAGGCAGGAGGCCAACAGGAAGGTTTTCGCCCGTGACAAAGCAAAACGCCGCCGTCCCTACAGCAGCCACCGCCAGGACCGCGGCGAACGGGCGCTGCGTGGACAGCAAATCGACGTCCGCGGAGCCCGCGGGCCGGTCGGGCTCACGGGGGCCAACCCCCTCCACGCATACCTCCCGCTAGCTGACCTCGCAATCTAGTCGCTTGACCCGCGAAAACAGGGTAGGCCCGACGGTGCGGATCGTTAATGTGCGTTGGGTGAGCGACTACCCGCAGCGCATTGTCCCTGTCAACCACATCGAGCCGGTGCCGCGGCGGGTGCGCGCCTTTTTGGGTGGGGCGGCTGTGCTCGACACAACCCACGCTCTGTATGTCTGGGAGTCGCCGCATTTTCCTCAGTACTACATTCCGCTCGGCGACGTGAACTCGGCGGTACTTGTCGACGAGGGGCACGTCGAGCATCTACTCCGTGGCACAGCACAACGACACGGTTTGCGCGTCGGCGAAGCAACTAGGCCAGGCGCTGCCCACGTCTACGGCACCGACGCATTGGCCGGGCTGGCCGGCACCGTGCGCTTTGAATGGCACGCCCTCGAAGCCTGGTTCGAGGAAGACGAGGAGATCTTTGTACATCCGCGCGACCCCTACGTTCGGGTGGACGCGCTGCGGTCCAATCGCACCATTCGCGTCGAATTGGAGGGCGTTCTCCTCGCGGAATCCTCCTCTCCGGTCATGGTCTTTGAGACCGGGTTACCGACCCGCTACTACCTCGACCGCACCACTGTCGACTTTGACCATTTGGTCCATACCGAGACGGTCACTTCGTGCCCATACAAAGGTACGACCAACGAGTACTGGTCGGCCCACATCGGCGATGAAATACACCAGGACATCGCCTGGTCCTATCGCTTTCCGACCGGCGCCCTGCTGCCGATCGCGGGTCTGATCGCGTTCTACAACGAGAAGGTCGACCTGACGTTGGACGGCGTGGCGCTCGAGCGGCCCCCGATCAAGTCAAAGTAAGCCCGGTTTCGGTTACATAATCCGCGACCGGGGGGTGGGCCTGGAAATCGCGGAGCCAATCTCTTTCTCGCTGCATGCGTGGCGCTGCTCACAGTCCGCCTGGCAACGCGCCGTGCAGCTTGGTGCACGTCCGATTCGCGCGCAGGAAGATCGGCGAGTTGGGGTCGAGGTCGCTGCCAGGGCGCCAGTTGAGCTCCAAACCGGCGCTCGTCGGGTCGGGGAAGTCGAGCACGCCATGGCTGCGCATGCACTGCGCGTAGACGACCGCCTGTTTGAGGAACAGCTGCTGCTGGGCGAGGCTGGCCGTGGCGTTGGTCAGGTCCTTATTGCACCTCTCCTGCGCGGCCATGATCTCGGACGAGCCCGGGACGATCCCGACGAATGCTCCCTGCGAGTTCGGATCGGGGAAGTTGGGGTCGCCGTTCACGCGCGCGCACTGCGCGAACTTGAGCAGCTGTGCGTTGCTGTAGGAGCGTCCTGTTGCGCTTATCTCCTTAACCGAAGCGCCGGCCACCAGCGAAGTCGAGCTCGGCGCGCCGCCGCCGGCAGGGGACGACCGCACGCCACTGTTCGAGCCGGAGCTGTTGACGGCCGAGCCGGAGTGCGACTTGCCGAGGCTGGCGACACCGGGCGAACTACCGCCGCAGGCACCAAGCAACAGACCGACCGCGATCGCCGAGATCGCCGCCACGAGCCCACGCGCCCGCACGCGATGTATCACGGTCCTAATGGCTGACAACTGAGCCGGTTCCCTCTCTGACGGATCATAGAACGCCTCACAACGAGTCGTGGGTCGGCCTCACGCCGAGATCTCCGGCACGGTGACGCCAGGACGCCATGTCAGGGGGGACCCGAGCGTAAACGCTCACGAAGACAGCGGAGCGACGCCGAGCGGACCGCTCTGCAGCAGCACCTACCACTGGACCGCGCGCGCGTAACCTCCGCGGCGCCTGCGTGCGAGCGCGCCACCACAGTCGACCGAGCGGCCACCCGCGGCTGACCGGCCAGTTCAGTGTCCCCAACGCCTTCCTTCGGGCGCAAACGCCACAAACAAGCCCCTGATGCCGCGGCTACCGCTCCCTCGCGGCTGGCAACACTACATAAGATAGATTATCGAGCGTAATTGATCGTGAACGGGACGCCGAAGGAGCACTCCAAGGCGTACAGCCGGTTTCGGCGGGTTGTTGTCGGTACCCCGCCGGCACGAGGAGCATCCCGGCTCGACCAGCTGCGCTGGATGCGCGGCGTCTACGTACGAGTGCTGCCGTGGAGCGTGCCGTGTTACTGGTCATAGCCCTCTGGTATCCCTGCTGGCTGCCAGCAGCGTTCGGCGTTTTGTGGATCGCCGGCGTGACTAACATCAGCCTCCGGATTCGCCGCGAGCAGGGACACCACGCGAGACCCGGCTCGTAGCCTGCGCTCCAGGCCCATCAAGAGGCGCCCTTCGGGCGCTGCGCGTCGCTGACGCGACGGCTCTTGACTAGCCCTCCGCTAAGGCGCAGTGCAGTTTCACCCGGTGATAGATAAACGAGCGTAACGGGAGCGACGTCAGGCGCACCTCAACGCACGCGATCTTCCCGGGTGGAAGGGAACGCTACGGCTGCGACCGCGTGTCGAGATTGTTCAGTTCGTCCGCTAGAGCGGTGGCCAGGTCATCGACGTCTGGTGCGGTAAACACCGACGCGTGGTTGCCCGGGATTGATCGTGTGCCGATCGGTCCAGCGACGTGTCGATTCCATCCGAGCTGCGGTCCGCCCATCAGGATCTCGCTGCGCGACGTGTGCAGGACGGTCACGGGCGCGGCCAGGCGCGATGGGCGGTAGCGACGCATGAGCTGCAGTGCTCCGGCCTGGTCCCACGGATCGTCGAAGCCGCGCGGCCAGGTCTGGAGAGGTCGCTGACCGCGCGTCAGCGCGAGCCCGAGTCGCAGCGCGTTGCGAACTAGATCGGCCTGTTCCCGCGCACGACGAGCCAACGACTCGCCTCTCACGGTGCGGTCGCGCGCCGCAATGCGCCCACGCCAGCGGAACCCTTCAGGCGCGACTGTATCGATCAGGATCACCAGCTCGACGCGCGCGCCTGCCGCAATCAGACTGAGCGCCATCTCGAACGCGACGAGGCCGCCGAGCGAGTGCCCGCCAAGTCGGTACGGGCCCTCCGGATCGCGTGCCCGGACAGCGACTAGGCATGCGGTCGCAATCTCCTGCACGCTGGAGTTGCGCCACGAGGGAACCGCGGGGTCGACTGCCTGCATGGCATAAACAGGCTGATCGGTGAGCACCGCCGGAAGCACGTTTCGCAGACCGATCACACCGCGCTGGTCCGTCAACACACAGATCCATGGTGGCCTTGTACCGGTCGGCCGGAGCGGAATGAGCATGTTTGATGTCGGTACCAACTGCGCCGACTCGATCGCGGTGGCCTGATCCGCCAGGGTGGTCGACGTAAGCAGTGCACCGACCGACAGTTTCCGGCCGAAGCGATCCTCGACGGCGGCGAGCAGGTGCAGCGCGCTGAGCGAGTCTCCGCCGAGCGCAAAGAAATCGTCGTCGCCGGCAATTGGCGTCGCGATATCGAGTACCTCGCTCCAGAGCTCAGCGAGACTGCGCTGAGCAGCGTCGGTCACCACTCCCCCATTCGCCTTCGCGGCGCCCGCACTGGGGTCCGGTAGAGCACGACGGTCGAGCTTCCCGTTCGGTGTGAGCGGGAGCGCGTCGAGGACGACGATCGCGCTTGGCAACAGGGCAGCTGGCAGCCGGCTTGCGAGCGTCTCATGGACCCGCGTCAGGTCAGGCGGCGTGCTTGAGGCGGAGACCACGTAGGCCACCAGCTTGCGCTCGCCGCCTTCGCCACGCACAACGACGGTCGCATCGGCAATCGAGTCCTGATCGGCCAGTGCCTGCGCCAGCTCGCCGGGCTCGATGCGCACGCCGCGGATCTTCACTTGATCATCGAGTCTCCCGCGATATTCGAGCAAACCGTCCCGCGTCCAGCACGCCAGATCCCCGGTGCGATATACCCGCACAGGATCAGCCCCCGTAAATGTGAGCTCGGGGAAGCGCTCAGCCGTCAGCTCTACTCGCCCGAGATAGCCGCGCGCGAGACCGAAGCCAGCGAGCAGCAGCTCACCAGCGACGCCCTCTGGAACAGGCCGAAGATGGCGGTCGACGATGTAGGCCTGTGTCCCAGGTAGTGGTCGTCCGATGTACGGGCGGCCCCCGGGCTCGCAGCGATGGGCTGTCGAGTACGTTGAGTCCTCGCTAGGACCGTAGAGGTTCCAGACGGCACGGATGCCCTGCTGGGCATAGAGCCGATCGATGAGCGCCGCTGGCAGTGCTTCGCCGCCCAGGCCGACGGTGTGCACAGACCGCGGCAGGTCGCGAACTCGCAGCAGCTCGCTCAGGGCGGACGGGATGGTGTTGACGAACGCGATCTCGTGACGGAAGTCAGGGTCGCTAAGCGCCAGGATGTCGTCAACGAGCACGATGCGTCCCCCGAGCGCCAGCGTCACGAGGATCTCGAACACGGAGAGGTCGAAGCTCAGCGAGGTGGACGCGAGCATCCCGTCCCGCTCATCGTCGGCAAACGTTGTCGCGGCCCACGCGACGAGCTGCGCTACCGAGCGATGCTCGACCATCACCGCCTTTGGCGTTCCTGTCGAGCCCGATGTATAGATGAGGTGCGAGAGATCGTCAGGCGCCACGGACCGCGCTGGCGACGCCCCGGCGTTATTCGCGGGCCGGCCGTCGGCGATTAGAACGGCGCAGTGTTCGAGCGTCGGTAGCAGGCTCCGCGACCGCGCATCGGTGACCACGAGCTCGGCCCCGCTGTCGTCGAGCATGAAGGCCAGTCGTTCGGCTGGGTACCGCGGATCAAGCGGCAGATAAGCCGCGCCGGTACGTTGCACCGCTAGCAGCGCAACGACCATATCGGCCGTGCGCGCCATAGCGATGCCGACGATCGTGCCGCGGCCCGCACCGAGCTCCGTGAGGTCTGCTGCGAGCTGCTCCGCTCGCGCGCCGATTTCGCCATAGCTCAGGCGCTCGTCGCCGTGCTCGACTGCGATGCGCTCGGGATGGTCGAGGATCCGCTCGCGAACGAGGACGGGCACGAGCTCTCCGGCGGTGGGCGGGTGAGCGTCGCTTGTCTCGCCCGAGAGCGCTCGCCGCCGCTGCGGGCTGAGCTCGCAGACGGCCCCCACTGCCGCCTCCGGATCGGACACGCAAACGCGCACCATCGCTTCGTAGCGGTCGATGATGCGGATGACCTCATCGACTGGAACGAGCGTCTCGTCGTAGAGCACGTTGACGCGGATCTCGGCATCGCCAAAGGCTTCGAGCGTCAGCGGAAAATCGAGCTGCTCGATCAGCCGAACGTCACGGCGCTCCCATGCTGGATCGAGGCCACGTAGCACGGCATTCATCGAGGCCGTCTCGTAGGAGAACAGCGTCTCGGCGATCGGCCGCGAGCGCGCGAGCGCGCTCCAGCGTCGCATCTCCGACAGCGGCGCATGTTCGAACTCGCGCACCGCAAGGTTGAATTCGCGAACCCGCGTCATCCACTGCCTCACTGTTTCGTCCGGCTGCAGACGCAGCCGGACCGGCGAGGTCACCATCAGTAGCCCGATGATGCCTTCGGTATCGAACGGTGGCGATCGACGTCCGGCACGCGTCGTCGCAAACAGCAGGTCGTCGCTGTCAGCCTCCTGCGCAAGGAGCAGTCCGTAGGCGCCTTGGAGGATGGTTGCTGGGGTGAGCTCGTACGCCGACGCCATGCTGCGCAGCGCGTTCGAGAGTTCCGCGTCGAGCAGTCGCGACATCATGCCGCCGCCGTGCTCGCTGGAATTCTTCGATCCGTCGGTCGGACGAGCGCCCGGCGCAGGCGTCGGCTCGTCGATCCCATCGAGGACCTCGCGCCAGAACGCCTCGGTCGCGGCATCACTGCCGCGGCTCGCCGCCCACTCCGCAAACTGCTCGAACGATGTCGCCGCTTCTTCCTGTCCCGCGCGGCCGGATGGGTTCTCGCGGTAGATCTCGAAGACTTCGCCTAGCAGCGCCACGCGCGAGCGTCCGTCAAGGATCGCGTGGTGGTAGGTCCACAGGATCCGGGTTTCGCTGTCGGCGAGAAGGCAGATAGCGACGCGCATCAGCGGCGGTTGCGCCAGCTCGAAGCCGACCTGCCGGTCGGTTACCAGTAGTTCCTGCCAGCGGCTCTCACGCTCGCCTTCAGAGAACCCGCGCCAGTCTGCGATCGCGACGCCGAGTTCGACCTTGTCATGGACGCACTGGCGCGGCGTCGCCGACTCGCCGATCAAGAAGCTGGTGCGCAATGCCCCATGTCGCTGCACGAGTACCAGCCACGCCCGGCGGAGCAGGTCGGCATCGAGCGACTCGCGACAGGTGACAGCGACCTGCTGCGTGTAGATGCCGCGGCGCCCGCTGAGCGTCTCGTAGAGCAGGCCCGCCTGCATCGGCGCGCAGGCGAAGGTCGCCTGTGCGGAGCTCATCCGGCGGTAGACGACGCCGGCAGTCCGAGCGTTGCCCGCGTCTCCGCGACGCCGCTGAGCGGTCTTCCTGCCATACCCGCCAGCGTTGCCACGCGACTCACGAGCTCTGCGTTGGTCGCCGGCGTCCGCGTGAGGTGATCGAGGTGCGGATTGTCCTCAAGCCCGGTGCGTACATGCCCGCCAGCGAAGACGGCGATCGCATTGATCGGCAGCTGGAAGGCGCCAATTCCGGCTGCTGCCCAGACGGCGTCGGCGGGTAGCGCGTCGACGAGCTGCGCTAGGGCACCGATCTGGGCGGGCGCGGTGTTTGCGGAGCCGAGGAGGACGTTCACGTACATCGGCGGCGGCAACAGCCCCTCTGCCTGCAGTGTGTGAGCGAGATATGCCATACCGCTATCGAAAACCTCTAGCTCGGGACGGATTCCCGCCGCGGCCATCCGCTCGGCCAGAGCGCGGATCATGTCCGGCGAGTTCATGCTGGCGACATCGCGGAAGTTCAGTGAACCGAGCGTCAGGCTAGCCATGTCGGGTTTGGCCGCTCCCTCGAGCGCCAGCACGTCAGCGCGCTTCTCGAGTTCGCTGAACGTACGCCCGCTGGTGCTGACGCAGACGACGATGCCGGGACATTGCTCGCGGATTTCGGGGATGAACGCCGCGTAGCCTTCGCGGCGCCATTCGGGTGACTCGTCGGCTGCGCGCGCGTGCAGGTGGACAATCGTCGCACCTGCCTCGTAGCACGCCTGCGCGTCGGCAACGATCTGCGCTGCGGTCACAGGGACGTGGGGCACCCGTTCACGACGTGGCACCATGCCGGTCAGTGCCGCGTTGATGATCAGCGGCGGATACGGACGCAGCGGGTACGGAATATACGCTGGGTAGGAAGCGCTGCGTGCCGTCCCGCCAGCGAGCGTGACATTGCTCGGCAAGCAAACACCGTAACGGTGCGGGTCGTGGGAGTCAACGATTGCACCTGACGCGCGTTGCCACCCGACGGCCCAAGCCGCTTGCTGCGCGCGCGCGAAGTACCTCGCCAACGCGCGTTGATTCAGGAGGCGCTTTCTGCCTACGCGGACGATCTGCGCGAACGCGGCGGACGTTGCCTTCGCCACGCCACACCGTCGGCAGGCGGCTGCACCCGTTCCACCGGTCTCGGTAAGGTCGGGGATGCCGCTTGCAGATCGCAACCGGTGGTGTCGGTCCAGAGAAGAGGGAATCGGATGACAGCGGAGGACGTGACAGCGGAGATCCATGGGTTCAGCGAGCCGGACGCGACACCGACGCCGTGGGCGGCGGGACTTGAGCAGCTACGTGCCGCGGACACCTTCTGGCTGTCCACAGTTCGTCCCGACGGCCGGCCGCACGTCACGCCCTTGATCGCTGTCTGGCATGCCAGGGCGCTCTGGTTCGCGACCGGGCCTGAGGAGCGCAAGGCGCGGAATCTGGCCGAGAACCCGTCGTGCGTGCTGACGACCGGGCGCAGCGACCTCGTGGAGGGAGCGCTTGACGTCGTGCTCGAGGGCCGTGCGGAGCAGGTGACCGACGACGCCGAGCTCGAGCCGGTCGCGACCGCCTTCGCGGTCAAGTACCCGACCGGTCCTTGGGACTTCGCGGTGCGCGGCGGGGCGTTCAGCGGCCGGGATGTCGGTGGGCGCGTGATCGTGTTCCGGGTGCGCCCGGTGCGAGGGCTTGGGTTCCGCAAGGGCGATCGCTTCAGCCAGACGACCTGGCGGTGGCCCTCATCACGATGATCGTCTGTCGCTCCAGTCCGGCGGTCTGAAGGCATGCTGATCTACTCGACCAGCGTCTCGGTGGACGGCTTTATTGCCGACCGTGAGGGCGCGTTCTCCTGGTCGGTTCCCAACGAGGACCTGTTTCGTTTCCACGTCACGCAGACACGCGAGCTTGGTGGCTTTCTGTTGGGCCGCAGGCTCTACGAGACGATGCTGGTGTGGGAAACGGATCCGTCGATGCGCGGCAACGAGCTCCACGTCGCGTTCGCCGACGCCTGGTGCGCGATCCCGAAGATCGTGTTCAGCCGCACGCTCGACAGCGTCCAAGGCAACGCGCGGCTCGCCGAGGCGTCGCTGGCCGAGGAGGCCGCTGCGGCGCTCGACGCGACCGACAAGGGTGTCGCGGTCGGCGGCGCCGGCCTGGCTGCGGTGGCTGTCGAGCTCGGTCTCGTCGACGAGCTGCGCATGTTCCGGAAACCGGTGATCGTCGGTGGCGGCACGCCGTTCCTGCCGCCGGTGACCGAAGACGTCTTGCTCGACCTGATCGAGACCAGGACGTTCGGCTCCGCGATCTACGAGCGCTACCGGCGCGTCCGCGAAGACTCCAATTGACAGCCCCAACGGCGCACAGCCATCGCCCAGGTCAAACTAACCGACTGCCACACCGTGTCATCCACACGGGAACTTGATCGGAGGCCCCGTAGGCCCGTGAAAGCGTCAGTGCGCGCCGAACTTATCGCGCGCGGTGATCACCTTTGCGCCCTCGATGCACCTGACCGCGTAGACGTTTTTGGTGCTCGTCTTCTGGTCGGTGCAGGCGAAGCCCGTATCCGTTGCGACCGCGTATTTCGCCCAGCTCCCGAGGACCTTATGAGCCACCTTGCACGAGACGCCGACTAGCTTGATGTCGGTGAACTTGTTTGTCTCGTGCGATGCGGCAACTTTGTAGCTTCCGCAAGCTGTCTTCTTTGCTGCTTTTTTAGCGGCTGCCGGCGGGGCGAGCAGACCGCTCGCCAGAAGCGCTCCCACGCACAGCAGGCCGCCAGCAAAACGACGCATGGCAGTCACCTCCGTGTTGATTGCGAGTCTAGCTCGATTCAAAGTCACCCACTACCCGTCGTTGGCGTCGATTGGCGGACCCCAATCGGTTTTGCGGGCTTGGCACACTTCAGGCTCGTGACCTACCCTCCTACCGTCCGCCATTTGCTCCGCGCCAAAGACCTCGCCGACGCGCGTTACTTCGATCCGCTGGGCGTCGCTGATCTCGCCCGTACTGCCGGGCTCTCGCGTGCTCACTTCAGTCGCGAGTTCCGCCGAGCCTTTGGCGAGTCGCCGCACGCCTATCTCCTCACGCGTCGGCTCGAGCGCGCCGCGGCGCTACTGCGGATGACAGATCGTTCTGTCGCAGACATCTGTTTCTCGATCGGACTGCAGAGCGTCGGCTCGTTCACCACAAGCTTCACAGGCGCCTTCGGCGCGTCACCCACCGCCTACCGTGCGCGCTACCCCCCGGCGTCGCAGCTTGCAGTTGTCCCCTCGTGCATCCAACGCGCCTACGGACGTCCGCAACGCAGCACGTTTCGAGAAGACAGCGTTCCGAGGTCGCCCTAGCATCGGCGCACACCCTTCCCCCAAGCCAGGAGACGACCAATGATCAAGATAACCACCGCCCAGCTGTGGGTGCACGATCAGGACGAGGCACTCGCGTTCTACACCGAAAAGCTAGGCATGGAAGTGCGCATGGACGTGACATTCCCTGAGATGGGCAACTTCCGCTGGCTGACGGTTGCGCCGGTCGGTCAGGACGAGGTAGCGATCGTTTTGATGGCGATTCCGGGTCCACCGGTGATGGACGACGAGACGGCAGACCAGATCCGCAAACTGCTCGCCAAGGGCTTCGCGAGCACCGTCTTCCTGACGACTGACGACTGCCAGGCCACATACGAGGAGCTGCGGGCGCGCGGCGTCGAGTTCTCGAGCGAGCCGGAGGAGCGTCCCTACGGAATCGACACAGGGTTCAGTGACCCCTCGGGGAACAACATCCGCCTCACCGAGGTGCGCGCGTTCGCGTCTGTCTGAGACCCGTTTCGGGTGGGCCGGCGCTCTAGGCTCCGGCCCACCAGAAGTCTGCAGCGATCGGGAGCGTGGATGGACGAGCAACTGGCGGTATACCTAAACGATCTGTACGAGCACGGGCGCGCGCATGACGCCGGCAAGGCCGACCGGCTTGATCGCCTGCGCAACGTCGAACCCGACACGGCGCGGCTGCTTGGAGTGCTGGTGCGGGCCACCGGCGCAAAGCGCATTCTCGAGATCGGCACCTCAAACGGCTTCTCCACGCTCTGGTTGGCGGACGCCGCAAGGAGCGTCGAGGGACGCGTGGTGAGCGTTGAGGTCGACCCGGCCCGTAGCGCGGAGGCCTTTACGCACCTCGGCGAGACAGGGCTCGACGACTTTGTCGAGCTGCGCACCGCGGACGCCGCAGAGACGCTCGAAGGCTCTGGCGACGAATCGTGGGATCTGATCTTCCTCGATGCCGAGCGGCCGGCCTACGAGGGTTATTGGCCCGATTTGATCCGCGTGTTACGGGTCGGCGGGCTGCTGGTGGTTGACAACGTCGTCTCACACGCTGACGAGCTGCGCGAATTCCGCGAACGCGTTGAGGCGGATCCGCGCGCGAGCGAAGCGCTCGTACCGACCGGTGCCGGCGCCCTGCTCATCGTTAGGGGAACTAGCGTCGACACCGCCGCGGAGGCACGCATCCAGCGGTAGGCGGCGGCCTGGATCGCAAACAACTCGGCGTAGAGCCCGCCGCTGGTGGCGAGGGTTGGCGTCAGGTTCACCGCTCGACGCACGAGGCCCGAAGTCGAGTGGTCGGGCTGATTGGACAGCGTCGTACTCACCGCGTGCGGCTACCACGAGTTGATCGGCTCGCCGGCGCCAAAGATGCGCGGGCCGCACAGCGACTCGCCCGGCGCGCGGACCGCGACTTCACGCCGCGCCCCGGCGCGAATCGGGCCAGGCGCAGGCTCCGTTGTAAGCCGGGAGCCGCGCCGACGGGCAACGTCTTGGGTGCCGCTGGCCCAGTGCGTGCAAGTCGCGTCGCGAGCGCCCGCAATTTCAGCCAGCGCGATGTCAAAACGATCACTGGCGGGGTGTCGTAGACGGGTCGTGTCGTTGGCGGTCGGGAGAGCACTAGCAGCATCGTGGTGGGCGTGGAGAACATGCGACGGTTCCTTTCCGAGCAATTTTTATGGAGGTAGTGGGACCGGTCTTGGCATTGATCTGGGGTGCGCGCTCGATCACTGCAACCGGTTGCGTTGCTGGGCAAAAAAAGAGTCCGCTCATGCCGACTCGCGAACGACGAGCTCGGCCGGTATTGAGACGTTCGTCACGGCGCCAGTGCGTAGATGTTGGATCAGGTTCTCGGCGAGCAGCCGGCCTGCCAACGGTCCGTTCTGCCGGACCGTGGTCAGCGGCGGAGCGCTGTGGCGGGCGAGCGCCACGTCGTCGTAGCCGACCACCGCTACATCGTCGGGCACACGCAGGCCACGGGCGCGGAGCTCTTCCATCGCGGCGATCGCCACCGCGTCGCTGGTCACAAATAAGCCGTCGAGGTCACTGGCTTGCTCGAGCAGCGCTACCACCGCCTTGGTCCCCCACGCAAGCGAAAACGGACCGTAGGTGACGAGCGCCGGATCGACGCTCTTGCCGGCGTCACGCAATGCCACCTCATAGCCTCGGTAGCGCTCGCGGACCTCAGGCTCGCGAGCCGGGCCTCCCATGAAGCCGATTCGACTCCTGCCGCGGCGCAGCAGATGCTCGGTCGCAACCTTGCCGCCGGCGAAATTGTCACCGCTCACCGAACAGTAGTTGTGGCTTCCAGACGCACCACCCCAGATGACGAACGACGCATTCGCCTCGGTGAGCGTCTGGATGTGACTCGCTGTGCAGCTCGCGGCCAACAGGATGAAGCCGTCGACGCGGCCGGATTGGAGGTAACGGCGCACCCAATCGGTGTCCGTCGGCGAGACCTGGATCACGAGGAGGTCGTAGCCCTCGGCATGGAGCCCGCTGGCGATCCCGCTCATCGTTTCGAGCATGAAGGCGTCCGGCACGGTGTCATCGGCTTTGTACGCATAGGTCACGAGCGCCACGACGTGGCTCTGCCCAAGGCTCAGCCGTCGAGCTGGATCGCTCATCTGAAAGCGCTGCTGGCGGGCGATCTCGCGAATGCGCTGCTTCGTCTCAGCACCGACCAACGGGCTGTCGTTCAAGGCCCGTGAAACGGTCGACTTCGAAACGCCCGCCAGGTGAGCAATGTCGACAATGGTGTTGGCGCGAGCGTCATTCATTGCAACCGGTTGCATCATAGCAGGACGAAAACCAGACTGCAGCCCACCTGCCGCCCCGACCGCCTGCTCAGCTTCGGCAGGCGGCGCTCAGAGTGCCGCCTGCTCCTCCACTGTCAGCTCCGCCCACGGCTCGACCTCGAGGCGGCCGTCGGGGATCGGATCGCCGCTGCGGATCGAGCGTCCATAGGTCCCCTCCTCCAAGCGCTGCTCGGCTCGCTCGATCGCCTCGAGGCGTTGCGTCAGCAACTCGTCCACAGCATCGTCGGTCCCGCGCTCGACGAGGCCATCGGCGTCACTGGAGGGGTCAGTCTGGTCCTCGGGCGTGGTGGCTGAACCGCGGCGCAGTCGCTCGAGTTCACCTTCAGTCTCCCGGCGTGCCTCCGCCAGCAGCACCACTGCACGGTCGTCGTCCACGCGGACAACCATAGCCTGTCTGAGACAACGGCCCACGTGCGCCGGGCGGACGGCGGCGGCGGACTACTGAGGATCGCCGACGAACGCGCGCAGCGCGGCGTTGCCACCGCTCACGACCGGGTCGCCGTGGGCCAGCAGCAGGAGATCGAAGTCGAGCTCGAGCAGTCGCCCATAGGCCTCGCGAAGTCCGGCCTTTGTCTCCTCGGGATTGTCCATCAGCTCGTCGGGAACGAAGCCAAGCGACGCGCCATCGCGCCAGCGCACGACACCGTCGGCGCACGCCAGCGCGCGGTGCGCGGGGATATGCAGCGCGGTCTCATCGGGGCAGATCGCGTCAACTTCGTGAACGACGACACCGCCGGGCAGCTCATCGCCAAAGTCAAACGCCGTGACCGGCCCGCGGCCGGCGAGCTCGTGAAGGCCGTTGCGGATGCAGTGGATCGTGCTATCGAAGGCCTCGTGCAGTCGCCAGGCGTCACGGTCGTGGTGGCGATTGGTAAGCAGCACGTGCTCGGGCGTGGTGTGTGATTCAAACCACGCGATGCCGTCGGGGGCCAGCAGCGGATCGATCGCGACGCGCTCGCTGGCGAGGTAGTACGAGCTGACGTTCATGTGGATCTGCGGGTGCCGGACGCTCGAATGCCAAAGGCCGGGCGCGATTTCCTCCATGCCGGCAGGTTAGCGGGCGACTTCCGGCCATAACGCGGCGCAGCCGGGCCGCCTCAGCGCCAGGCTCACCTCGGGTTGGTCGGGGTCGGCAGCGTCGTCCAGGCCGACCCCACGAGCTGGTCCGCCGAGGCGGAAATATGCCCGCTCCCCGTGGCTACGTAGTAGCCGACTGCATGACACGAGCTCGACGTGGCGCACGACACGCCGCCGCCGAGCGTATCCGAGCTACCTTCGCTCGCCGGAATCAGGAACTGCCAAAGCCCGCCGCTCAGGCTCTCGGCGAAGGGGGCCAGAGCCGTCGCGCCCGCGGCGCCGGTGCTTCCGCCTGAGGCGCCAGTACTACCAGTCGAGGCACCGGTACTACCAGCCGAGACGCCAGTACTGCCGGTCGAGACGCCAGTGCTGCCAGTACCGCCTTCCGACGGCTGTTCCGAAGCTTCAACGTCGCCGACGGCGACACAACTGTCGACTTGAGGGCAGCTGATGCCCGAGAAGCCCGCCGTCGGCGCCGCGGCGACGGTCAGCTCCGAGACCTCTCCGCCGCCGATCTCGAGCGCTAGCGGCGTCGTGGTGTTCGCGCCCGCGGCCTGAACCGTGCCGGCCGCGATACACCAGCCGGCCGCAGGGCACGACACCGAGGTGAGCGTCGGCGTTTCACCTGTGACGTGTGTGGAGACGGCGTGCCAGCCGCCGTCGTCGTAGCGCTCCACGCGCGCAGACTGACCGTCGCCGGAGAATGCAGTGCCGACAGCGACACAGTTGTAGCGCGATGCACACGACACACCGTGCAGCGGCGCGCCGTTGCCGCCACTCGAGCCGGGGCTCGTCATCCGTGACCACTTCCGGCCGTTCCACAGCTCGATGAGCGGCTGGCCCTGTGCCGTGGCGCCGACCGCCACGCAGAAGCGCGTAGCGACGCAGGAGATGCTCTCGAGCGTTGACGCACGCGGCGAGGATCGGACGGCCTCGCGGCTCCAGCGTCGTCCGCGCCAGATCTCGCTGAGCGCTCCGCCGTTCTGCTCGTCGCCCACCGCGATGCAAAACACGGCTGAGACACACGAAACTCCGAGTAGCTGTGACGAGCGGCCGACTGCAGCGACGGGGAGCGCGACCCAGGCGCCATCGCGCAGGGCCTCGGCGAGCGGCAGCTCGTTGGCGCCAGACGCGATCTGGCCGACCGCCATGCAGTCAGCGTCCGGGGCGCAGGAAATCGCCGCGAGCGAGTTCTGCGAAGCAAACTGAGTCGCGGACGCGTCGACGGCGCCACCGCTGCAGGCCACCGCGAGGGCAAGCGCGGCACCCAGCGCGCAGCCGCCAGCGAACAGCCGGGTCCCAGACCTATACACGCGCTCAGGCTCGCTTGCGCCGGCGTGCTGCGTCCGCTTGCGTCAATCCGCACTGTCGGCGGTGGCGACCTCGCTCCCCCGCGTTGACTCGGCCGGCTCTCATGGCGGCAAAAGCTACACGCTCGCGCGTAGCCCGCGGGCATGCGGTCGAGCCGCTTGGTTCGCTGGCGGCGCCCACGCGCCGAGTACCGTAAAGCCCTAACCTCACTGGTAATGCGTATCCGCTCCCGCCGCCCCTGGTCTTGAGCGACGAGCCGACTACCGACCCTGGCCTCGAGCTCGACCTTGCCGCCGCCGATGTCCGCGCCGACAGCGCGGACATCGACGCTCTGGTCGCCGCGCTCGCGGCGCGTCTCGAGGAGGCACTGCCTCGCGTCGTGTCCGTCAGACGACGCAAGGTCGGCGGCTGGCGCTCCAAGGAGACCGAGGTGCAAGCGATCTCGCTGAGCGTCGGCGACTCACGTTTCGAGCTCGTACGCACGCCCGCCGGCTTCGAGTGCACACGGCACGAAGTCGTCCGCGGCATCACGCTGAGACGCGAACGCCAGATGATCGCGGACTGGATCAAAGACGTTGTCGCCGCTGTCACGCGCACCGCAGAGCTCGGCCAGCAGGCGCGCAGCGCACTGCAAAGGCTCGTTACGTGAGCCCGCTGTTCGGGCGCCGGGCACCTGGCCCGGACCCGGCAGAGGACGAACGGGCTGCGCGCTCTCGCGAGCGCCTCGAAGCAGGCGGGATACCGGTCGCGGCGGCCGAGCGCCTCGCCGCGCTCGCACAGCCGGGCGGGGCGGCGGGTCCATTTGGCAGCGACCTCGGCGTTGGCGAGTTCGCCCTGCTGGCATCGCTTGGTGTGAAGCCCGTAACGCTCGTGATGGGATCCTCGATCTACCACACCGGTTGGCAGACCGGCTATTACTTCCAGCCGGGCGAGGTCCCCGCGCTCTCAACCGCCTTCAACGAGAGCCGTCGCCTAGCACTCGGCCGCCTGCTGGAGGAAGCCCAAACCGCCAAGGCCGACGCCGTCGTCGGCGTGCGAATCACGCAGGGCGCACACGACTGGGCTCCGGGCGCCGTCGAGTTCATCGCCGTGGGCACCGCCGTTCACCTTCCTGACCGCCTGCGCACGCCTGGGCAGACCGTGCTCACCGACCTTTCGGGGCAGGAGTTCTGGGAGCTGTGCGCCGCCGGTGTACGCCCAGTCGGAATCGCCGCATACACGAGCGTCCACTACGTCCCGGCAACATGGCAGACGCGCATGGCGCAGGGCGGCAGCATGTTTGGCGGCTCTGCCTCGTGGACCAATCAGGAGCTGCCGGACTTCACCCAGGGCGTCTACGACGCGCGCGAGACCGCGATGCGCCGACTCACCGGGCAGGGTGCCGAGCTCGGCGGCGACGGGATCGTCGGCGTCACGATCGAACAGCACTCACGAACCTACCGCGTCCGCCGCGGCGGCTTCGAAACCGACGATCTGATCGTCACGTTCCATGTCATGGGCACAATCATCGCCGAGGACCCAGCGCTCCGCAGCGACACGCCGCCCCCTGCGCTCAGCGTCCTCTCGTTGAGCTGAGCCACCCGCCTCCATCCGACGATCGCGAAAGGAACACCGCCCATGGCCTACGACCCCCAGAGCACAGAAGGCCTCCCCGAGGCGGGAAGGGCCCGGCTGCAGCAGAACCGCGCCGGTCTCTTTACCAGCGACCTGTCGGTCAATGAGTTCCTGCTCGTGCGTCAAGCCGGTTTCCAGCCGCTGGGGCTCGTGATCGGCTCGAGCATCTACCACATCGGGATTCAGCTCGCGAGCTATCGCCAGAACCAGGAGCTGACCGTGCTCTCGCAGGCGATGTACGAGGCGCGCGAGCTGGCGATGACGCGGATGGAGGAGGAAGCCGAGCAGCTCGGCGCTGACGGCGTGGTCGGCGTGCGACTCGACATCGGCCGCTACGAGTGGGGCGAGAACATGGCGGAGTTCATCGCGGTCGGCACCGCGGTGAAGCATCGCGAGGGTGAGCTGCACCGCGCGCCCTCAGGACGCCCATTCACGAGCGATCTCACGGGCCAGGAGTTCTGGACGTTGCTGCAGACCGGTCATCGCCCGGTCGGAATGGTGATGGGCTCCTGCGTCTACCACGTCGCGCACCAGACGATGCGCCAGTCGCTGAAGAACACGGGCCAGAACATCGAGCTGCCCAACTTCACACAGGCCCTCTACGACGCGCGCGAGCTCGCGATGGAGCGGATGCAGGCCGAGGCTCTGGAGGCCAAGGCCGAGGGCATCGTCGGCGTTGACATCCACGAGCGCTCCCACGGCTGGGGCAGCCACGTGATCGAGTTCTTCGCCATTGGCACCGCGATCATCCCGAGCGAGGGCATTGAGGATCACGTGATCCCGACGCCGCAGGTCGTGCTCGACCTCTCCTGAGCGCCGCCAGCGATACCAGCGCAGCAAGCAGCCCAGACGCACAGCGGAACCGACTTGAGGAGCGGTACGGCAGCCGGCGCAACCCTGCTGATAGGTGGCGCCCTCAGAACCGCGCGTCGCTAACGTTCTCCGGCCGAATGCAACGTGATCGACGATCGCGCGGCCGCCGGCCATCAATCCGTGTGAGCCTGCCCCTGATCGCGCTCAGCGCGATTGCGGTCATTGCGGCGATTGGCGTCGAGCACCTCGCTACCGCCGTCAGCGCTCCGGCTTCCGTCGACCCGTTCGCGACGGCGGCGATGCGCACCGTCCTCAGACAGCGCCGCGGCAACATCACCGCCGCGCTCTACAACGTGAACACCGGTGACACATTCCTCTACCACCCCGGCGATCGCGAGCAGACGGCGAGCATCATGAAGGTCGACCTCCTCGCGACGCTATTGCACGATGCGGAAGAGCACCACGAGTCGTTGAGCGGTGAGGATCAATACCTCGCCGCCGGCATGATCGAGGAAAGCGACAACGAGGACGCCACGGACCTCTGGTTTGATGCCGGCGGCGACAGGGCCATTACCGCCTTTGATCGCAGCGTCGGCATGACCCAGACGACGCCGAACGCCAACGGCTACTGGGGCGAAACGCTGACGACGGCGCGCGACCAAATCCGTCTGCTGCGCGTGATCGCTCTCCCCAACGACCATTTGCACTACAACTGGCGCGACTCCGAGCTCTACCTGATGACCCACGTCGCCCCGTTCGAGCGCTGGGGTGTCTCCTCGGGTCCGCCGCCAGACGTCAGCGTCGCGCTCAAGAACGGCTGGGTGCCGATCATCGGCGACGACTGGCAGGTCAACAGCATCGGCGCCATTGACGGTGACGGACGCGATTACCTGCTCGCCGTGCTTACGAGCGGCAATGTCGGCGAGAATTACGGGATCGACACGATCGAGGGCATATCGCGGATCGTCTGGTCGAGCCTCAGGCCTCGCGGCTCAACCGGAACCACCGGCGCTAGCGCCACCACGCACTCGTGAGGCGTCCAGGTGCGCTCGTCCTGGGGGGCGCGCTGGCGCTGGCCGTGCTGGTGGCCGCCGTCGCCCTCGCCGGCGGTCTCAAGTCGCACCACTCCCGGCCGCTCCCTCGGGACGCCGCCGCTGCCTTCGGCGCGACCGCTGCCAGCGGCCCGAGCGGGACCACCGGCACCACCGGCACTACCGGCACTACGGGTCCCACCGGCCCCACCGGCCCCACCGGCCCCACCGGCCCGACAGGCTCGAGCACTACCACCGGCCCGAGCGGCGCCACCACCCCCCTCGCCCCGCAAGACCCCTTCACAACGCACGCGATGCGACGTTTTCTTGCGCAGCGCGCCGGCAACATCACTGCAGCCGTGTACGACGTCTCGACCAACACGACGTTCCTCTTTCACCCCGGTGATCGCGAGCAGACGGCAAGCATCGTCAAGGCCGACATCCTCGCGACGTTGCTCGCGCAGGCCCAAGCGCAAGGCACGACGCTCGACGCCGACGAGCGCGCGGTCGCCACCGGGATGATCGAGGAGAGCGACAACGACGACGCGACGACGCTATGGGACGACGAAGGTGGCCCGGGAGCTGTTGCCGCGTTCGACGCCAGGATCGGCATGACGCAGACGACGCCAAACCTTGCCTGGGGCCTCACCGAGACGACGCCGCGCGACCAGCTTCGCCTGCTCCGCCACATCGCGCTCACCAACGACGTCCTGCACTACCAGTCGCGGGCCTATGAGCTCTACCTGATGGAGCACGTCATCTCCTTCGACTACTGGGGCGTCTCCGCTGGCCCGTCACGGGGCACCACGGTGGCGCTGAAGAACGGCTGGCTGCCAGTGGGCAATGGCTGGCAGATCAACAGCATCGGCGCGATCCAGGGCGCCGGCCGCCACTACCTGATCGCTGTGATGACCAACGCCAACCCCGACGAGGCCTACGGGATCGACACGATCGAGGGCATCTCGCGGATCGTCTGGTCAACGCTGGCGCTCAACCCGGTCTCACACACCGCCTTGCCGGCGACCTCCCCGACGGCCTGAGCGCGCCCGGCAGGCCACGCAGCGCGGCGCGTCGTGAACGCAGTGCGCCTCCCAGCCTGAACCGGCCTAGAGTTGGAAGCGCCCGTCGGCGTAGATGACGAGCGTGCTGCCGTCGCTGAGCGTCGCCGTGACGGTGCGATCCGTCGTCGAGACGATGTCGGTGTGCACGCTCGAGTCGTTGAATCCGAGGCGCTCCCACTCCGCGGCGCTCACGCCGTCGGGATCGCCGGCGTAGCAGTCGTGGTAGGAGTCGCCGAGCGCGATGTGGGTGTTGCCGTACGGTCCGCCGACGTTCTCGTCAAACAGCGTCTCGGCCATGAACTTCGTGATTCGTGACAAGCGCCCGTCGGTGAGCGAGAACTCCCCCACCTTGTCGGCGTTTGCTGTCGCGACCATCTCCTTGATCACGTCCTCGTTCTGCTCGGCCGTGGCTTTGACGACCACGCCTTGCTCGAACTCCAGGCGCACGCCGGTAACGAGGTTGCCGTAGCGGTACAGCGGCTGGTTGAAGTAGATCCAGCCCTCCGTGCCGCGCCAGTCCGGGCTGGTGAAGATCTCAAAGCTCGGAATGTTGCGCCCGCTCCCCCCCACCCAGCGGCGGTCCGCGCCGATCTTGAGGTGCAGGTCGACGTCCTCGCCAACGATGTGCAGGTGCTCGATCGCGAGCGCGTTGAGGCGCTCCACGTAATCGTTGATCTGCTCACTCACCTGGCGCCAGCGAGCGGCCGGGTCCTCCTCGTCGAGAAAACACGCATCGATGATCTGCTGCCAGTAATCGACTTCACTGAGGCCGGCCTCCTCGGCCATCGCCGGCGTCCCGTAGAGCCCGAGCGTCCAGGTGAACTTGCCCGCGTTCTCCTTCGCGGTGCGCCATTCCATCCACGGCTTCATCGTCGCGCCGCGGCGCATGATCTTCGCCGGCGGAACGCCCTCGAGCGCCTGCATGTCGGCGTCGCTGAGCACGGCCACCATGTGATCGATCTCGTCGACGAGGCCGCGACGGTAACGCGCCGGGAAGAAGTCGATCTGCCCATCGCTCGCGAGCTCGAAGAAATCGCGCGTGACGTTGTAGTCGCCGTCGTCGTCCGGCGAGTAATGCCCGATCGGGTGGCAACCCGCGCGCACCACCGCGCGCATCAGCTCAACGTAGAGCGGTTTGGCCGACTCGCTTGCAACCACGAGCACGACGTCACCCGCACGCACGCCATCGCCGCCGCCGAGCGCAAAGTTCACGAGGACGTCGGCGTAGCGCTCGAGGACCTGCTGATCTGGCTTGTAGCTCATGCTCACGACCCTATCCGATGGGTAGGCCAGGGTGGATTTCGACGGAGAATGCGAGATCGAGCCGGTCCGGCACTTGCATCGGCCGGAGGGGCAACGTATGTTGGCTCCAGGACGCGGAACGAGCCGCAAAGAGCGAGGCCACCGAGGTGTGAGGCCGCGCCACCACGAGACCGGAGCCGCCCTTTCGGGAGCGGAACCGGAGGAGGGTCCTCAGACGGCTCGCTTCCGCGTCTTACTCGTTCCCGACCGCGTCGTTCTTCGGGCGTCGGGAGCCGCCGGGCGTCCGCGCCATGGCGAGATTGGCCGAACGTGGCCCGAGTGGGCAGGTGCAAACGAGAGCCACGTGCACCCGCAGGCTCGATGAGCGCGAAGCGCTAGGCTCTACGGCGGCGCCCATGGCGACTGAGACTGAGCAGACCGGCCCAGCGAGTAGTTCCACGCCGCCGCGATCGGGCAGCTATGAGTTCAGGCGGCGCGATCTGCTGTTGTTGTTCGTACTGCTGGCGGTGGTCGGCGCTCTCGCTGCGGTCCTGATTCACGGACCGGCAAAGCCGACAGCGCTTGGGGAGGTCGTCAGTCCGGCGCATCGCGGCGCCTACGACGGCCTGACGATCAGCGCGAAGGCCGAACCCCCGCTGGTCCTGCGCAACTATCTCGGCAACACGGTGAACATCCGGAGCTTCCGTGGCAAGGCGGTGCTCGTCACCTTCCTTTACACGCATTGCCCGGACATCTGTCCCCTGATCGCCTCGCATCTGCACACGGCGCTCAGCGAAATGAACCCTGCTGAGCGCAGGCGTGTTCAGATAGTCGCGGTCTCGGTCGATCCTCGCGGCGACACTCCGACGACCGTGGCCGACTTCGTCCACGAACACGGTATGACCGGAAAGATGGACTACCTGATCGGCAACGCCGCCCAGCTGGGGAGCGTATGGGCCGCGTGGAGCGTTGGCGCCGAGCGCGACGCCGGTGACCCTGCTCTGATCACGCACAGCGCGCTGATGTACGGGATCACCGCCCGGGGCAAGATTGTCGTCGTCTACCCGCAGGACTTCGCGCCGTCGGAGATCGTGCACGACGTGCCGCGGCTCGCCGCCGCGTGAGGCTGCTGACACATCGCCTCGCGTTGCGCCTCGCCGCGGTAGCACTCGCGCTTGCGTTGCTCGCGTACGGGATCCTCGCGCACGGCAGAACGGTCGTGACCGCACCGCCACTCCCCCACGCAGCGCTCCAGGGCGGCCCTCTGACGACCGCGGCGCTGCGCGGGCACGCGGAGGCGATCGTCTTCTTCGCGAGCTGGTGTCCTGGATGCCATACCGAGGCTCCGGCAGTCGAGCGCTTCGCGGCCTCGCCCGCCGGCAGCGGCAAGGTTCTCTCGATCGACTACAGCGACTACGGCAACGCACGCGGCTTCATCAGCCGCTACCGCTGGACCTTTCCGGTGTTGAGCGATCCGGACGGCGTCACGGGCGACGCGTACGGCGTCGCCCATCTGCCAACGACGGTGATCCTCAACCCGCAAGGCGACATCGTCGCCCGCGAGGTGGGACCACAGACAGTCGCGAGCCTGAGTCGAGCCCTCAGCGCCGCCAGCTGAGCGCCTTGGCTGCGATTCGCCGGCGTTCCCTCGCCCCTCAGCCGACGATGATCTGACCGCGGCCTCAAGTGAGGCCGCGGCGTGCGGCCGCGGACGGCTCAGTCTTGCGCTTGGCGAATGCGCTCGCGTTCGGCGAGCCTGTTCGCGCGGCGAATCTGTGCCTCAGCCTCGCGTCGGTGCGCCTCCTCATCAAGCGCCTCAAGTGGCGGAACCTGCACCGGGCGGCCGCCGTCATCGACGGCCACGAGCGTCAGGTACGCGCTATTCGTGTGGCGCCGATCGCCGGTCAGCGGGTTCTCGGCCTCGACCCGGACACCAACCTCCATCGAGGTCCGCCAGACCGCGTTCACGCTGGCTGAGAACGTCACGAGCTCACCGACGTGGATCGGCACGAGAAACGTCATGCGATCGACCGCGGCCGTCACGACGCGTTGATGGGAGTAGCGGACGGCGGCGAGACCCGCCGCCTCGTCGCACAGCTTCATCACGGAGCCGCCGTGCACGTAGCCGGCGATGTTCTCCTCCTGGGGGCCCATCCAAATCGACAGAGTCGAGTCGCGTAAACGGGGCTCCCGGTCATTCATTCATCCATCCTAAGGCGCTTCAAGCCGCGACACCGGATAGCCGATTACGTTCGTGAACATGCCTCGAGCCACCTCGCGCGCCCGAACCGGACGTACCCCCATTCCCTCTTTGCCGCTCAGGTTGATCAGTGAGGATCCGGCCGCCCCGCCCCGGGCGGAAACCGAGCCCGACGGCGCCGCATTCGAGGCGCTGTTCGAGCATGCCGGCGCGATGCTCGCAATCCTCGACACGGAAGGTCGATTCCTCACAGTCAACCCGGCGTGCACGCGTGTTCTGGGTGTAGAGCCGAGCACCCTGGTCGGCCGGTCGCTGCTGGACCTCGCTCGGTCCGAGGCTCCGCCGCAAGCGCTGAGCCTCGACGGCGAACCTGGCGAGAACGGCATTCCCCGGGAGCAACTGTTCGATCTGCTCGCCCGTCACCGCCACGCCGACGGGACCTGGCGTTGGTTGCTATGGAGCGGAGCCGTCCACGGCGATCGCTGGTACGCATCGGCGAAGGACATCACCGACTGGGTCAAGCTCGAGGACCGGGTCGGCCGCGACCCGCTCACGCGGCTGCCGAACAAAGAGGTCTTCCTCGACGAGGTGACACAGGCGCTAGCACGCAACGAGCGGACAGCGCGGTCACTGGGCATCCTGTTCGTCGACATCGATCAGCTCAAGCAGATCAACGACAGCATCGGCCACCAGGCCGGCGATCGCCTGATCGCGCAGGTGGCAGAGCGGCTGCGCATGGCCGTTCGTGCCAACGACGTCGTCGCCCGCCTGGGCGGAGACGAGTTCGGGATTCTCGTCGAATCGCTCGGCGAGGAGCTGGAGGCGGTGACGGTAGCCGGCCGCGCACTCGCAGCGCTTGACGACCCGATCGACCTCGGCACCGGCCTGATCTCGGTATCGGCGAGCATCGGACTCAGTACCGCGCACAGCCCGACCGACACGGCAGCCAGCCTGATCCACCAGGCCGACATCGCGATGTATGAAGCCAAGACGTCGGGACGCAACCGCTTCGCGATCTTTGACGCTGCGCTGCGCGCCGAGTTGGATCGCCGGCTCGAGCTTGAGCGCGACCTGCGCTCTGCGCTCGAGCGCGAGGAGCTCGAGCTGCGCTACCAGCCGATCGTCGCGATCGGCAACGGCGCCGTGGTCGGGTTTGAGGCCCACCTGCACTGGGATCACGCCGAGCGCGGCGTCGTGCCGCTCACGGAGCTTCTACCGCTGGCCGAGCAGTCGGGCCTGATAGTCCCGCTCGGGCTGTGGGTAACGCGCACAGCGACCGAGCAGGTCGCGGCTTGGCGTGCGGACGGCACGGACCTGTTCCTCGCCCTGAATGTCTCGCCGCGCCAGCTCGCCGACGAAGGTTTCGTCGCGGGCCTCAAAGCGACACTCGAGGCCGCGAAGCTTCCGCATCGCGCGCTCGCGATCGAGCTGGCGGAGGCGGCCGTGCTCGCAGACCCGGCGAAGGCCGCGACTCGTCTCGCCGAGCTGCACGAACTCGGCGTCGGGCTGGCCCTCGACGACTTTGGCGCCGGCTATGCGCCGCTCCGCCACCTCATCGAGCTGCCGTTCGACGCGATCAAGCTCAACCCGTCATTCATCGGCGAGCTCGCCGCGACCGGCACGCGCGCGAGCCGCGCAGCCGTGGTCGCGGTCGTCGCCGCCGCGCGCGAGTTGGAGATCAGCGTGTTCGCCGAAGGCATCGAGTCGATGTCGCAGCTCGAGGAGCTGCGGGCAGTCGGGTGTAGCGCAGCCCAGGGCCCACTCTTCGCCCCGGCGCGTCCGGCGAGCGAAGTCACATTCGAGCGGTTCGCCACGAGCGACATTTGACGCCGCAAGCGACATTTGACGCCGCTTCGCGGCGCAAATTTCGCTAGCCAGCGGATCCGTGCGCCGCTCGAGCCTCGCAACCGGCGCCGAGAGGGCGTCCTTCGCAGCCGTTTTTGGGGCGCATCGCTTGAACAGCAATCGCCTAGATGGTGACCGCCTGCGCTGCGTAACCGCGTGACGGAGTGATTTTGTTGCCGCGAAGCGGCAAGCAAAATCACCTACATGTTCAGGAACCCGATCCCCAGGTGCGACAGGCCGGACTGCGCCTCGGAGTTCAGCACCACCAGCTGGTTGGTCCAGATCAGCACGCCCATCGCGATCAGCACCGCTCCGCCGGTGAAGACGACGAGGCCGTAGTGGCGCTTGACCGCCGCGAAGACCGTGGTCATGCGATTGAACGCCAGTGAGGTGGCCAGGAACGGGATTGCTAGCCCGGCTGAGTAGAAGGCCAGCAACAGCGCGCCGCGACCCTCCGAGCCGCTGATCCCCGCCGCCGTCAGAATCGCCCCGAGCGTCGGCCCGACGCAGGGCGTCCAGGCGATCGCGAACGCGGCTCCCGCCACCACCGGGCCTCCCTTGCCGGCCCGCGCGAGGAGACGCTCCGGGTGCCACTCGCGTCCGAGGCGCGGCACCAGGGACGCCGCAAGGTAGAGCGTGCCGAGAGCCACGATGATCCCGGCAGCCACGCGTTCGAGGACGACCTTGTTTTGCACCAGCAGCGAGCCGATCGCCGTGGCGCTGAGACCGAACAAGATGAAAATTGTCGAGAAGCTTGCGATGAACAGCAGGCTGGGCCCGATGACGCGACGCACGCCGGCCCGGTCGAGCTCCGCGGGCGCGACGCCGACAACCGTTGAGATGTAGCCGGGGACGAGCGGCAGCACGCACGGCGAGAGGAACGACACGGTGCCGGCTGCCAGGGCAGCGAGGACACCGACGCCTGAAGCTGGATCAGCCACCACTAGATGGTAATAGCAGGTGAGCTAATGCGCGAGGCCTCCGGCCAACTGTTCCACGGCGCGCGAGAGCTGGCCGCCCTGCCAAGCGATCGGCGAGCCGCCCTCGTCCTCAACGACCATCGAGGAGCCAGCGACTGAGCCGGCGTAGCGCTCGGCGAGCGCGAGCGGGTGCTCGGGGTCGGCCTCGTCACGACTGGCGACGACCAGCGTCGGGGCTTGGATCGCGGCGAGCTGCGCGAGTGAGTCGAACGGGCGCGAACGTGGCACGGCGGCGAGTGCGTCCGCGACAGCCAGCGGATGCGCGTGCAACAAGAGCCGCTGCCTGATCACGGTGCCAACCGTCGCGCGCCAAGCGCTCGGAACGCGTTCGAAGTCATAGGCTTCGAGGAAGCCGTCCACTCCCCGCTCGCGCAGCGCAGTCGAGAGAGCATCCCAATGCCCCAGCGCAGCCTCGAAGCGATCGGGATCGTAGCCGGGCGTGACGAGCGCAAGCGCGGCGACGCGCGCGGGATTGTCGAGCGCGAAGCGCAGTGCCGTATGTGCTCCCATCGACGCCCCGACCAGTACGGCACGCTCGAGCTCGAGCGCATCGAATAGCGCCAGCAGGTCGCCGGCAAGCGCCCGGTAGGAGTAATCGCCGCTCGGCGGCGGGTCGGAGCTTCCGTGCCCGCGCGCGTCGTAGAGGATCACGCGATAGCCGGAACGCTCGAGCGCGCGGGAGCCCATCAGGACGTAGCGCCGGGTGGCGCTGAGGCCGTGCAGGCCGACGATCGCGGCACCAGTGCCGGCATCGTCGAGTCGGATGATGCCCGCGGCGCCTTGGATCTCACGTTCCACTCCGGCGGATCGTAGGCTGTGGGGATGACCGTCATCGACGTCAGCGAGGCAGATTTCGAGCGCGAGGTGCTCGAGCGCTCGCGCACGACGCCGGTCGTTGTCGACTTCTGGGCGGCGTGGTGCGGCCCGTGCCGCCAGCTCGGTCCGCTGCTCGAGGACGCCGCCGCAGCGCGGGAAGGCGATGTCGTGCTCGCCAAGCTTGATACCGACGCGAATCCGCGGCTCGCCAGCGCGTTTGGCATCCAGGGGATTCCGGCTGTCAAGGCGTTTCGCGACGGCGCCGTCGTGGCCGAGTTCGTCGGCGCGCAGCCGCGCCCCGGCGTGGAGGCGTTTTTCGATGCGATCGTGCCCTCAGAGGTCGATCGGCTCGTCGCCGCAGGGGATCAGGCCTCGCTGAGAGCTGCCGTCGAGCTCGCACCGGGCAGCGCGGACGCCGCCGTTCCGCTTGCGCGGCTACTCCTCGCGCGTGGCGAGCTGGATGGGGCGCTCGCGTTGCTCGAGGAGGTGCCGGCGGGCTTCGAGGCGGACGGACTGCGCGCCCGAATCGAGTTGCAACGCGCGGGTGAGCTCGATGACGCCCTGACCGCGATCGACTTGGGCGATCGCCAGCGGGCGTTCGAGCTGCTGCTGGCGGCGCTCGACGAGACCGCCGAACACCGCGAGGATGTGCGCCGCGTGATCGTCGGCGAGCTCGCGCGCCTGGAGGCTGCCGACCCGCTGGCGCGCGATACGCGCCGTCGACTCGCGGCAGCGCTGTTCTGAGGCGCAGCGCCTAACGCGTCTGCGCCGGCGAGCACAATCGTGCGATGAACGCATTACGCCGGGTGATCGCCCACCTCGACATCGACGCGTTCTACGCCTCAGTCGAGTTACAGCGCCACCCGGAGGCCCGAGGCCGCCCGCTCGTCGTGGCTGGCACGGGACCGCGTTCAGTCGTCACCACCGCCAGCTACGAGGCACGGCGCTACGGCATCGACTCGGCGATGCCCGCGGCTCGGGCGCGGGCGCTGTGTCCCGATGCGATCTTCATCGCGCCGGATTTCGCCGCCTACCGGGCGAAGAGCCGCGAGGTGTGGGACATCGTGCGGGCGAGCTTCGAAACGGTCGGGCAGGCCGGGATCGACGAGGCCTATCTCGACGTCAGCTCGCTCGATCGGCCGCTACCGGCATTGCGCGAGCTCGTCGTGGCGGTGCGAGAGCGCACCGCCCTCCAGATTTCGGTCGGCGTCGGACCCTCACGCCTGGTGGCCAAGACCGCCAGCTCGGCCTTCAAACCCGCGGCGTTCGTCGCCATGGGTCGTGAGCAGGCAGCTGCGCACTTCGCCGGCCACGCCGTCCGGTTGCTACAGGGCGTCGGCCCGAAGACCGCTGAGCGCCTGGCAGCCGTCGGTGTGGAAACCGTCGGCGACCTGCAGAGTGCGAACCCCACGCTGCTCGCCCGGCGCTTCGGCGAGCGCCAGGCGCTCGCGCTGCACACCCGGGCCCATTTTCACGACGACAGCCCGGTCGAGACGTCGCGCGTCGCGAAGTCGCGCTCCAGCGAGCTGACCTTCCCGGCCGATGTGAGCGATCAGGCCAGGCTCGAGCAAACGCTGGTGGAGCTAGCGCTCGAGCTCGGCGACGGCCTGCGGACGCGCCAGCGACGGGCCCGGACGATCGCCGTCAAGGTTCGTCTCGACGACTGGACCACCGTGACGCGCGCGCGCACGCTGCCGTATTTCACCGACGAGAGCGCGACGATCGCGGCAACAGCGCTCGAATTGCTCCGCGCCTACGCACCGCCGCGACCCGTCCGTCTCCTCGGCGTTCGGGTCGCGTCGTTCGACGACGAGTCGAAGGGAGCGCCAGCCGGCAGCGAAGGCAGCCAGCTGGCGCTCCACCTCTAGACGCCCCAGATCTAGTGGTTCGCCCAGACCTCGGTCAGGTCGCCGGCGCCGAGCGCCTCCTTGGTTGCGAACGTGAGGTCGTAGTCGCGCCCGGTGACGTAGGGCCCGCGGTCGATCACGCGCACGCGCAGCGTGCGGCGGCGGTAGTGCAGCGTGACCGGCGTTCCGCACGGCAGCGTCCGGTTGGCGACGCCCAGCGTGTGGGGGGTGAGCTCCTCGCCGCAGGCGGTCAGCCCGCCGAGTCCGTACCACGAAGCGAGCACCGTGTGAAAGACGTCCAGGCGCGCGGTGGGCACGTACGCGACTCCGTCCGACCCAGCGACGCGCAGGCGCATCGGGTGCACGCCGAGGCCGCGCGGGCGGAACGACAGCGCGAAGGTGCCGGCGACGTTGCGCGCCCGTGCTGCAAAGCGCCAGCGGTGCGCGACGCGCTCCTGGAGGACCACCGTCTCGAGCCCGGTCGGGGTCTCGAGCCCGGTCGGGGTGTCAAGTCCGGTCGTGGTCTCGAGCGTGGTCGTGGTCTCAAGCACGCCCGTGACGGTGACGCGGTGGTCCGCCAACACGTTGCGTGCCGTGATGCTCGAGACGACTGCCTCCCCCGTGTTCCCGCTAACGCCGCTCGCGCCAATGACTGGCGCCGGTGGCGCGGTGCTGCTGCTCGCGACTGCCGCCGTACCGGTGAAAGCGACGACCAACGTCACTGCGATCGCGCCCGCGACGGGCGCGATCAGCCTTTCAGCGATCAATTGCACTCCTTACATCGCCGCCTACGGGGTTAGCTGTCGGGCTCGCGGCCGCGGTCACAGCTCACTCCCGAGCTGTGATCCACCGTCGCTACGACCGCGGACGCGCGGTCGATTCGCCCCATCCGGCCTTCGCGCTGACGCGCAGAGGCCGGCAGTGGGTCCCCCGCTCGCCCTCGCTGGATGCAGGACGACTCGGCGGTCTTATGAACCGCGGTGAATCGTAGCGGAGCCTGCGGACCCTCCACCCGGGACACGCCGGAGGGCGCCGCGTGCTCCGGGATAATTCCCAGCGATGGGAGATACTCCACGGCTCCGGCTCGCTCTCTGCCAGGTCAATCCGACGGTCGGCGCGATCGCCGCCAATCAGGCGCTCGTCGCGCGCGGCATCGCTGCTGCGCGTGAGGCCGGAGCAGAGCTGGTCCTCTTCGGCGAGCTGGCACTAAGCGGCTACCCGCCCGAGGATCTGCTCTACAAGGAGCATTTCCTGCGGGACTGTCGCGCTGCCCTCGAGCGGCTTGCCTCAGACACCGACGGGATAGTCGCGATCGTCGGCTTCCCCGAGCGCGCCGACCGTGTCTACAACGCCGCCGCCGTGCTTTCGGGTGGCTGCATCGCCGGGATCTATCGCAAGATCCACCTGCCCAACTACGGCGTCTTCGACGAGCGGCGATACTTTGCCCCGGGCGTCAGCGCAGGCGTGATCGAGCTCGACGGGCGGCGCATCGGTCTGACGGTCTGCGAGGACATCTGGCTCCCCGGCTCTCCCTGCTCGGACCTCGCGCGCGCCGGCGCTGGCTTAATCGTGAACATCTCAGCCTCGCCCTACCACGCCGGGAAGGGGCTCCAGCGGGAGGTAGACGTGGTTGGCGCGCGCGTTTCCGAGACAGCTATTCCGTATGCGTTCTGCGCGCTCGTCGGCGGACAGGACGAACTCGTCTTCGACGGCCACTCCTTCGTACTCGACCGCGACGGGACGCTCCTCGCGCGGGCCGCTCAGTTCTCGGAGGAGATGTTGATCTGCGACGTCGAGCTCGCAGCTCTCCAGCAAGAGGAAGCGGGCGAGGGTGCCGCCGTGGAGCTTCTCGCGCGCGTCGAGCTGCCGGCACCATCCGCGCCACCCGCTCGGGGCACACCTCGCATCGCTCCCCTCCTCGAACCGCGCGAGGCCGAGATCTATGCGGCGCTCGAGTGCGGTCTGGGCGACTACGTGCGCAAGAACGGCTTCCGCCACGTCGTGCTCGGCCTCTCCGGCGGGATCGACTCGGCGCTCGTCGCAGCGATCGCCACCGATGCGCTTGGCGCTGATCAGGTGACGGCTGCCGTGATGCCCTCGGCGTTTTCATCGCCGGAGACCCAGAACGACGCTCGCTCACTCGCCGCCAGCCTCGGCGCCGACGTGCTCGAGCTGGAGATCGACCCGCTGATGGCCGACTACGCCGCGCTCCTGGCGGCGGCCTTCGCCGGGCGCGAGCCGGACATCACGGAGGAGAATCTGCAGGCCCGGATCCGCGGCAACCTGCTGATGGCCCTGTCGAACAAGTTCGGCTGGCTGGTCCTGACGACTGGAAACAAGTCGGAGATGTCGGTCGGCTACTCGACGCTCTACGGCGACTCCGCCGGTGGCTTCGCGGTAATCAAGGACGTGGAGAAGACGCTTGTCTACGCGCTCGCTCGCTGGCGCAACCGCTCTGAGGTGCTGATCCCACTCTCGATCCTCGAGCGCCCGCCGAGCGCCGAGCTGCGCCACGGCCAGCGCGACCAGGACTCGCTGCCGCCGTACGAGGTGCTCGACACGATCCTGCGCGGCTACGTCGAGCAAAACGCCGGTCGTGACGCGCTGACAGCGGTCGGACTGCCGGAGGATGCTGTCGACCTCGTGATCGGCCTCGTCGACCGAGCGGAGTACAAGCGCCGCCAGGCGCCTCCCGGCATCAAGCTCACCGAGCTCGCGTTCGGCCGCGACCGGCGCATGCCGATCACCAACGGCTACCGGGGCTAATCCGGGCTTCGTACCGCGATCGTGACGCGCGACACGGCGCAGAGCCGCCCCTCGGCGTCGCTCGCCTGGACGTCCCACACCCAGGTTGTCCGGCCGCGGTGCAGCGGGCGGGCGACGAACTCGATCACGCCTTGGCTGATCGGACGCAGGAAGCTCGTGTCGTTGGCTAGTCCGAGCGCCATCGCACCGTTGCGCACCACCGCGGCGAGGGTCCCGCGCGAGGCTAGCGACTCGGCAATCGCTGCATAGACGCCGCCGTGGACAACTCCGAACGGCTGGCGGATCTCGTCATGGACCGCGATCCGGCCGCGGGCGACCTCAGCGGAGACCTCGGTGAGCTCCAGGCCGATCAAGGCATCGAACGCCTGGCTTTCGCTCAGCACGCGATCGATCGGGTCCTCCTGCTCCACTAATTTGCGATTCGGCGCAGGTCCCGTACCAGCAGCAGGTGCTTGAGGTGCGTCGACACGGTCGCAAGGTTCTCCAGCGCCTCGAGCGCCTCCTTGCGACGCTCGGGGTTGCGCGAGCGCAGGGCCGGGGCGAGGATCTGCTGCAGGAGGTTCGACTCGCGATCGACCGATGAGCGGAACACGCGCAGGTTGCGCCCGCCGACGCCGTAGCGAGCCAGCTCGCGAACCGCACGGACGATCTCCCGCTCGGTCTCGTCGTAATAGCGCGTGCCGTCACGCGCCTCGCCCTTGATGACGCCGTACTCCTCGAGCTCGCGGACCAGGCTTACGTCGGCCTGGGTGTCCTCCAGAACGTCGGCAAGGCTGAAGTAGGCCGGCGCGTCACTGACCCCGACCTGCGGGCGCCAGCGTCGCCGACCGGCGTCGTCGGTGGCGACTGGCATCTCCGCGGCTCCGGCACGGCCGTTGGCAAGCTCCTGGCGGATCACGCGCAGCGGCAGGAACTCGTCGCGCTGCAAGCGCAATATCGTCCGCAGGCGCAAAACGTCCTCTGCGCTGTACTTGCGATAGCCCCCGGCGCTGCGCTGCGGAGCGAGGAGTCGCTGGTCCTCGAGGTAGCGGATCTTCGAGATCGAGATGTCGGGAAATTCCGGCGAGAGCGCCTTGCAGACGGCGCCAATCGTCATCGACCGCGTCGTCGCGCGTCGCGCCTCGGCGGCCGTGGTGTCGGGCATCGCGCTCATGTGATGCGGAAGGTCAGCTTGTACTTGCCGATCTGCAGCTCGTCGCCGTCGTCAAGCCGCTGCGAGTCGATTCGCTGGCGGTTGACGTAGGTGCCGTTGAGTGAGCCGCAGTCGTCGAGGAACCACTCGCTGCCGCGCTTCACGAGCAGCGCGTGGTCGCGTGAGACGGTGATGTCGTCAAGAAACACCGCAGAGTCCGGTCGCCGTCCGATCGTCATCTGCTCGCCCCGCACCGCGAAGCTCTCGCCGGCGCGACCACCCCCGGCGCGGATGACGAGTGCTGCGCCGTCATCGGCCATCTCGTCGAGGTCGACCGGAATGAAGTCACCGGTCTCGCCGACGCGGTAGGTCGCCGTCGTCGCATCGCCGCCACCCTCGGCCCCGATCAGCGCGCCGCATTTCTGGCAGTAGTTCCCGCCCTCCGGGTTGACGAAGCCGCACTCGGCGCAGTGCAGGGCCACCGCGACTACCAACTCACTGGTTTTCGGGCGCCGGTTCGGCGCTCGCTCGCCCCGCGAGGATCTCGGTCAAGCGCTGCACGTCGGCGCCGCTGATGATCTCCTCACCGCCGTCGTGCTTGCGTCGCAGACGATTGACAAGCTCGGCGCGCAGAATGTCGATCTTGCCGTGCAGCAGGCGACGCTGGTAGGAGATCTCTGTCTCCTCGCCGCTGAGCTGCGCGATCAGCTCCTTGAGCTCCTTGTCTGTGAGGGAGCCGAGATCGGGGAATGTTTCGTCCATCTTGTCCTTCCGGGCCGGGGGCGCAACAGCGAGTATAGAGCGGTCATCGCCAAGGATCAAGCTGAACTTGAGCCTGATGTTTGCGCGAGCCCATCGTGGACGTAGGCAATCGCCGCGATCCAGGCGAGCACGAGGCCGGTGAAAAAGAAGCCTTCACCGACGGCGTGGGCCCCGAGCACCTCGAGCCAGATCCCGAACATCGTCGGCGCGACGGCAATTCTGCCAGGCCAGTTGATGCGCAGCGCGTGCCCGCGCCGCAACCACGCCTGTCCCGCCACGAGCATCAAGAGTTCGCGCGCCAGGAGCACGGCGACGGCCCAGCGCGGGAGCAGCTCGTAGGACCAGCACGCGGCGGCTCCCGCAACTACGAGCAGACGATCGATCAGCGGGTCGAGAGCGGCGCCCAGTCTGCTGTACTGCCCCGTGATTCGCGCCGTGATCCCGTCGAGGTAGTCGCCGCCGCCTGCGATGAAGAAGCAGATGCCCGCGGATGTGCTGACACCGTGACGCGAGGAGTACTCGAGCGCGAGAAACGCGGGGATCAGCGCGGCGCGAACATAGCCGATCGCGTTCGGGATCGTCCACGGCCGCCACGGCTCGCGGGCGTCAGTCTGCGGTGGCGGCGGGCCGGAGCGATCGAGTCCGAACAGGCGAAGCTTGCCTAGGCGAGCTCGCTGCACAGCTTCTCCACGTCGGCAAGGGTGCTGGCCAGCGAAATGCTGGGGCGCGCCTCGCTCCCCCGACGCAGCTGGACCTCGACCTCGCCGCTTTCGGCCGCGCGTCGCCCAAGGGTGAGGCGCACCGGGGCGCCGAGGAGCTCGGCGTCAGCGAACTTCTGCCCGGCGCCGAGATCGCGATCGTCATATACGACGTCGATGCCGCCGTCGATCAGCGTCTCGTACAGCGAATCGGCGAGTTCGCGCTCGACGCTCCCCGGCTTGCCGAGGACCACGAGGTGCACCATGAACGGCGCAATCGCGGCAGGCCATGAGATCCCCGCGTGATCGGCGTACTGCTCGACGGCTGCAGCGGCGATACGCGCCGGGCCGATGCCGTAGGAGCCCATCCAGATCGGCTGCTCCTTCCCCTGCTCGTCGAGGTAGTTGGCACCGAGCACCGTGGAGTAGCGCGTCCCTAGCTGAAAGATGTTGCCGACCTCGATCGCCGGCTCGATCTCGATCGGGTGTCCATCGACGAGATCGCCGACTTCGACGTTGCGGACGTCGCCCTGCTCGAAAACGAAATCGCGGCCAGGCTCGACGCCGCGAAGGTGGGTGTCAGAGCGGTTTGCCCCAGTCACGTAGGCGCCGGGAGCGGCCCCGTCGTCGAGCAGGATCGGCAGGCGCCCATCAAGCCCGACCGGCCCGATGTAACCGGCAGGACCGATCTGCTCGGCGATCTCGGCCTCGCTCGCAGCGCGCCATGCGCCGCCGAGCGCCGCGCCGAGCTTGATCTCGTTGAGGCGATGATCGCCGCGCAGCAGCACGAGAATCATGCCGCGCTCCTCGGTGAGGACGGGAAACGCCTTGAGCAGCGCGCCGGTCGGGAGCCCGAGCAGCCCGGCAACCTCAGCGACGGTCTTTGCGTTCGGCGTCGCGACCTCCTGCGGCGCGTCACGCCGCTCGTCGAGTTCGACCGGCTGCGCGGTTGCACTTGCCACCTCGACGTTCGCCGCATAGCCGGACGCGAGGGCGACCTCGTTCTCGCCGGCCGCGCACGGCGCCATGTACTCGTGGGCGCCGCTGCCGCCCATCTGCCCAACGTCGCCGGCGACGCGATACCAGCGCAGGCCCGTTCGATCAAAGATCCGGTCGTAGGCCTCGATGTGTCGCGCGTAGCTCGCCTCGAGCCCGTCCTGGTCGCGATCGAAGCTGTAGGAATCCTTCATCACGAACTCGCGCGTTCGCAGCACGCCCGCGCGTGGGCGCGCCTCGTCGCGGCCCTTGACCTGCAGGTGGTAGAGGATCAGCGGCAGATCGCGGTAGGAGCGCACGACCTGCGCGACGTGCGAGGTCACTGCCTCCTCGTGTGTCAGCGCCAGCACCAGTTCCGCGCCGCGGCGGTCTTGGAGCTTGAACAGCTCCTCGATCGCGTAGCGCCCAGTCCGCTTCCACAGCTCGGCCGGCTGGATCAGCGGCATCAGCATCTCGTGAGCGCCGATGCGGTTCATCTCCTCACGCAGAATCGCCTCGATGCGACGCTGCACGCGCCAGCCGGCAGGCAGCCACGTCCACAGCCCGGCGCCCATCTGGCGCACGAGCCCGGCGCGCACCAGCAGCTTGTGCGACAGCGCCTCGGCGTCGGCAGGCGCCTCCTTCTCGGTCGGCAGGAGGTAGCTCGAGAGACGGGTCATCGTGCCCTAGCCTACGACGTTGCGGCGCGACGAAGACCGCAAGGCTCAGGGGCTATTGTGCGTGGAAAGCGATCTTCAAGGAGAACAGATGGCGTACACGCTCCCCGACCTGCCCTACCCCTTTGATGCGCTCGAGCCGCACATCGATGCGCGCACGATGGAGATCCACCACGACAAGCACCACCAGGCGTATGTGACCAATCTGAACGCGGCGCTCGAGGGCAGCGACCTCGCCGAGCTACCGATCGAGGAGCTGCTGACGAGGCTCGACGACGTCGCCCCGGATAAGCGCAACGCGGTGCGCAACAACGGTGGCGGTCACTACAACCATTCGCTGTTCTGGGAGAGCCTCAGCGGCAGCGGTGGCGGTGAGCCCAACGGCGAGCTCGCCAGCGCGATCGACAGCACATTCGGTTCCTTCACCGACTTCCAGGCCAAGATCAAGAGCACCGGCATTGGCCAGTTCGGCTCCGGCTGGGCCTGGCTCGTGCACGACGGCTCGGGCCTCGCGGTGCTCGGCACGCCCAACCAGGACAACCCGATCTCCTCGGGCAAGACGCCGCTGCTCGGCGTCGACGTCTGGGAGCACGCCTACTACCTGCGCTACCAGAACCGCCGGCCCGACTACATCGACGCGTGGTGGAACGTGGTCGACTGGGACGCCGTCGCCACGCGCTTTGACGCGGTCGCCTGAGCCAGGAGTTCGGGGTGTGGGGTCGGCGCATGCGCCGACCCCCCGGACGGTGCATGCACCGTCCG
>PKYB01000009.1:94275-97703 GCA_003133565.1 Solirubrobacterales bacterium
GGCGACCTCAGCGTCACCGAGGTCTGTCTCGCGGTCGGCTGCCGCTCGCTGGGCAGCTTCAGCACGCGCTTCACGCAACTCGTCGGCATGCCGCCCAGCAGCTACCGGCGCCACGCCGCGAGCGCGACCGCCGGGATGCCGTCGTGCGTGGCCAAGCAGGTGACCAGACCGATCAGGAATGAAGAAGCGCCGGGCGCCCAGCCGCGGCTAGCATGACCGCCATGGACATCACGATTCACGCGAGCTTCCTCCCGCACACCGACGCGGACGCGTCCCTGGCCTTCTACCGCGATACCCTCGGCTTCGAGGTCCGTGGCGACGTCGGATACGGCGGGATGCGCTGGCTCACGGTCGGCCCCGCCGACCAGCCCGGAACGTCGATCGTCCTCGAGCCGCCGGCCACGGACCCCGGCGTCAGCGACGCCGAGCGCGCCACGATCGCCGAGCTGATGGCGAAGGGCAGCTACGCCCGCGTGATCCTTGCCACCGCCGACCTCGACGGTGTCTTCGCGGCGCTGGCGGCCGCCGGCGCCGACGTCGTCCAGGAGCCGACCGAGCAGCCCTACGGGATTCGCGACTGCGCCTTCCGCGACCCCGCGGGCAACCTGATCCGCATCAACGAGACGCGCTGAGCGCCCGGCGGCGCGGACTCAGACCGCCGCCAGCTCGGCGGTGATCGCGGCGACGGCGGACTTCGCGTCGCCGAAAAGCATCGACGTGTTGGGCCTGAAATAGAGCTCGTTCTCGATCCCCGCGAATCCGGGGTTCATCGAGCGCTTGATCACGATCACCGAGCGGGCGGCCTCGACATCGAGGATCGGCATGCCGTAGATCGGCGAGCCGGGATTGGTCTTGGCAGCCGGGTTGGTCACGTCGTTCGCGCCGATCACGAGCGCGACGTCGGCGCGCGAGAACTCGGGATTGATGTCGTCCATCTCCTTCAGCAAGTCGTAGGGCACGTCAGCCTCGGCGAGCAGGACATTCATATGGCCGGGCATCCGCCCGGCAACGGGGTGGATCGCGTACTCCACCTCCACACCGCGGGCCTCGAGCGCCTTCTCGAGCTCGCGCACCGTGTGCTGAGCCTGCGCGACCGCCATGCCGTAGCCCGGCACGACGATGACCAGGCGCGCGTAGGCGAGCTGGATCGCGACGTCCGCGGCGCTGACCGAGCGCACGGTGCCGGCCGCCTCCCCGGCGCCCTCCGCACCCGCGACCGCGCCGGTTCCACCGAACCCGCCGGCGATGATCGCCGGGANNACGATCAGCGCCGGGTTGTTCAGCGCGACGCCGGTCGCCGCGGCCGACAGGCCGGTGAACGCGTTGAGCAGCGAGATCACGACCGGCATGTCGGCGCCACCGATCGGCAGCACGACGAGCTTGCCGAGCGCCGCCGCGCAGACCAGCATGCCGATGAACTCGGCCTGGGAGTGCGAGCCGTCGGCGACCAGCGCGGCGAGCAAAACCGCGCCGGCCAGCAGCAGGCCGTTGATCAGCTGCTGCGGGCGCCCAAGCGTGATCGGACGGCCGGGCAGCAGCTCCTGCAACTTGCCGAAGGCGATCAGCGAGCCCCAGAAGGAGATCGAGCCGACGATCGCCGCAAACAGGCTGAACAGCGCGACGTAGGTCGGCGTCGCGACGTAGCCGTGCGAGTTGCGGAACTCCGCCCAGGCGATCAGGAACACCGCGCCGCCGCCCACGCCGTTGAAGAGCGCGACCATCTGCGGCATCGCGGTCATCTTCACCCGCCGCGCCGCCGGCGCCCCGACCGCCACGCCGATCGCGACGCCAATCGCGATCAACCCCCAATTGCCCTCGCCGCGCTGGAGCAGCGTCGCCACGACCGCGATCGCCATCCCGACCGCCGCGATCCGGTTGCCACGAACCGCGGTCCGCGGCCCGGTCAGCCCGGAGAGCCCGTAGATGAACAGCGCGAACGCGACGATGTAGAGGACATGGAGGAAGTCCGCGTTCTGGATGAACGCTGTCGCGAAGGTCGACGTGACCGAGCTTTGGAGCTGCTGCGTCACTCCTCGCCATCCTTCGGCGCCTTCTCTGGCTTGCGCTTGAACATCTCGAGCATGCGGTCGGTGACGAGGAAACCGCCGACGATGTTGATCGTGCCGAAGGCGATCGCGATGACGAGGATCACCTTGTTGAAGGTCGAGTTGCCGGAGAAGCCGATCACGAGCAGTCCGCCGAGCAGCACGATCCCGTGGATCGCATTGGTGCCGCTCATCAGCGGTGTGTGCAACGTGTTCGGCACCTTGGAGATGACGGCGAAGCCGACGAAGCCGGCGAGGACGAGGATCGTCAGGTTGGTGAGGAGCACTACTTCGCGCCCTCCACGAGAGCCCGCGCGGCGGCGTTCAAGATCTCGCCCTCGCGGGTGATGCAGGCGCCGGCGATGATCTCATCGTCGAAGTCGAGCTTCAGTTCGCCCTCGCCATCGAGCATCAGCTCGAGCAGCGCCTGGATGTTCCGCGCATAGAGCTGCGAGGCGTGCTCGGGCATCTCCGCCGGGAGGTTGAGCGGCGAGCAGATCGTCACATCGTGCACGACCGTCGTCTCGCCCGGCGTCGTCAGCTCGCAGTTGCCGCCCGTCTCGCCGGCGAGGTCGACGATCACCGATCCCGGCTTCATCCCCTCCACCGCCTCCGCGGTAACCAGTCGCGGCGCCGGCCGCCCCGGCACCAGCGCGGTCGTGATGACAACGTCAAAACCCTTGATCGCATCGGTCAAAGCCTGCTGCTGGGCCGCCTTCTCGGCATCGGTCAGCTCCCGCGCGTAGCCCCCCTCCCCCGCCGCCTCGATACCGAGGTCAAGCCAGTTGGAGCCGAGCGAGCGGACCTGCTCAGCCACCTCCGGGCGCACGTCATAGCCGGTCGTCTGCGCACCGAGCCGCCGCGCCGTCGCGAGCGCCTGCAGACCGGCCACGCCAACGCCGAGCACGAGCACCCGCGCCGGCGGGATCGTCCCCGCTGCGGTCATCAACATCGGATAGAAACGCCCCAGCGTCTCGGCGCCAAGCAGCGCGGCGCGATAGCCCGCGACGTTGCTCTGCGAGGAGAGCGCGTCCATCGCCTGCGCGCGCGAGATCCGCGGGATCGCCTCCATCGCAAACGCCGTGACCTGCCGCTCCGCAAGGGCCTTCGTCGTCGCCGGGCTCGACAGCGGCGCGAGGAAGGCGATCAGCACCCCACCCGCGCCCAGCCGCGCGATCTCCTCTGCGCTCGGCGGCGCCACCTTGACGACGACGGGCGCCGCCCAGACCTCCGCCGCGTCACCGGTGATCCGAGCGCCGGCAGCCGTGTAGAGCGCGTCGGGAATGATCGCCCCGGCACCGGCGCTCGCCTCCACCAGCACATCAACGCCGCGGGCCGCCAGCTTGCGCACCACATCGGGCACGAGCGCCACACGCCGCTCCC
>PKYB01000009.1:97774-99613 GCA_003133565.1 Solirubrobacterales bacterium
GCTACCAGCTGCCGTTGACGCAGCCGCCTGTATGCGTGGTCAGGGCGCTGCCAGTGGCAGCAACGCCGTTAAGTACAGGGGGAGCTCCACCGTTGCACCATCGGGCGATACTGCCGTTGGCGGCACGAATGATCTCGAACTGATCAGCCGTGTTGTACGCAGTCGCCGTGACGTAATAGCCCTGACCGCCGTAGAGCGGGCCAGCACCACTGACCCATGCGTTGCTGGTTGTGCTCGATGTGTTGATCGTCGATTCGTACGTGGAAAGGGTCGCCAGACTCAACTGGTTGTAGCTTCCGCCGTTGTCAGTCGCGATTGTCTCCGCGGTCGTCTCAGCGGTCCGCGCGAGCTCCTTCGCCGACGCGTCATACGCTTTGGTCTTCTGATCCAGAAACGAGGGAATTGCGATCGCCGCGAGAATGCCGATGATCAGAATGACCACGAGCAACTCGATGAGCGTGAACCCTCGCTCGCCGTGTGCGTGTCGAAACAGCTTGTGCTGCATTGAATCCTCCGAGGCGTTGATTCGTCGCGTGACGGGCGACCTTCACACTCATCGGCAACATCCAGTGAACCCTTAACATTCCTGACAGTGCCTTGTTGCACGGTGTGTGCGCGCAACGGAGCGGTTCGTACGTACAGGCCCCTCGCACATGCTCGCGTCGGACGAGCAGCATTGGACCCGGTCCCCGCGGCCACGGAGCGTTCGAGAGCACCCGGATATTCCGTCGTTGCGCCACGCAGCGGCGTCGACCTTTCTCGCGGTTCTTCCGGGTATCCGCACCCTCTAAGCGCAGGAGATCACAAAGCGACCGAGCACCCACGCGTTGATCGCTACGGCGTGAGCGCGCCGGCGACAAACACCTTCTCGCGCTCGCCGGCGAGATACCGGTGCTAACGCCGCGGCAGTTCCTCGACCTCCTCGCCCGATTACGGTAGTTCTCCCGACTCCTGATAGCGGCGGCGGCCGCCGCGTTAGGACGTGACACGCCCAGGGTGGGCGTCAAGCCCGCTCATGCTGCTCCGTCTGGGGCATTGAGACAGAGGTCGATGTGCCACGGGAAGCAGCGGCCCTCCTTTTCGCGCGGCAGAAAAGTCCTTGGCGCGTTGCGAGAAAAGCCCTTGACGCGTTGAGTGGTTATCCCTAGTTTTTTCGCGACATAACTAGCAATGAGGGCTGAACATGACGTGGGCTGTTGTAGCTGTTCTCACTCTCGACGTCGCGATCGTCGGCGCCCTTGCGTTTCTGATGATCCATGCCGCACGATGGGGATCACACGATCGTCCGGATCCGTTTGTCGCCTGGTACAAGCACACACGTGAGGCGTTCCCGCGTTGGCACGCAGCGCAGGCCGCGGTCGCCCGCGTCGACGCGGGCGTAGAGGCGATCGAGAACGCCCTCCTCGGCGCGCCCAGCGAAGAGCAACAAGTACAGATCTCCTGAGCGGCCCGAAATAGGTCCCGGAGGCCACGGACGGCCTCCGGAGCTATTCGAGGTAGCTCCGGAGGGTCTTCGGCGGATCATCTCGGCCCGCTCGCGCCACGGGGCCTGCGTCTGCGGACGGCCGCTCAGCCGACCTGGTATTTGATGTGTGTGACGCCGGGCGCGTCCACGGCCCGGATCTGCGTCAGCTTGAGAGCCCCGGGTTTGAGGCCCGCGAATAGGCGTTCGCCGCCGGCCATGATCACGGGCGCAATCGAGATGTCCACCTCGTCGACGAGGCCCGCAGCCAGGTACTGGTTGACCAATGACGCGCCGCCGGCAAGCCAGATGTCGTGACCCTGGGCGACGTCATTGGCCTGCGCGAGCGCCGACCCGATCCCGTCGGTCACGAAGTG
>PKYB01000055.1 GCA_003133565.1 Solirubrobacterales bacterium
CGAGAAGGCGATCGAGCCAAACGTCCGCAGGCGGTAGGCGACTTCGCCCAGCGCCGGGGCGCTCGCTGCGATCCAGCGTGGCCGTGCCAACTCGACCGCGACGAGCTCGAGCAGGCCGCTGGTGGTGCGGCGCTCGCTGTCGCCAACGCTCAACGGGAGCCCGTTGAGGAGTGCTCCGCGCCCGCGCTCCGCGGTCCACTCCTCAGCCAAACCAAAGTCGTAGACAAAACCGAAGCTGACATCGGCCATGCGCGGACCGTCGGCAACGGCGATCGACACGGTGTGCGGCGAGAGGCCGCGCTTGGCGTTCAGCGAGCCGTCGATCGGGTCGACGACGACGCGAAGCTCGCCAATCGGCTCCTCGCCAAAGGCGATCGTCCCGCGCTCCTCGGAGATCGCCGTGAAGCGCTGGCCGGCGGCGTGCAGCGCGTCGAGCTCGGCAAAGATCAGCTCCTCGGCAGCGGCGTCGATGACCAGCGTCCGGTCGCCGCCCTCACCGCGACCGAGCTCGACCGCGCGCTCGTTCGTGCCTGGATGGGCGGCGAGCATCGCGCGCAGCTCGACGACGATCCGCCGGCACGCCGCAAGCCAGTCCGGCGCCGCTGCGGGGGCCTCCATGCGGTCATATCCTAGGTGCGTGGCGAACGCACTCGATGGGCTGACCGATGCGCAGCGTGAGGCGGTCACGCATCGGCGGTCCCCGGTGCTCGTGGCGGCTGGTGCCGGCACCGGCAAGACCGAGGTCCTGATCAGGCGCTTGTGTTGGTTTACCGAGCAGGGCCTCGAGCCTCATCAACCGCTGCTGATCGTGCGCGACGAGGCTGCGGTCCCGGGAGTGCTCGAGCGGGTCGAGGCGCTGCTTGACCGCCCGCACGAGGAACTGTCGGTCCACAGCACGCACGGAGTCTGTGCCCGGCTTATCAGCGAGCAATCGGCCGCCGCCGGTGTCGAGGAGCTGACGCCGATCGCCACTGCCGCTGAGCGCCTGGCGATGCTGCTGGCGCAGGCTGGCGAGCTCGAGCTCAGCCACCACGACTTCCGCGGCCGTCCGCTCGCGCTCTTCGCCGCATTTATACGCCAGATCGATCGGCTCAAGGCGGACCTTGTAAACGCCGGGCGCTACGGCGAGTGGGCGGAGGAGCAGGGCCCGCGCGAGCGGGAGTTCTCGGCGCTGTTTTACGCCCACGACCGCATGCTCCTCGAGCGTGGCCTGCTCGACGAAGGGGAGCTGCTGCTCGCCGGCGTGCGCCTGCTCGATCGCGACGTTGGTGCCGGCGAGTGGTTTGCGAAGCGCCATCCGCAGCTGCTCGTCGACGACTGGCAGAGCCGCTCGCTGGCGCAGCGCAAGCTCGTGACGCTGCTGGCAGCAGGGGGGACGGGGCTCACCGTCGCCGGCGATGAGGACCAGGCGATCCGTGCCGGCGACACCAGCATGCAGGCGCTTGCCGAGCAGTACCCGCAGGCCGCGCAGGTGTCGCTCGCCCACAGCTTTCGCTGCCGCCAGCGCGTGCTCGACGGCGCCCAGGCGGTGCTCGGCACGGCGGCTGCGTCGGGGCGCGGCGAGGAACGCGCCCTGCGCGGGCGCAGTGGGGGCGAGGTCCATTTCTGGCGCCCGGGAAGCCAGCGCGCTCAGGCGCAGCACGTCGCGGGCGAAATCGAGCGGCTGATCGCCGGCGAGGTCGTGGCGGCGGAACGCTGCGCGGTGCTCGTCCGCTCAGTTGCGAGCCACGGCCGGGAGGTTGCCGCCGCGCTCGCCGAGCGTGGTGTGGCGCACCAGATGATCGGCGCCGACGCCTTCTTCGAGCGGGCGGAGATCCGCGACGTGCTCGCCTGGCTGCGCCTGCTGGTCGACCCCGGTGACGCCGCGGCGGTCGTGCGCGCGCTGTCGCGACCGCCGATCGGACTGCACGCCGTCGACGTCGCGCGCTGCGTGCAGATCGCGCGGCGGCGCAAGCTCGACATGGTCGCCGCGCTCGCGGCGGCGCTCGAATCGCCCCAGCTCGTGCCCGAAGCGCGCGAGCGCATCAACAGCTTCCTCGCGGTCCAACGCTGGGCGTCAGCGATGTTTGACGATCAGCGGGCCGATCTGTTCGTCTACCACCTCGTCGAGCGCCTCGGTTTGCGGCGCGCGCAACTCTTCAGCACGCAGCCCGATGTCGTCGAGCGTCTCGTCAACCTCGCCAAGCTCACGGAGCTCGCCGCCCGGCACTCGCGCGTCGAGCCGACCGCGACGCCGCGGGACTTCGCCGCCTACATCACGGTCGTAGCCGAATCGGGGATCGGTGAAGCCGAGGCGGCGGTCGCACGGCCGGCACGGGGAGTGGTGATCGCCGGCATCGACGATGTCGGCGGACTCGAGTTCGATCGTGTCTTCGTGCTCTCGCTCGGCGCGGCGCGGATGCTTCCGCGCCGCGAGCTGGCGGAGCTGCGGGCTCGGCCGGTGGCCGGCGTCGGTGCCGGCGACGAGGAGCAGGCGATGCGCCGGGCGCTGTACCTGGCGATGACGCGAGCCCGTGAGGACGTTGTGCTGAGCGCTGTTGGGGGCGCCGGCGGCGAGGCGGGTCGCGAGTCGCCCGGCTGGCGTCTTGCCGAGGAGGCCCGCGAAGCGCTCGGCGGGGTATGGGAGGAGCGCGAGGAGGAGCTGTTCGGTCCCGCGGCGGCGTTGCAGTCGCTGTTTCGCGAGCGCCGTGACGAGTTGCTCGAAAGCGTCGCGCGCGTTGGATCGCGGCTCGGGGAGCTGCGTTTTGACACCGATATCGACGTCGCCCACGGGGTGGTCCGCCTGCTCGAGCTGGTCAAGCTCGCGGCGCTGCTGGAGCGCCGCGAGGAGCAGCCGATCGCCGAGGCGCTCGTAGACATCAACGCCCGGCTGGGTGCCGCGGCGACCCCGCTGCAGCGTGAAATCCTCCTCAGCTCGCCGCTGGATGAGCTGCTCGCTGGGACCGAGCAGGCCGCGGGCCGCCGCGTCGCCACCGCCGCCGTGCACGAGGAGCCCTCGCTGGCGCCGTTTCTGCCACGCCGCGGCGAACGTCTGATGCTGTCGGCGAGCGACATCGAGACCTACCGCGCCTGCCCGCTCCGCTACAAGTTTGCTCGCGTGCTGCGGATCCCGCGCGAGCCGACGCTCAACCAGCGCTTCGGGATCCTTGTTCATCAGGTGCTCGAGCGCTTCCACGACGATGGGTCGCTGATTCCAGCGTCGGCCGGGCGGGGCGCGCTGGCGCCGGTGGCCGATGATGGAGATGGTGGCGGCCCTCTGCCGCCGGAGAGCGGACCGGCGGGCGGGCGGGCGCAGATGCTCCGGCTGCTCGACGTCGCCTGGCGTCGTGGCGGCTTTGGTGATTCCGACGAGGAGCGTCAGCTGCGCGAGAAGGCGCGTGTCGCCCTGATCCGCTACGAGCAGCGGCTGCGCGGGGACCCGCCGTTGCCGGAGGTCGCTGCCGGCACGCCACGCTGGTTCGAGCGGAGCTTCTCGTTTCCCCTCGGGCCGCACCAGATTCGTGGCCGTGTCGACCGCATCGACGAGCTGGCGGGTGGCGGGTATGAGCTGATCGACTACAAGACCGGCTTGCCCAAGCACGCTTCCGCGCTGCGTGAGGACGTGCAGCTGGCGCTCTACTCGGTGGCGGCGCGGGAGACCTGGCAGCTCGAGGCGACCGAGCGCACCTACTACTACGTGCTCGACGACGAGCGCGTCAGCCTCGGCGTCGACGAGGCACGCGACGAGTGGATCACGGGGACCGTCGCCGAGGTCGGCGAAGGGATCCTCGGGCAGCGCTTCGAGCCGACCCCGTCACGCGCGGTCTGCGCGATGTGCGACTTCCGCATCGCCTGCCCGGCGGCGGAGAAGTAGCGCCCCTCGGGCGGCCCGCCGTGTCGCGGATTGCCGGCGGCCTTGTGACGCGCGACTTCTAACCCTGGCGTCGCGGGCCCGACATCGGCGGCCCTTCGCCGCCGCGCTGGCGCAGAAAGCGCTGGAACTCGCTCGCCAGGAGATCCCCCGAGGGGATCTCCTCCGGCTCGGTGGTGCGCTCGTCCTCGGCGAGCTGCTCGAGGCGCTCGACAAATGCCTGGACGTCGGGGTCGCTCTGCACGGCCAGGCCGACTTGGCGCTCGTAGTCGGCGGCTGCCTGCTCGAGCTCGCTCGCGTCGACGGCCACGCCGACGAGTCCCTCGAGCCGGCGCACCAGGGCCAGCGCGGCCTTTGGGTTTGGTGCCGCGGCGACGTAGTGGGGGACGCTCGCCCAGAGGCTTGCCGAGGGCAGGCCGGTCGCCGCGCAGGCGGCGCTGAGCACGCCGACGATGCCGGTCGGTCCCTCGTAGCCGGTCGGCTGGAGGCCGAGCCGCTCGAACAGCTTGGAGTCCGAGCCGCTGCCGCTCACGTGCACCGGGAGGGTGTGCGGCACGTCGGCGAGCAGCGCGCCGAGCGACACCACGAGCTGGACGCTGAGGGCCTCGGCGAGGTCGATGATCAGCTGCGTGAAGCTCCGCCAGCGCATCGACGGCTCGGGTCCGCCGAGCAGCACGAGATCGCGCGGGGCGCGCGGCACGCGGGCGGCAAAGACCTCCACCGACGGCCAGACGATCTCGCGCTGGCCCTCCTCGCCGTGGGCCACCTTCGGCCGCGTCGCCTGGAAGTCGTAGAACTCCTCGGGATCGATCTGCGCAAAACGCGTGGCGCCGAGCGCGCTGCCCAGAAACGACAGTGCCGAGGAGGCCGCGTCGCCGGCGTCGTTCCAGCCGGTAAAGGCGCAGACCAGTGCCGGCGCTCGAAGGCCGTCCGGACGTTGCTCCCAAAGCAGCGACTGCATCCGCTCCACCGTACATCATGCGGCGATGACGTCGTCCACCCTTACGCCCGATCGCGCCGGTGTGCTGGCGACGCTGCGGGCGGGCGACGCGGTGGACGGCGTGTTCGCGTGCACGCGCAAGGAACGCTTGCTGACCCGCGCCGGCCGTCCCTATCTGGCGCTCGAGCTACGCGATCGCAGCGGCACGTTGCCAGCCCGCATCTTCCGCGATGCCGACCTGCACGGCGGTCGCTTCACGAGCGGTGAGCTGGTCGCGATCTCCGGTCGCGTTGCGCGCTTTCGCGACGAGCTGCAGGTCGAGCTCGAGCGGATCGAACGGGTCGCCGGCGGCGAGTTCGAGGCGAGCGCCTTCCTGCCGACGGCCTACCGCGATCTCGACGAGCTGGACGGCTTCCTCGAGCACCTCGCGCGCGAGGTCTGCGATCCGCCCTACCGGCGGCTGCTCGACGCGCTGCTCGAGGATGGCGAGCTCCGCTCGCAGTGGCGGCTCGCGCCGTGCACGCGCGCCGGACACCACGCCTACCTCGGCGGGCTGCTCGAGCACACGGTCGCGGTCACGACGCTCGCCCAGGAGCTGGCGCTCCAGCACCGCCGGCTCGACAGCGACCTGCTGTTGTGCGCGGCGATCGTTCACGACCTCGGCAAGACGCGCGAGTTCAGCTACGGCGCGTCGATCGAGCTGAGCGACGAGGGACGTCTGCTCGGCCACGTCCAGATCGGTCTCGCGCTGCTCGCGCAGCACGGCGGCGCGCTCCTCGATGAGCAGCGGATGCTGGCGCTGGGGCACTGTGTGCTCTGCCATCACGGTCCCGATGCGGCGCCGGGCGGGCGCTTCCAGAGCGTCGAGGCGCTCGCGCTCTACCGGCTGAACGCGCTCGACGCCGGCGTGAAAGGCGCGCTCGAGCACGGGCTTGACCCGCGCCCGCGCGCAGCACGCCAGCCCGCTAGAGCCTGAACTCGGCGCGCGCGACGATCACCGCGGAGCCGCCGACCGCAACGCGCTCGATGGCCTGCGCGGATCCGTCGACGCGGGCGTGCAGCAAGGCCGGCCGTCCGATCTCGACGCCCTGCTCGATCTCGATCTCGGCGCCAAAGGCAATCTGGCCGTGACGCGCAAGGTGCAGCGCGATCGGCCCGGCGGCCGAGCCGGTCGCGGAATCCTCGATGACCCCGAGCGCGGGCGCGAACATGCGCGTCTTGAAGCCGCCAGGGCGGGCGGCAAAGCAGTTGACGGCGATGTCGCCGAGGGTCGCCAAGCGGGCGAAGTCGGGCGTCAGGGCGGCGACCGCCGCTGCGCTTTCGAGCGTCACGAGGACGTGCGCCGGGCCGTTGGTGTAGGTCTCGATCGGCAAAAGCGAACGCGCGGCGCCAAGGGCTCCGAGCAGCTCAGCCTGGTCTCCGTCATAGCTTGCGATCGTCGGTAGCGGCTGCTCCATCCAGCCGAAACGAAGCGTGGCGCCGGCGCGCTCGAATGCGACCGGCACGATGCCCGCGCCAGTCTCAAGGCGCACGTGGTCAAGGCCGCGCGAGGTCGCGATCAGCCAGGTGCTGCCGAGCGTCGGGTGCCCGGCGAACGGCAACTCGACCTGTGGTGTGAAGATCCGCGCGCGGGCCTCGCCGCCCCGCTCGGGCTCGGAGAGGAACACCGTCTCGGGCAGTGCGAGCTCACGCGCGATCCGCTGCATCGTCGGCGCGTCGAAGGCCCCGCCGTCGGTGAAGACCGCGAGTTGGTTTCCAGCCAGCGGCTTGTCGGTGAACACGTCGAGCAGGAAATAGCGATGCGCCGCCGGCCCCGAGCTGAAGTCGATGTCGAGCTCCATCAGTGCTCGAGTTCGGCTCGCAGCCCACTGATGATCGTCTCCAGCCCGGCACGGAAGCTCGTGTTGGTGGGGGCCTGTGCGAGCTGGCGGCTGAGTGCCCGGATCGTCGGGAAGCGCCCGGCCCGTCGCGCCAGTGACGCCACATCCTCAGAAAACGTGAACCCGGCGATCTCGCTGAGTACGTAGCCGAGCGTATAGGCGGCGATGACGCGGTAGGCGGCGACCGAGCGCTGGCGCGTGAAACCGGCGCCGCGGAGGCTTGCAAGCAGGTCCTCGACCGGCTGCAACGCGCTGGCGCTGTCGAGCGCACGCAGTGCGACGAGCGTGAACGCCTGCGGGTGGTTGCGCGCGAGGCCGCGAACGCTGCTCGCAAAGCCGTGCACGGCGACCGTCCAGTCGGCTGAGGCTCCGCGTGGCTCGATCTCACTCATCAGCTGTTCGGCGACGCCGTCGAGGAGCGCATCCTTGCCCGCGACGTGGCGGTAGAGCGACATTGCCTCGACGCCGAGGACGGTAGCCAGCGCGCGCATCGTCAGCGCACTCGGGCCGTCACGGTCGATCAGCGCGATCGCGGCAGCGAAGATCGCCGGGCGGGAGAGCTTCGCTGGGCGGCCACGCCGTCGCCTGCCTGTCGCCGGGGTTACGTCGCCTTTGCGGAGGTTGGCTGACGCTGGGATTCCCGCCGCCGTTGAGATGCGCGCGGCTGGGTGTGCGGTGCTCCCGTTCACCTCGCCATCGTCCTACTGATAGCGCTGCGGTGCGTTGCCGTCCGCCGTGTACGCGAAGCTAATCGGTCCACCGTCAAGAGAAAGCGCAATTAGATGGCGATTTTGATGCTCGTGATTGGGACCTGCTTGGGCGCGGCGCTGGCAAGCGCTGTGCTGCTCGGGCGCCTGCGCACCGAGCGCGCGCTGCGCGATGCCGCGCAGGCCAGCCACGCTGTCCAGCGCGATCTGCTGGATGCCAGCCGCACGCAGTTGCGCGATGAGATGAAGGCGATCTCGGCCGATGTCTTGCGCGAAACCGGTGAGACGCTGGGCCGGGAGATTGCGGCCCAGCGCACTGCGGACGCCGAACGTGCCGCCGGCGAGATGGCCAAGCGCACGCTCGAGCTGCGCAGCCTCGTGGAGCCGATGAAGGAGAAGCTCGGCAAGGTGGAGGGCGAGCTCGAGAAGATCGAACGCGAGCGGCGCGAGTCGCAGGGTCAGCTCGGCGAGATGTTCCGCCAGGTCGGCGAGGGCCTATCGGCGCTGCGCGCCGAGACCGGCAGCCTGGTCGGGGCGCTCAAACGGCCGACCACACGAGGGTCGTGGGGTGAGATCCAGCTGCGCAACGTGATCGAGATGGCGGGAATGGTCGCCCACTGCGACTTCACCGAGCAGACGACGATCGAGACCGATGACGGGCGGCTGCGACCGGACGTGCTCGTGCGCCTGCCGGGCGGCAAGCTGATCGTGATCGACTCCAAGGTTCCGCTCGACGCCTACCTCGCTGCCACCGAGGCGACCGACGATGCGCAGCGGGCGCTGCACATGACGCGTCATGCACGCCAGACGCGCGACCACATCACCAAGCTCGCCTCCAAGGGCTACCAGTCCCAGCTCGACGCCACCCCCGAGCTGGTGGTGATGTTCGTGCCTTCAGACGGCATCTACCACGCCGCATTGAGCGAGGATCCGGCGCTGATCGAATACGGCGTCGAGCAACAGGTTCTGCTGGCCACGCCGACGACACTGATCGGCCTGCTGCGTGCCGTGCACTACGGCTGGAAGCAAGAGTTGATCGCCGCCTCGGCCCGCGAGATTGCGGAGACCGGCCGCGAGCTACACCGGCGGATCGCCCGGTTTGTGGAGCCCCTCGCACGCGTCGGTCGTCAGCTCGGTTCGGCGGTTGGCGCCTATAACGAGGCCGTTGGATCCTTTGAGGCGCGGGTGATCCCGCAGCTGCGGCGGATCGAGGAGGCGGGCGCGGCGTCGGAGCGGAAAGTCAAGCTGGCGGCTGTCGAGGAGAACCCGCGCGCGCTCACCGTGGCGTTGGCCGCCGAGGAAGACGCCGAGCCGCCGGCGGTGGCGCCGATTCGCGGGCAGGCCGAACTCGCGCGCGCAAGCGGTCGCGCGCGCTAGCCCCCGCTGTCAGCGAGCGCGACGGTTCAGTTCTCGCTGCCGCGGGTCTGATCGACCGCGACAGGCTCGGGGACGGGCGCTGCTACCGGTGGCGCAACAGGCGCCGCGACTGGTTGCGCGGTGCTCGCCGAAAGCGAGTCGTGAGTGGTGTGGCCACCCAGAGCGTCCTTGAAGCCGCGCATCCCTTCGCCCAGCGAGCGTCCCATCTCCGGCAGCCGCTTCGCGCCAAACACGAGCAAGAGCACGATCAGCAGCAGCAGGATATGAACTGGATTGTCTAGTCCCATCGGGTCAGCATAGCGAAGCGCCGCAGCGACGAGTCCCGGTTCGAACATGCCGCGACTCGCGCCATACTGGTGACGTGCCACTCCAGCTCGCGATCAGCGAGATCCTCGAGCCTCTGCGGGCCGATCCGGCCCGCTCCGCCGTGCTCTTTGACATCGACGGCACGCTCGCCCCGATCGTGCGCCACGCGTCCGACGCGCACATCCCGGAGGAGACGCGAAAGCAGCTGATCGCGATCGCAAAGCGCTACGGCATCGTTGGCTGTGTCAGCGGGCGCCCCGCCGTGGTCGCGCGCCAGATCGTCGGGATCGGATCGATCGCCTACGTTGGCAACCACGGCGGCGAGGTGCTCGCGCCGAGCGCCGCGGACGTCGTCGTCGATCGGCGCGTGGCGGCCTACACAGAGCGCGTGAGCGCATTCGCCCGCGCTGCCGACACTCCGGCGGCCGCACAGCTGCGAGTCCGGCTCGAGGACAAGGGGGCGATCGTCGCCTTCCATTGGCGTGGCGCTCCCGACGAGGCGGCGGCCCTCACGCTGATCGAGATGATCGAGCAGGATGCTCAAGCTGCGGGGCTCGCTACGCAGCGCGGGCGCAAGGTGCTCGAGGTGCGACCGCCCGTGCGGATCGACAAAGGCCGGGGCATCGTCCAGCTGATCCGCCGGCGCCACCCGGTCGCGGGCCTCTACGTGGGTGATGATGTCACCGACATCGACGCCTTTCGCGGGCTGCGCGAGGTCGTCGGCGAGGCCGCCGTGTGCCTGGCCGTGAGCTCGGAGGAGGCGCCACCCGAGCTGCTCAGCGCCGCTGACGCGGTCGTCGATGGGCCGGCGGGAGTGCGCGAGGTTCTCGACGATCTGCTGCGGTGAGGGATTAGGCGATGTCATTTGCCGACTTCATCAAGACGACCGTGCTGCTCTGCGCCGGTGCGGCTACGACGCTTGCCGCCGTGACGGTCTTGAGTGCCGCCGCCGAGCACGACCCGGGCGCGGCGACGATCGCGTTCATCTGGTGGGCGATCGCGGCGCTCGTCGGGGTTTGGCTTGGCGCCCGCGCCGCGGGCTCGCCGGCGATAGCCCGCCTGCTGGGGGGCGCTCGCACCGTCAGCACAATCCCCGAGCAGCGCCCGGGATTGATCATGCTGAGCCGCCTGTGGCTACTGCTGGTGATCACGCTACTCGCCGGGATACTCGCCGTGCTGACGCCCGAGATCCCTGGGATCGCAGCCGGCTTTGCGCTCCTCTCGGCGCTTGGTTGGCGAAACCAGTACGCGGCGGTGCTGGCGGTGGAGGGTCGCGACGGGGTCCGCTTCTACGTCGATCGGACCTCGCCTTGGCGGCCAATCACGTTGACGCGCACCCCGGGCTTCAAGGTTTTCCGGCCAACGGAGTGAAGCCAAGGGCGCGTCTGGCGGCGAGGTGGTGCTGGCGCGATTAGGGCTGCAGCGCGCTCAGGCGCCGCGCGCTCAGCGACCGGATCGCCCGAGTTTCGCCGCGAATTCCGGCCACGGCAGCGTGTTGGCGACGTCGGCCGCCGTCAGCCAGGCCCGTCGCGCGGTCCAGATTCCGAAGCGGAGCACCTGCAGGCCGCCGGTGGAGTGCGCGTCTGAGTTGATGACGAGGCTGACGCCGGCCGCCGCCGCGCTACGCGAGTGGATCTCATCGAGGTCGCGACGGTGGGGGCTGGCGTTGATCTCCAGCATCGTGCCGTTCGCGGCGCACGTAGCGATCAGCGCATCAACGTCCAGCTCGTAGGGGGCGCGGCGCTCCACGAGCCGTCCGGTCGGGTGGCCGATAGCGTCGACCAGCGGGTGACTGGCGGCGCGGCACATGCGCTCGGTCATCGCGTCGCGGTCGAGCGCAAACGAGGTGTGGACGCTTGCGATCACCCAGTCGAGCTCGGCGAGCAGGTCGTCGTCATAGTCCGGCGAGCCGTCGGGGAGGACGTTGACCTCGCTACCGGCGAGCAGCTTGATGCCTTCGAGCTTTGCGTCGGCTTCGTGGACGAGCTCGATCTGGCGGCGCAGTTGCTCCGGCGACACCTCGTCGCCGAAGCCGTGCGTTGCCGAGTGGTCGGTGATCGCCAGGTACTCGTAGCCGAGCGCCAGCGCGGCCCGCGCCATCTGCTCGATGCTCGCGTGTCCATCGGAGGCAGTGGTGTGCGCGTGCAGGTCGCCGCGGATGTCGGATAGGTCGACCAGCACGGGCAGCGTCCCGGCGGCCGCAGCTTCGAGCTCGCCGCGGTTCTCCCGCAGCTCAGGCTCGATGTAGCCCAGCCCGGCTCGGGCGTAGACCTCTTCTTCGGTCGCGCAGTGGTGGATCGTCTCTGTGGCGTCTTCGAGGATGCCGTACTCGGAGATGTGGAGCCCAGCACGCACGGCTCGCTCGCGAAGTGCGGCGTTGTGGGCGTTCGAGCCGGTGAGGTGTTGCAAGAGGTTGCCGAACTGCTCGCTTGAAACGGCGCGTAGCTCGACCGTGATGCCGCTGTGCGTGCGCCCGCGTGCGGCGCTTGGGCTTGTTCGCGCGCCCTCCTCGAGCAAGTCGAGCGTGCCGAGCGCGTCCAGCAGCGACGGGCGGTCGACGACGATGTCGAGATCCTTGACGCTGTCGGCGCGTCGTCGTGCCGACCCCGCGAGCATGATCTGCGCTTCCGGGTCGCGCGCGCGCAGCGCATCGATGATCAGCTCGCCGATCTCGAGCGCGCGGTCGAGCGGCGGGCGCGAGCGCGGCCGCTCGGCAGCGCCGGCATCCAGCGCGGCGAGGATCGCCTCTTCGCCCTTGGCGCCGAACCCCTTCAACGTACGAATCCGCTGCGCGCTCGCCGCTGCGCGCAGGGCGTCCGGCGAGTCAATGCCAAGCTCGTCGAACAGTCGCCGCGCTCGCTTTGGTCCGAGGCCGGGGAGCGCAGTGATCGCCAGCAGCCCGGGCGGATAGCGCTCGCGCAGCTTTACCGTAGCGGGAATCTCGCCCGTCTCGATCAGGTCGAGGATCTTGCGCTCGAGGGTGGCGCCGATCCCCGGGATGCTGGTCACGGCACCTTCGCGCGCTAGCTGGGCGACCGATCCCTGCGCGTCACGGACCGCCCTGGCGGCGTTGCGGTAGGCCAGCACGCGATGGATCACCGCGCCGTCGAGCTCGTAAAGGTCGCCCAGCTCCTCGAGTGCGTCGGCGATCGTGCTGTTGGCGGGGTCGCTCATTCATCTAGGGTATGCCGCCATGTCGAGAACCCTATGGCTGATCCTTCCGACCTACAACGAGGTCGAGAACATCGAGGCGATTTCCGCTGCCGTCGTGGGACAGCTGGCGGTCATTGCCCCAGATGCGTTTCGCGTGCTGATCGTCGATGACTCCTCGCCCGACGGCACCGGCGAGGTCGCCGACCGTCTCGCGGCCGAAAATCCGGCGATCGAGGTTCTCCATCGGGCTCAGCGCCAGGGTCTCGGCGTGGCCTACATCGCCGGCTTCAAGCGGGCCCTCGAGGGTGGAGCAGACCTCGTGCTGCATATGGACGCCGACTTCTCCCACGACCCCGCCGACATTCCGCGTTTGGTTGCGGCGGTCGATGCGGGCGCGGATCTCGCGCTCGGTTCGCGCTATACCCGCGGCGGCGGAGTTTCGGACTGGGCGCTGTCGCGGCGGATCATCAGCCGCGCCGGCAACCTCTACGCGCGCTCGGTGCTCGGCATACCCACCCGGGATCTCACCGGCGGCTTCAAATGCTTCCGCCGCTCGGTGCTTGACTCGATCGAGCTGGACACCGTGCGGGCGCATGGCTACGCCTTTCAGGTCGAGCTGACGCTGCGGGCGATACGCCATGGCTTCAAGGTCGTGGAGGTGCCGATCACGTTCCGCGACCGCATGCACGGCCACAGCAAGATGTCGACGCGGATCGCGATCGAGGCCGCCTGGCTGTTGCCCCAGCTCCGCTCGAAGCGCAGCACGCAGTAGCACTGCGCTCACGGCGCCACCGCGCCCGGCCGATACTCGATCGATGCCCAAGTCCGCGGTGGTGAGTGGCGACTCGCAACGGTCGCGTCGAGAAACGAGCCGCTACGCGTTCGTCCACGGCGTGCGCGCGACGCGCCAGACGCTGAGCGACTGGCAGCATGATCCGTGGCCCGCGCTGGGACGCTGGTTCGCCGGGAGCGCCGCCGCCGCCACGTTGCTGCTGCTCGCCGTATGGGCAATCGCCGGGATCTCGGACGCCAACGGGCTCAGCGTGCAGACGGTCGGACCGCCCTACGCGGTCGGAAACCTCGCGAATGTCTTCACGATCTTCGAGCGCAACCTCCTCGTGCTTGCACTGCACGCAATGGCCTGTGTGGCCGGGTTCATCGCCGGCTCATCGATGCCGCTTCAAGCCGAGAGCCACCGCGGCATCACGCGTGTGCTCCACGAGCGTGGGGGCCAGATCGCGATCGCCTTCGTGATCGCCGCCACGGCGTTCTCGCTCTCGGCGCAGGCGCTCGTGCTCGGCAGCGAGGCGGCGGCGGTGGCGGCGCGGCTGCACACCTCGCCGGGCCTGTTGCTGATCGTCTTGATGGCGCACGCTCCGCTCGAGTTGACCGCGCTGTTCCTTCCCCTCGCGGCGTGGATCCTCGCCAGTCGCCGCGGCGACTGGGATCAGCTGCTCGCGGCGACGGTCGTGACCGTGGCGATCGCGCTGCCGATGCTCTTCCTCGCGGCCACAATCGAGGTCTACGTGTCGCCCCACATTCTCCACGCGCTGATCCATTGACGTTGTCAGAGCCAGCGGCCGCCGAGTAGTTGGAAACCCCGTCCAAGGCCCTGCCAACGGACCGCTACATTTTGTATAGTATTGGGCAGAGCTTAGGTAACCCAATCGAAGGAGCCGAGATGGCCGGCAAGCTTGCAGACGTCACAGACAACACCTTTCAGGCCGAGGTAATCGAGTCCGAGACCCCGGTCCTCGTCGACTTCTGGGCCCCTTGGTGCGGTCCCTGCCGCGTCGTCGCACCGGTGCTCGAGCAGATCGCCGAAGAGCACACGGACCTGCGGATCGTCAAGCTCAACATCGACGAGAACAAGCAGACCGCCGCCGCCTTCGACGTTCTCTCGATCCCGACGATGATTCTCTTCAGCGGCGGTCAGCCGGTCAAGAAGGTCATCGGCGCATACCCCAAGAAGAAGCTCGAAGCCGAGCTCGCGCTCGCCGTCTAGCCGCCGGGGCTCGCAGCGCGCGTCGCGTCACGGCACGCCGCCGCTCGCGCATTAGCCCTCTGAGCTCGCGCGCTCGACGCGAATCTCGAGCGACAGCTCGTCGACGAGCGTTTGCGCCGAGCGGCCGTCCGGCCGCGCCCCGTAGCTGAGCGAGGTGGCAAGGGTCTCGCCGGCGATGTAGCTCTCGTGCTCGCGCGCGGCGGCCAGCAGGCGCTCCTCGCCGCTGAGATCGAGCGCGATGCGGTCGCTGATCTGAAACCCGGCGTCCCGCCTTGCCGCCTGCACCGCGTGGACGATCTCGCGGGCATAGCCCTCACGCAGCAGCTCGTCGTCGACCGCGAGTCCAAGCGCCACAGCGTGTGAGCCTTCGCGCTCGAGGCCGTACCCCTCAAGCGGCGCGAGCGAGAGCACGACGTCCTCGCTCGTCAGAGTGTGCTCGCGTCCGGCGACAGACACGGCGAGCTGCTCGCCGGCGCGCAGCGCAGCGGCTACATGGGCGGGGTCGAGGGCCGCCGCGGCCGCGACGACCAGGGGCATCTGCTTGCCAAACCGCGGCCCTAGCGTGCGGAAGTTCAGCTTGACGGTATAGGTGCCGAGCTCGTCGGCGGCGCTGACGAAGCGCAGCTGCTTGACGTTCAGCTCGTCGCGGACGAGTTCGGCCAGCCGCTCGATCGCGGCGCGTTCGCGGTCACTGGCGACGATCACCGCCTCGCGCAGCGGCTGGCGGATCTTGACCTGGCCGGCAGCGCGAGCCGCGAGCCCGAGTCGGACAGTCGCCCGCGCCGTCGCCATCGCCGATTCGAGCTCGAGGTCGCGCTCCTCGCCGTCGGGGAAATCGCACAGGTGCACGCTCGCTTCGCCGCCGTCGAGGTTGTCGTATATCTCGTCGCTGACGAACGGGGTGAACGGGGCGAGCAGTTGCGCGAGCGTCACCAGGCAGCGCCGCAGCGTTGCGAACGCCGCGGGATCGCCGTCCCAGAAGCGGGGGCGCGAGCGGCGGACGTACCAGTTCGAGAGATCCTCGACAAACTCGGTGATCGCGCGCCCGGCGCTGGTCGCGTCGTAGGCGTCGAGGCGCTCGCGGACGGTCGCGGTCGTGCCAGCCAGCCGCGACAGCACCCAGCGGTCGAGATCCGTCTCGCCGTCCGCCCCTTCGACCGAACCAGCGGCGCCCCCCGGCGCGGCATTCGCGTAGAGGACGAAGAAGCCGTAGACGTTCCAGAGCTGGCGCAGAAACAATCGCACGACCTCGCCAACCGCATCGGCCGAGAAGCGGTACCCATCCCACGGTTGCTTGGAGGTGAAGAAGAACCAGCGGCACGCGTCCGCCCCGAAGCGGTCGATGATGTCCCACGGCGCGACGACGTTGCCCTTGGACTTCGACATCTTCTGACCCTCGCCGTCGAGCAGCAGACCAAGGCAGACGACGTTGCGGTACGGCGCCTCGTCGCGCAGCAGCGTCGAGATCGCGAGCAGCGAGTAGAACCAGCCGCGAGTCTGATCGAGCGCCTCGCAGATGAAGTCGGCCGGGAAGGAGCGCTCGAAGCGCTCGACGTTCTCAAACGGAGCATGGTGCTGGGCAAAGGGCATCGAGCCGGAGTCAAACCAGACATCGATCACCTCGGGCACGCGTCGCATCTCCTCGCCGCACTCCGCGCAGGCGAACGTCAGCTCGTCGACGTACGGTCGGTGCGGGTCGAGCAGCGTCTGTCCACTGCGCGCCTCGAGCTCGGCGAAAGATCCGATGCAGACGTGGTGACCCTCGCGACAGCGCCAGATCGGCAGCGGCGTGCCCCAATAGCGCTCGCGCGAGAGCGCCCAGTCGACGTTGCCCGCGAGCCAGTCGCCGAAGCGACCGTGCTTGATGTGCGGCGGGTGCCAGTTGACGGTCTCGTTGGCCGCGAGCATGCGGTCGCGGAGCCTCGAGGTCGCGATGTACCACGACGGCGTCGCGTAGTAGATCAACGGCGTGCCGCAGCGCCAGCAGTGCGGGTAGGAGTGCTCGTATTGCTCCTCGCGCAACAGCAGCCCGCGCTCACGGAGCTCTGCGGTCAGCTCAGCCGCGAGCTCAGGGTCCTTGACGAACCGCCCCGCGTAGCCGATCACGCGCTCGTCATAGGTGCCGTCCGGCTTGACCGGGTTGTAGAGCAGCTCCCCGCGCCCCGGACCGAGCAGCCCCGCGGTGAGCGCCGCGTCGAAGTCGTCCTGCCCAAACGCCGGCGCCATGTGCACGATGCCGGTCCCGTCCTCGGTCGTGACGAAGTCGCCGGCCACCACCGGGAACTCGCCCGGCTCGCGATCGCTCAACGCAAAGATCGGGCCCGCGTAGCGCCGCCCGACGAGCTCCGATCCGGGGAAGCGCGCAAGCACCTCGACGTCCTCACCAAACAGCTGCGCCACGCGATCGGCGGCCACGATCAGCCGCTCGCCGTCAAGCGCCACGCGGACGTAGTCGACATCCGGCGCCACAGCGGCCGCGACGTTGCCGGGCAGCGTCCACGGCGTCGTCGTCCAGACAACCAGCTTGTCGTCGCTGTCGATCAGCGCGAGCTTCACATAGACGGTCTGATCGACGACGTCCTCATAGCCCTGGGCCACCTCGTGCGAGGACAGCGCGGTGCCGCAACGGGGGCAGTAGGGGACGACCTTGTGGCCCTCATAGAGCAGGCCCTTGGCGTGAATCTGCTCGAGTGCCCACCAGACCGATTCGATGTAGCTCGGATCGAGCGTGCGGTAAGCACCCTCGAGGTCGAGCCAGAAGCCGATCCGCTCGGTCAGCCGATTCCACTCCTCGAGAAATTCGAACACCGACTCGCGGCAGCGGTTATTGAACTCGGCGATCCCGAACTCCTCGATCTGCGACTTCGCCGTCATCCCCAGCTGGCGCTCGACCTCGATCTCGACGGCGAGGCCGTGGCAATCCCACCCCCCCTTGCGCTCCACGAAGTAGCCGCGCATCGTCTTGTAGCGC
>PKYB01000102.1 GCA_003133565.1 Solirubrobacterales bacterium
GTCGTGTGCAGGCGCGACGCGGCGTCGACCTGGCTCGGCAGCGGTTCGAGATAGGTCTTGAGCAGCGTCGAAAGCTCGCGCCAGCGCTCGATCATCGGCACGATCTCGTGCTCGGAGCGGATCGCCGCGAGCACGCGGGCATCGGTAGAAAACCCGGTCTTGCCGCGCCGCTTGCGCGACAGTCCGAGCTTCTCGAACAGAATCGCACCGAGCTGCTGCGGCGAGCCGATTACGAACTCCTCGCCCGCCGCGGCGAAAATCGACTGCTCGAGCGCGGTGATCTCCTCGTTCACGCGCGCTCCCACCTCCCCGAGACGTGGGACATCGAGCGCCAGCCCCGCGACTTCCATCTCGCGCAGCACGCCGACGAGCGGCAGCTCGACGTCGCGGAGCAGCGCTTCGAGGCCACGCTCGGCGAGCTCGGCCCGCTGCAGCTCGCCGAGCGCACGCACGAGCTGCGCGTCCGCCGGCGCACCGGCTGGCGCCGCGGCGAGGCCGCGGTCCTCGCAAAGCTCGGCGAACGGGTAGCCGCGCCGCGCGGGATCGAGCAGGTAGGCGGCGAGCATCGTGTCGTGCGCCAACAGCGGCGGCACCGCGCCGAGCGTCTTGGCGTCGTGAACGACGATCTGGTGCGCCGCGAGCAGGCCGACCAGCTCGGCCGGCTCGGCGACTTCGCCGCTCAGCACCTCGCCGCCCGTGGCGACGCCGAACGTCCAGTTCGCGGCCTCGCCGAACAGAGCGCCCTCCGGCACTTCCGGCGCGCGCACCGCGATCGCCAGCTCCCCTTCGCCAACCGCGGCGAGCTGGGCAATCGTCACCTGGCGCGTTTTGAGCGGCGCCGGCTCGGCGGCGACCGCGCCGGCGCCAACCCCACCGATCGCCTCCTCGAGGCGGCGCAGCGGGTCGCGCAGCTCATAGCGGCGAAACGCCTCGCGCAGCGCCCCCATGTCTGGCTCGCCGGCCTGGATCGCGGCCAGATCCACCTCGAGCGGCAGGTCGCGGCGCATCGTCGCGAGCTGCTTCGAGACGATCGCGTCGTCGCGATGCGCGACCAGGTTCGCGCGCCGCTTCTCGCCGCTCACCTCATCGACCCGCTCCAGGACGCTCTCGAGCGAGCCGAACTTCTGCAGTAGCTCGGCCGCCGTCTTCTCGCCGATCCCCGGGACGCCCGGGATGTTGTCCGAGGTGTCGCCCTTCAGCCCGTAGAAGTCGGGGATCAGCTCGGGCGCGATGCCGTAGCGCTCGATCACCGCCGCGCGGTCATACAGCTTCGTCTCGGTGATCCCGCGCGCCGTCGCCATCACGCTGACGAGCCCGGCCTCGTCGACGAGCTGGAACGCGTCGCGGTCGCCGGTCACGATCGTCACCGCGATCCCCGCCGCGCGCGCGCGCTCGGCGAGCGTCGCGATCACGTCGTCGGCCTCGAAGCCCTCGAGCCGCGCGTTGCGGTAGCCGAAAGCTTCGACCAGCGGGTCGAACGCCGGCCACTGCTCGCGCAGCAGGTCGGGGCGCGACCGCCGCCCCGCCTTGTACTCGCTGTAGAGCTCGCTGCGACCCGAGCTCCCGGCGTCCCAGGCGACAACGGTCGGCGTCACGCCGTGCTCGGTGATCAGCTTCACGAGCATCGAGGCGAAGCCGAAGATTGCGTTGGTCGGCTCGCCGGTCGACGTCGCGATGGCCTCCGGCAACGCGAAGAACGCCCGGTAGACAAGGCTGTTGCCGTCGATCAGGAACAGCGTTGACACCGCGAGCGGATGCTAGCGGGACGGTCTAGGATTGAGCTCCATGCGAATCGCGCTGAGCGGTGCCAACGGGCTAGTGGGCGGCCGGCTCGCCGCAGCCCTGCGGGCGCGCGGCGATGAAGTGATCGAGCTGAGTCGCAGCGCCGAGCGCGGGGCCGTGGCCTGGCAGCCGTCGCGCGAGCCGGCGCCGGCGGCGGCGCTCGAGGGCAGCGACGCGGTCGTCCATCTGGCGGGCGAGCCGATCGCCCAACGCTGGACCACGCGAGCGCGCGAGGCCATCCGCGACAGCCGGACGTTGGGCACCGCAAACCTGATCGCCGGCATCGCCGCGAGCGAGGTTCGTCCGCGGGTGCTGCTGAGCGCAAGCGCGGTCGGCTACTACGGCAGCCGCGGCGACGAGTTGCTGGTTGAGAGCTCGGCTCCAGGCGAGGATTGGTTGGCCGAGGTCTGCGTTGAGTGGGAGCGTGCCGCGATGGCAGCAACGCCGCTGGGGCTACGCGTTTGCGTGCTGCGCGCGGGCATCGTCCTCGATCGTCGTGGTGGCGCGCTGGCCAAGATGCTGCCGCCGTTCCGAGCCGGCCTCGGCGGACCGGTCGCCGGTGGCCGCCAGTACGTCTCCTGGATTCACGTCGATGACCTCGTCGGGCTCTACCTCGCGGCACTGGACGACGACCGCTTCACCGGCCCGCTCAACGCGGTCGCACCGGAAGCGGTGCGAAACGGGGAGTTCGCCAAGGCGCTCGGGCGCGCGCTGCACCGCCCGGCGGTAACGCCGGTGCCGGCGGCCGCGCTGCGAATGCTCTTTGGCGACATGGCAGTGATCATCAGCGAAAGCCAGAACGTCCGGCCCAAGCTCGCACTCGAGCTTGGCTTCAGCTTTGCGCACGCAGACCTCGACGAGGCGCTGCGCAACGTGCTCAGTGCCCGCTGAAGGAGTGCAGCTCGATCAGCTGGCCGGCGCTACCGACGCGGTAGCCGTCAAAGTCCGATAGCGAGCTATCGCCGACGCTGTTGATCGAATAGCGCCCGATCACGCTGTTGCGCACGCCGAGATGGAAGTAGGCGGCGACGACATCGAGGCGATAGCGGGCGGCCGTCGACTTGGCGTGCACTGCGCGGATCGCCGCGAGCACCGATTGCATCGCCGCGTACCCGTAGAGCGTGTACGCGGTCGGCGCGAGCCCGAACTCCTTGCGGTAGGCCGCCAGCACGCTCTGGGCCTGGCGCGGGTACTGCTTGAGCTCGAGGATCGGGCTGGTCACATAGGTGGCGCTCGCCGCAGCGCCAAGCGTGGCGAGAAAGGGGGCCGTCGCGAGCGTGCTCGGCGCAAAGAGCTTGGCGTTGGGAAGGGCGCTGTGGAGCTCCTGCCAAAGCGCCTCCGCGCCAGGACCGGGCGCGGCGCCGACGAGCACCGCGTCGGGGTGCGTAGCGGCGACGGCCGCCGCAATCTGCGCGTAACCGACCGGCTTGGTGTTGGTGTCGGTGTCGATCTGCTTCTGGCCGACAACCGTGATCGCGCTCTGCGTCGCGTCGGCGGCAACCATTGGCGCGATCGCGGCGTCGTACTGTTCGAGGTCGCTCAGTACGTAGAGTCGCTTGGCGGCAAGCCAGCCCATGAAAGCGGTCGTCGCCGCCGCCTCCTGGACGTCGGTGGGCATCAGATGCGCGAAGGTCTGTGTTCCCTCCGGGTAGTACTCCTGGGGCTCGCCCTTGTCGTCATATGGATTCGCGCTCGTCAGTCCGATGTAGGGGCTCGCCGGGCTCACCTGGAGGATGTCGTTCTCGTTGGTGAGCGGCAGCGAGATCGCTGTCGCTGCCGAGTCGAAGTCGCCGATGTAGGCGATCGCCTTGAGATCTTGGGATGCCGCGCGAGCCGAAGCGCCGGTCTGTACGTAGGTCCAGCCGTCCGCCGACGCCTGGGCGTCGTTGAGCGACGCGAAGCTGATCGGGGTCTTGCCGACACGACCGCCGGCCTGGTAGAGCGCGAGCTTCTCGCCGTAAACGATGCTCGTCATCAGCGCGCCCTGTGGTCCCTGCAGCGGCAGGTCGGAGTAGATCGTCAGCGTCTTCTGATAGGTGAAGCCGCCCGGGGCCGCAGTCGAGCTCGAGCCGCCACAGCCGCCGAGTGCCGCTGCGAGCGCAACGAGCACGATTGCTGCCGTTCGGGAATGGCGCACGCGACGCTCCAGACGTGATCGATGGCACCAGCGGCCGACCTGCCGCGCCAGCGGTCGCGGATTCTAGTCAGCGCGCGCTTAGGGCTGCGAGCTACTGGTGCCGCTGCCCGGCAGGTGGCGAATCACGACGCGTCCGCCGGCGGCCAGCACCATCACGAGGAGGGCTACCAGGAAAGAGTCCAGTCCGCTGGTTCCGAGCGCCCAGAGCACGATCCACAGCGCCAAACCGAAAGTCGTGGCGATGACCAATCCCATGCTGGCGGCAGTCTATGCAACACGCGGCAGGAGTGCAGCCGCGAATTCACCGACCAGCCGACCGACCTCGCTAGCAGCGTCATTTGCGCCGCCCGCGGCGCGCACAAGACGCGAGCCGATGATCACGCCGTCGGCTCCGGCATCGGCTGCGTCCGCCGCCTGCGCCGGCGTCGAGATCCCGAACCCGAGCGCCACCGGCACTGCGGTGCTCGCTTTGGCGCGCGCCAGCAGCGGCGCGAATGTCCCCGCGCCGGCGCTCCGCTCGCCGGTCGTCCCGGTAACCGAGACGACGTACATGAAGCCGCGAGCGCGCCTGCCGATCTCCTGCAGCCGCTCCTCGGTGGTCGTCGGCGCGATCAGCGGCACCAGCGCGATTCCCGCCAGCTCGCTGGCGCGCGCGATCTCCTCGCCCTCCTCGAAGGGCAGATCCGGGACGATCAGGCCGTTGACGCCGGCCTGCGCGAGCGCTTCGATGAACTGCTCCGCGCCGGGTCGCAGGACGGTGTTGGCGTAGGCCATGACGATCACCGGGACCCGCCGGGCGAGCGAGGCGGCGAGGCCGAGGACGTCCTCGACCCTCACGCCGCCGGCAAGCGCGCTGGTCGCCGCGGCGTGGATCACCGGTCCGTCGGCGAGCGGATCGGAGAACGGAACGCCGAGCTCGAGCATGTCAGCGCCGGCCTGCACGCACGCCTCGCCGATCGCCAGCGAACGCTCGATGTCGGGAAAGCCACCCATCAGGTAGGGCATCAGGGCGGCACGCTTGCCGCTGCCCGCAAACGCCGCGGCGATGCGCTCGATGCCGCTCTGGGTCGGCGTCATGCCTGGGCGCTGAGCGCGATGACCTCGGCGAGGTCCTTGTCGCCACGGCCCGAGAGGCACACGAGATCGAGCTCGCCGCCCGGATTGGCGAGCACCCAGGCGAGCGCGTGCGAGGCCTCGAGGGCGGGGATGATCCCCTCGAGTTGCGTCACCTGCGCAAAGGTCTCGAGGGCCTGCCCGTCGGTGACCGCGACGTAGCGAACGCGGCGGCTGTCGCGCAGGTAGGCGTGCTCGGGTCCCGAGCCCGGGTAGTCGAGGCCCGCAGAGATCGAGTGCGCCTCGAGGATCTGGCCGTCGTGGTCCTGGAGCACCGCCGAGAACGAGCCGTGGAGCACGCCGGCCTTGCCGCCCGCAGTGAGCGGCGCGCCGTGGCGGCCGCTTTCGAGGCCTTCGCCGGCCGCCTCGACGCCGATCAGCTCGACGCCGTCGTCCTCGAGGAAGGCGGTGAAGATGCCGATCGCGTTCGATCCGCCACCGACGCAGGCGATCACGCGCGCCGGCAGGCGACCGGTACGCTCGAGCAGCTGTGCGCGGGCCTCGTCGCCGATCGTTCGTTGCAGCTCACGCACGATTGCTGGATAGGGCGCGGGCCCGACGGCGCTGCCGATGATGTAGTGCGTCGCGTCGACGTTCTCGACCCAGTCGCGGATCGCCGCCGACACGGCCTCCTTGAGTGTGCGCGCGCCGGCGCTGACCGGCTCCACGCGGGCTCCGAGCAGTTCCATCCGCGCCACGTTGGGCTGCTGGCGGCGGATGTCCTCCTCGCCCATGTAGACGATGCACTCGAGGTCGAGCAGAGCGCAGGCCGTTGCGGCGGCGACGCCGTGCTGGCCGGCACCGGTCTCGGCGATCACGCGGCGCTTTCCCATGCGGCGTGCGAGCAGCGCCTGGCCGAGGGCGTTGTTGATCTTGTGCGAGCCGGTGTGGTTGAGATCCTCGCGCTTGAGCCAGAGCGGATAACCGATGCGTTCACCCAGGCGTCGTGTCTCATAGAGCGGGCTCGGGCGGCCGACGTAGTCGCGCAGCAGGCCGTCGAGCTCAGCGCGGAAGTCCGGGTCCTCCCAAGCCGACGCCCACGCCGCTTCGAGTTCGACCAGCGCCGGCATCAGCGTCTCGGGGACGTACTGGCCACCGTAGGGCCCGTAGCGATGGGCGACCGAGCTCACACCGCCACCGCGGCGGCCGCCTCGAAGAACGCGCGCATTCGCTCGGGGTCCTTGATACCGGGTGATTCCTCGACCCCGCTCGCGACATCGACGGCATAGGGGCCGGTCGCGGCGATCGCCGGGCCGACGCCGTCGGCGTCGAGACCGCCGCTGAGGATCAGCGGTACCGAGGAATGCCGGCCTGAAAGCAGCGACCAGTCAAAGCGCTCGCCGGTGCCGCCGCGTAGGCCGGCGGCGTAGCCGTCGAGGAGGTGGAAGTCGGTGTGGAATCGCTCGAGGTTCTGGAGCGTGCCGGCGCCCCGCACGGCGGCAGCCTTGATCGTGCGCGCACCGGTGCGCCGCGCCACCTCGGAGCAGAATGCCGGTCCCTCGTCGCCGTGCAGCTGAACCAGGGTGAGCGGGACCCGCTCGTTGACGTCGGCGATCGCCTCAAGCGTAGCGTTGACGAACACGCCCGCCAGCTCGACGCGCCGTCGCAGAGCGGCTCCGATCCGCTCCGCCTCGGCGATCGTGCAGCGCCGCGGCGAGTCCTCGTAGAAGATCATGCCAACGGCCCAGGCGCCGAGCTCGGCAGCCGCTTGGGCGTCCTCGAGGCGGGTGACACCACAGATCTTGACGCGCGGTGGCTGCATCGCCACACCGTAGCGGCTGCGGCCGCTCAACCAGACGTGGGCAGGCTCTCCGGGCGCGTGCCCAGCTTGACCTTCACATTGAGGTGCATTTTCCCGCGCACGATCCCCAGCGTCACCGTTTGCCCGGGCCGGTCGTGGACGACGACGTTCTCGAGCGTCGAATCGGAGTCGATCGGCAGGCCGTTCAGCGACACGATGATGTCACCGCCGATCTGCACCTGCGTGATGCCGTCGGCGAGCGTCACGGTTTGGCTCGAGCCGCGGAGCCCGGCCTTCGCGGCTGGCGTCCCGCCGGCGACCGATTCGACGAGCGCCCCGGCATCGACGCCGAGGTGCAGCGACGCAAAGGAAGGACTGATCGTCGTCGTCTCGACGCCGAGGTAGCCCTCGGTCACCCGGCCGGTCCGCTCGAGCTGTGGAATGACGAACTCCGCGGTGTCGATCGGGATCGCAAAGCCGATGCCGATGCTGCCGTCGCTGCCGTCCGCGGTCTGGATCTGCGAGTTGATGCCGATCACCTGGCCTTCGGCATTGATCAGCGGACCGCCCGAGTTGCCGGGGTTGATCGGCGCGTCAGTCTGGATCACGTTGTCGATCGAAAAGCCGTTCGGAGCCTGAATCTCGCGCTGGAGCGCGGAGACGACGCCGGTCGTCAGCGTCCGTTCGAGGTCGAAGGGATTCCCGATCGCCACCGTCGGATCGCCGACCTGAACCGTGTTGGAGTTACCGAGCGGCAGCGGCACGAGGTGCTGGCCGCGCGGGTCGATCTTCAACAGTGCGAGATCGTCATCGGGATCCTTGCCGATGACCTTTGCCGGGACGGTGTTGCCGTTGGCGAACTCGACCGTGATCTTGACGGCGCCGTCGATCACGTGTGCGTTCGTGAGGATCGTGCCGTTCGCGGCGATCACGCAGCCCGATCCGGTCTGGCTACCCGATTCCTCGGTCGGGAAGAGGTCAAACGGCGAGCTCTCGTCCTCAACGACCTTGGCGCTGACATACACGACGCCCGGTGCGTCCCGCTCGTAGATCTCGTGCGGTGTAAGGCCGACGTCCTTGACGGAACCGGCCGCTGAGGGGACGTCCTCCACGACGGTCGTCGTTGTGCTCCCGCGCTTGAAGCCGAACGCCAGCACCACCACCGCGACGATCAGGCCGCCGAGCAGCGCCGAGAGCAGCTGCGTGACCGAGATCTTTCTCACCGCGGTCGGGAGTGTGAACCTCTGCGTTCAACGCTCCCTAAATGGCGCGGGCGACGTCCTCAAGTAGGTCGCGCAAGGCCTGCGCGGGGTCGGCAGCGCGCATCAGCCGCTCGCCGATCAGCACGCCGTCGACGCCCGCGGCGGCGAGCCGGACAAGGTCCTCGGGGCGCGAGATGCCCGATTCGGAGACCACGATCGCGCCCGGCGGCATCGCCTCGAGCAACGCGAAGGTTCGCTCCGGGTCGACGCTGAAGTCGCGCAGGTCGCGGTTGTTGACGCCGATCAGCTCGGCACCGATCGACGCCGCCAACTCGAGCTCGGCGGCGTTGTGCACCTCGACGAGGACGTCGAGGGAAAGCTCGTCGGCGGCGCTGCTCAGCGCCCGCAGCGTCGCGATGTCGAGGGCGGCGACGATCAGTAGCACCGCCGAGGCTCCGACCGCCGCCGCTTCGGCCAGCTGGTAGGGGTCGAGGATGAAGTCCTTGCGCAGCAACGGCAGCGAGCAGGCCTGGGCCGCTTCCTCCAAATCCTCGAGCGCGCCGTTGAAGTGCGGCCCCTCGGTGAGCACGGATATCGCGGCGGCGCCGCCTTCCTCATAGGCGCGGGCGATCTCGGCGACGTTCGACTCCGGTCGGATCGCCCCAGCTGAGGGCGAGCGGCGCTTGTGCTCGGCGATGACGGAGATTCCCGGGCGCGCGAGCGCGTCGCGGAAAGCGTGCGGCGGGCGATCGGTCGGTGTGGGCAGTGTCGCCAGCGGAACCTCGCGCCGGCGCCGCGCGAGCTCGACGCGGGTACTCGCGAGGATGTCCTCGAGCGTGTTCATGGAGCGGCGTGGGTGGCGCGGATGAAGGCCTCGAGCGTCGCTGCGGCGCGGCTGTCGTCGAGCGCTTCGCGCGCCTGCTCGACGCCTTCGGCGAGCGTCGCCGCCGCGCCGGCCGTGTAGATCGCCGCGCCGGCGTTGACGAGGGCGAGGTCGCGTGCGGGACCGTCGCTCGCGGCGAGCACCCCCCGCGTCACCGCGGCGCTGTGCGCCGGGTCGCCGCCTTCGAGCCCCTCGCCGCTCGTGGCGAGCTTGACACCGAGTTGCTCCGGCGTGACGGTGTAGGCGTCGATCTGCTCGCCGTTCACCTCGACGATCCGCGTTGGCGCTGTCGTGGAGACCTCGTCGAGCCCGTCGAGGCTCGAAACGACCAGGGCACGGTCGACGCCGAGCTGGGATAGAGCGCCGGCAATCGTCTCGAGGTAGGCCGGGTCGGAGACGCCGACGAGCTGCCGTCGCGCGCCGGCGGGATTGGTGAGCGGGCCGAGGAAGTTGAAGATCGTCCGCACCGCGAGCTCGCGGCGGACAGGGACCACAAAGCGCGTCGCCTGGTGGTGCCCGGGAGCGAACATGAAGCCGAAGCCGACGTCCTCGATGCAACGCGCGACGTCAGCGGGACCGAGGTCGATCCGCGCGCCGAGCGCTTCGAGCAGGTCGGCCGAGCCGGAGCGACTGGTCGCCGAGCGGTTGCCGTGCTTAGCGACCGCGCAGCCGGCGCCGGCCGCGATCAGCGCCGCCGTCGTTGAGACGTTGAAGGTCGTCCGTCCGCCGCCGGTGCCGGCGGTATCGAGCAGCTGGTCGCGCTCGACGAGCACGGGCAGCGCCAGCGAGCGCATCGTGCGCGCCAGGCCGGTCAGCTCGGCGACCGTCTCACCCTTGGTGCGCAGCGCGATCAGGAAGCCCGCGATCTGTACGTGCGAGACCTCGCCGGCCATGATCTCCGCGAGCACATCGGATGCCTGCTCAGCGCTCAGATCACGCCCGGAGGCGAGCGCGTCCAGTGCGTGTGTGACGGTCTCGTTCGGCGTTTGCTCGACCGCTCCGAGCGGCGCGGCGCTCAAGGTGGCGATCCTTGGAGGAAGTTGCGCAGCAGGTCGATGCCTTCGTCTGTGAGGATCGACTCGGGGTGAAACTGGACGCCCTCGGCGGGAAGCTCGCGGTGGCGGATCCCCATCACCACGCCGTCGCCGCGGGCTGAGACAGCGAGGCAGTCGGGGAGGTCATCGGCGACGATCAGCGAGTGGTAGCGCCCGACGGTGAGTGGGCTGCTCAGGCCGCGGTAGATGGTCGCACCGTCGTGATGGATCGTGCCGGTCTTGCCGTGCACCGGCTCGTGACGAATCACGGTGCCGCCAAAGGCCTGGGCGAGCGCCTGGTGGCCGAGACAGACGCCGAGCGTCGGTATGCCGGCCTGCGGGAAGCGCCGCATCACCTCGAGTGAGATCCCCGCCTCGTTGGGGGTACAGGGCCCCGGGGAGACGATCACGCGGTCGGGCTCGCGCGCCAGGAGTTCGTCGACGCTCGCGCGGTCGTTGCGGACGACATCGACCTCGGCGCCCAGCTCGCCGAGGTACTGCACGAGGTTGTAGGTGAAGGAGTCGTAGTTGTCGATCACGAGCGCGCGCACCAGACGAGCCTAGCCAACCGCTGCGCTCGCGCGGGCGCTCGACGTTTCGTCCGGACCGAGGTTATCCTTGCTTGCGCAAGCAATTTGCTATACTCTCTCCAGATGACCGCGTCAACGAACAAGGAGAAGCAATGCCACCGACAGCAGTAGCGACAGACGTAGCGCCGGGCACCTATGAGTACGACCCGGTCCATTCTTCCGTGACCTTTACGGTGCGCCATTTCGGCGCGGGCAAGTTCCGCGGCGCCTTTGGCGATTTCGATGCGAACGTGCAGGTCGCCGAGGACGGCAGCCTGACGATCGAAGGCGCAGTCAAGGTCGATAGCGTCCAGGTCAAGGAGCCGCGCCTCGACGTGCACCTCAAGTCGCCGGACTTCTTCGACGCCGAGCGCTACCCGGAGATTGCCTTCAAGTCCACGAGCGTCAAGGTCGCCGACGATGGCGCGCTTGAGATCGAGGGCGACCTCACGATCAAGGACACGACCAAGAGCGTCAGCGCGACCGGCGAGCTCACGCACACCGCAGACGACGGCTACGGCGGCGAGCGCATCGGCGTCGAGCTGACCACGACAATCGACCGCAATGATTTCGGGGTCACCTGGAACGCCGAGCTGCCGGGCGGCACGCTGGCGGTTGCCAACGAGGTCACGCTGCAGGTCGAGCTCGAGCTCAAGAAGTCCTAGCCGGCGATGCGCATTCTCGGCATCTCCGGGAGCCTGCGCGGCGGCTCGCACAACGCGCGTCTGCTGGCGGCGGCCGCAGGGCTGCTGCCAGCCGGCGTCGAGTACGTCCGCTTCGATGGGCTGAAGGCTGTGCCGCCGTTTGACGAGGACGATGAGGACGGGCCGCTCGACCCAGCGGTCGCTCATCTGCGCGAGCAGATCGTCGCCGCCGACGGATTGCTGATTGCAACCCCCGAGTACAACTCCTCGATCCCGGGCCAGCTGAAGAACGCGATCGACTGGGCATCAAGGCCGTTCGACACGGCGGCGTTGCGCAACAAGAACGCCGCCGTGATCGGCGCCAGCACCTCGATGTTCGGTGCGCTCTGGGCGCAAGCCGAGGCGCGCAAGGTGCTCGGCGCGGCTGGGGCGCGCGTGATCGACCGCGAGCTGCCGCTCCCCTACGCGCACGAGAGCTTTGATGAGAACGGCCGCCTTCTCGACGGTGAGCTCGAGGCGACGCTCGAGCAGATCGTCGGCGAACTGGTCGAGCAGGCGCGAGCGAGCAGCGCGCGAGCGAGCAGCGCTCAAGCAAGCAACTCTGAGAGCGCGGCGCTCCGCCCTTGATCGGTTGCGGGGACGCCGCAGGCGCTTCGCGCTATGCCCAGTCGCTCTGTTCGCCGGCCAGCTCGATTGCGCGCAGCACGGCGCGGGCCTTGGCCTCGGACTCGCGAAACTCGTAGTCCGGCTTGGCGTCGGCGACGGTGCCGCCACCGGCCTGCAGGTGCGCGACGCCGTCCTTGACGACGACGGTGCGGATGTGGATCGCGGTGTCGAGGTCGCCGGTGTAGCTGAGGTAACCGACGGCGCCGCCGTAGCCGCCGCGCTTGACCGGCTCGAGCTCGTCGATGATCTGCATCGCGCGGACTTTGGGCGCGCCCGAGAGCGTGCCGGCCGGGAGCGTCGCGCGCAGCGCGTCCATCGCGCCGACGCCCTCGCGCAGCTGCCCGGAGACGGTGCTGACGATATGCATCACGTGGCTGTAGCGCTCGATGTCCTTCAGCGACTCGACGCGCACGCTGCCGTACTCGCAGACGCGGCCGAGATCGTTGCGCCCGAGATCGACGAGCATCATGTGCTCGGCCACCTCCTTGGTGTCGGCGAGCAGGTCCGCCGCGAGCTGGTCGTCCTCGCTTGGACTTGACCCGCGCGGGCGGGTGCCCGCTACTGGCCGCGTCAGCACCTCGCGGCCGTTGACGGTGATCAGCGGCTCGGGGCTCGCGCCGGCGAACTGGAAGTCGCCGAAATCGAGGTAGTACATGTAGGGGCTCGGGTTGACGACGCGCAGGCCGCGGTAGATCGAGAAGGCGTCAACCGCGACGGGCGCTGACCAACGCTGCGAGGGGACGACCTGGAAGGCGTCGCCGGCGTGGATGTACTCGACGATTCGCGCGACGATCGCCTCGAAGCGCTCGCGCGGCATGTTCGATTGGAAGTCGGGCAGCGGGCGCCGCGGCAACGGCGTGGCGGGGTGCGGGACCGGACCGGCGAGTACCTCGCGGACCTCGGCGATGCTCTGGCGCGCGCGCTCGTAAGAGGCGTCGAGGTCGTCCTCGGCGTAGACGTTCGCGAGGATCGTAACCGTGTGCTTGAGGTGGTCGAACGCGATCAGGATGTCGCTCAGCATCAGCGCCATGTCGGGCAGGCCGAGCTGATCCTCGTTCGGCGGCCCGAGCGGCTCTACGGCGCGCACCAGGTCATAGCCGAAGAAGCCGACGGCGCCGCCGGCAAACGGCGGCAGACCCGGCAGCGGCGCCTGGCGATAGCGCGAAACGGCCTCGGCCGTGATCGCGTAGGGGTCTCCCCCGTCGCCCAGCGACCAGCGGATCACCTCGCGCGGTCGGAAGCCGATGAACGAGTAGCGCCCGAAACGCAGACCCTGCTCGGCTGATTCGAGGAGGAACGCCGGCCCGTCGCCGCGCAGCTTCAAGAAAGCCGAAACCGGCGTCTCGCAGTCGGCGATCAGCTCCTGGCTCAGCGGGATCAACGTGAAGTCACGTGCCAGCGCACGGACCTCATCGAGCGTCGCGCTAACGTCGTCGGTCATCGAGAACCCGCTCGACGTCGCGCAGGCGCCGTTCGCGCCCGACGAGCAGCACGAGCAGGTGGTAGATGACGTCTGCGGCCTCCTCGTCGACGCGCGCGTCGCTCTCCTCGCGCGCCGCGCNNCGAGCGTGCGCTCGAGCGCCGGCAGCACCTCGTGCGGCGCCGACGGCTCGAGCTCGCCGCGGTGAAAGCAGGTCCGCTCACCGGTATGGCAGGCCGGCCCGGCCGGCTCGACGAGGGCGAGCACGGTGTCGCCGTCGCAGTCCAGGCGCAGCGCCTTGACGGCCTGTGTGTTGCCGCTCGTCGCGCCCTTGTGCCAGAGCTCCTCGCGCGAGCGGCTCCAGAGGTGCAGCTCGCCGGTGGCGCGCGTGCGCGCGAGTGCGTCGGCGTTCATGTAAGCGAGCGTCAGCACCTCGCCGCTGTTCCAATCCTGCACCACGCACGGCACGAGGCCGCGCTCGTCGAAGACGATCTCGCTGTCCATAGCAACGATCTTAAGGGCTGCGTCGTGAAGAGCCCGGGGGCGAACCGCCGACCACACCCCTAATCGATGCCCAGGCGATCCAGCAGGCTGTCGTCTCCGCGCCAGTGGCGGCGCACACGGACGGCGAGCGAGAGGTGCACGCGGCCGTCGAGCTCGCGCTCGAGCTCGTGCCGGGCAGCGGTGCCGATCGCCTTGATCATGTGGCCGCCGTGGCCGACGACGATGCTCTTCTGGGACTCGGTCTCGACCCAGATCAGGGCATCGACGCGGGTCAGCAGCGGGTTGGCGGGGTCGGGCTCGATCTCCTCGACGACGACGCCGACGGCGTGCGGCAGCTCCTGGAAGGTGCGCCGCAGCACCTGCTCGCGGATCAGCTCGGCCAGCAGCTCGGCGCGCGCCATGTCCGAGTGCTGCTCGGGCTCGTAGAGGAAGGGGCTCGGCGGCAGCTGGGCGGTGAGGTGGTCGAGCAGAGCCGGTACGCCGGCGCCGCTGCGGGCGGAGATCGGGAAGAGCTCGGCTCGCTCGGGCGCGATCGCGGCGGCGTCGAGCAACGCCTGAGCCTGGCGCGGCTGGCTGAGGCGGTCGACCTTGTTGACGGCGACCGTCACCGGGGTGGTCGCCTCGCTCAGCTGCTCGGCGATGCGGCGGTCACCGGCGCCGATCCGCTCCTCGCCGTTCAGGACCATCAGCACCGCGTCGGCTTCGGCGAGCTCGCGCTGGACGCGGCTTGCCATGCGCTTGGTCAGGGCGTCGCGGGGTCGCTGGAAACCCGGCAGGTCGACGAGCACGAGCTGCCAGTCGGGACCGCTGGCGACGCCGCGGATCGCCCGTCTGGTCGTCTGCGGGCGGTCGGAGACGATCGCCACCTTGGTCCCGACGATCGCGTTGGTGAGGGTCGACTTGCCGACGTTGGGCCGGCCGGCGAGGGCGACGAAGCCGGCGCGCGTCGGTGGGACTCTCACCAGCTGAGCAGCTCGTGCTGGAGCGCCAGCATCTCGCCCTGATCGATCTCGTGGTCCATGCCGAGTAGGTGCAGCACGCCGTGGAGGACCGCTTCGCGCAGGTCGGCTGTGTACTCGGGGCAGATCACGACGTCGCCGAGCTCGCGCGGTCCGGCGGTGTCGGTGTGCGCGCCGTCGATCGGGAAGGAGAGGACGTCGGTCGGCTCCGGCTTGCCGCGGTGGGTGTTGTTGAGCGCGGCGATCTGCTGCGCGTCGACGAACTGCACGGCGAGGTGTCCGTCGTGCACGCCGGCGCTCGCCGCGCCGAGCTCGGCGAGGCGCGTGATCTCGTCCGGCGCCACCGTCTCGGGCGCCACGCCGACGATCTCGACCTCGAGCATCTCAGCTGCGGGCGCGCTTTGCGGCAAGGTCGGGCGCGGCGCGCACCGCGTGTCCGTCGTAGGCCTCGACGATCCGCTGGACGAGGCGGTGGCGGACGACGTCCTCGCCGCTCAGGGTGACGAACTCGACGCCCTCGATGCCGGCGAGGATCTCGCGGACGACGATCAGCCCTGACTGCTGCTCGCGCGGCAGATCGACCTGCGTGATGTCGCCGGTGACGACCATCTTCGAACCGAAGCCGAGGCGGGTGAGGAACATCTTCATCTGCTCAGGCGTCGTGTTCTGCGCCTCGTCGAGGATGACGAAGGAATCGTTCAAGGTGCGGCCCCGCATATAAGCCAGCGGGGCGATCTCGATCACGCCGCGCTCGAGGTGCTGGGTCACCTTTTCCGGATCGATCATGTCGTGCAGCGCATCAAATAGCGGTCGCAAATAGGGGTCGATCTTCGCCATCAGATCCCCGGGGAGGAAACCGAGGCGCTCGCCGGCCTCGACGGCGGGGCGCGTCAGGATGATGCGGCTGACCTCGCGGCGCGACAGCGCTGCGGCGGCGAGCGCCACCGCGAGGAACGTCTTGCCGGTGCCGGCGGGGCCGATGCCGAAGGCGATCGTGTTTTCGCGGATCGCGTCGACGTAGCGCTTCTGGCCCAGGGTCTTGGGCGCGACGCGCTTAGCACGGTGCTGCCAGACGACGTCGTCGAGGACCTGCGCCGGGGAGTGCTCGGCAGCGATCACGCCGCGGATCGCAGCGATCGTGGTCTCGGACAGCGCGTGGCCGCCCTCGAGCAGGTTCGCGAGCTCCTGCACGATGCGCGCGGCGTCATCGACCTGCTCGACCTCACCGTCGAGCGTGAGGCGATTGCCGCGGAGGAAGATCGCGCAGCCGACCTGGCGCTCGAGCGCTCGCAGTAAGGCGTCTTGGCTGCCGGCCAGCGCGGCCGCGAGATCGTTCGGTAGCTCGAGCTGGCTTCTCACGTCGCGGTTGCGCCGAGCGCCTCGCGCACCTGCTCGGAGACCCGTTTGCCGTCGGCGCGGCCGGCAACTTCAGCGATCGCTATCCCCATCACCTTGCCGAGGTCGCGCGGCGAGCTGGCGCCGCTCTGGCTGACGGCGTGGGCGACGATCTGCGCCAGCTGCGCATCGTCGAGCTCGGCGGGGAGATAGGCGCTGATCAGGGTTGCCTCGCTGGCCTCACCGGCGGCGAGATCTTCGCGCCCTGCGTCCCGGTAGGCGCGCTCGGCCTCGGCGCGGCGCTTGCGCTCGCGGCGCAGCACGGCGAGCTCGTCGTCAGAGCCCTCCTTCGCCGCCTTCTGGAGCTCGGAGAGGACCATCCGCAGCGTGCCGACGCGCTCTTTCTCGCCGGCCTTCATCGCGGTCGCGAGGTCGCTCTTGATCGTGTCGATGATGCTCATCGCGACTTAGAGAATACGCCCAGCTCGAACGTCATTTGCGATCAGCGAACGGCCGCGGGCTCGATGGCCCAACGAGTGAGTGGCCGTCCGCCCTGTGAGGTAGTTTCGGCCGCCGAGCCTGATTAGGGGACCTGTGCTCGAGCAGTGCTGGCTGCCAGCACGACTGTAGAGGCGACGTGCATGGCTCAACCTCAATTCCGCAGATTCACCGTGGCGAGCGGCCACGTGGAGCTTGTTTCGCGTTAGCGATCGTCGGCGCCTTGGTAGTGGGCGCGCTTGGGGCCGCCTCGTCGTCCGCTGCGAGCAGCGCCGCCACAGCTCTGCCAAGCGGGCCGGTGGTCGTGATCTCGCCGCTGCGCGGGACACCTGACGCGAACCCAGACACCCAGATCAGCTTTCTGGGCGTACCCGCAGGCGAGCTTGGTGCAATCGTCGTAACCGGGTCGCGCAGTGGTCGGCACAGCGGGCGCCTCGAGGCCTACTCCACGGGCACTGGCGCGAGCTTCCTCCCGCGCAAGCCGTTCGTGGCGGGCGAGCGGGTCACGGTCTCGGCCACCGTCGCCGCCGGCGCGACCGCGGAGGCGATCGGCACGGCCTTCCACGTCGCAAAGCCCTACCAGCTGTCGCCGCCCAATTCGAACAACCGCGTCGCGGTGACGGCTAGCAACGTAATGCACTTCTACTCGGAGCCCAAGCTCCGGCCCAACGCGGTCGCAGTCACGACGCCCGCAGCAGATCCGAGCGCCGGCGATATCTTCATCGCACCGGACTCTGGAGCCGGTCTGGACGGGCCGATGATCGTCTCCCCGACGGGTAGCCTGGTCTGGTTCGATCAGCTTCGCCGCGGGATGACCGCCTACAACTTCCAGGTACAGCAATACGGGGGCCAGCCCGTGTTGACCTGGTGGGAGGGGTCTGTTGTCGACGGCCACGGCCAGGGCGTCGACGTCATCGAGAACGACAACTACGCGCCGCTCGCCACAGTTCGAGCCGGCAACGGGTTGTATGCCGATCTCCACGACTTCGTGATCACCGCGCAGGACACTGCGTGGCTCACAGCCTACGCTCCGATCCACTGGAATCTCAGTCTGTTTGGCGGGCCGTCCGACGGGCTGCTCGACGACAGCACTGTGCAGGAGATCGACATCAAGACGGGCCTCGTGATGTTCCAGTGGAACGCACTCGGGCACGTCGAGCTCAGCGACACATACGAGGCGATTCCGCCGCTCACGCCGACTCCGTTCGACTTCTTCCACGTCAACTCGGTGGATCCCCAGGCTGACGGCGACGTGTTGATCTCCTCGCGCAATACCTCGACGGCATACCTGATCAGCGACACGACTGGCGCGATTTTGTGGCGCCTCGGCGGCAAGAAGTCGACGTTCGAGCTCGGGCCGGACGTCCGCTTCGCCTGGCAGCACGACGTCGAGATGCTTCCCAACGGGACGATCACGGTGTTCGACAACGAGGACGGGGCACCGGCGAGGCCGACGCCGTCAAGAGCGATCGACATCGCGATCAACGCACAGGCCCGCACCGCGACGCTCGTTTACGCGCTCACCTACCCGGGTAATCGCGTCCTGGCGAGCACCCAAGGGGATGTGCAGCTGCTGGCGAACGACGACGAGTTTGTCGGCTGGGGCTCGGCCGGCGTCGTTTCCGAGTTCTCACCGACCGGGCAGCTCACGTTTGCGATGCGCTTCTACTGGCCGACGCATACCTATCGCGCATTCCGCGCGCCATGGAGCGGCCAGCCGCTCGCGCGGCCCGCGCTAGTCGCCGCCGGGAAACCTACGCCCGGCTCGACGCGGCTCTACGTGAGCTGGAACGGCGCGACCGACGTCGCGAGCTGGCAGGTGCTCGCCGGGGCCTCTTTGACGAGCCTCGCGACGATCGGCAGCTACCCATCAACCGGCTTCGAGACGGCGATCCTTGCGCCGACGGTGGGACCGTACGTTTGCGTCCATGCGATCTCGGCGAGCGGCGCGGTACTGAACACCGCATGTCGCGTGCTCCGCGCCTAGGTGAGCGCGAGTGCGGCCGCGTTGGGGCGCTCGCGCGGCGAGCGTGCGGTCGTTCGCTATGCGGCGGGTTCGAAGGCCAGCGCGAGCCAGTCGCCGTCGCGCTCGCGCCGGCGCTCTTGCAGCCCGTGGCGAGCGGCGAGCTCGGCGGCGAGCTCGTCGCCCTGGTCGGCGAGCAGGCCGGAGGCGATCAGGTAGCGCGGCCGATGCTCGAGGCGCGCAGAGAGCTCGAGCAGCAGCGGGCGCAGCAGGTTGGCGACGACCGTCTGCGCCGGGTCGAGCGCGTCGGTGTGGAGGTCGGCGCGGCGCACAGTGATCGCGACGGCGTTGGCCTCGGCGTTCGCGCGCGCGGCGGCGACGCTTTCGGCCTCATGGTCGAGTGCCGTGACCGGGCTCCAGCCGAGCTTCGCGGCGGCGATCGCCAGCACGCCCGAGCCGCAGCCGAGATCGAGCAGCGAGCCGTGGGCGGCGCCGTCGCGCTCGCGCGCGACGAGCAGCTCGAGGCAGAGCCGCGTGGTGGCGTGCGCGCCGGTGCCAAAGGCTTGGCCGGGTTCGATCACGAGGTCGATCAGCGGCGCGCCGCGGTCGCTTTGCCTTCGTGGCGGGAGCCACGGCGGGCGGACGTAGAGGCGTTCGCTGACGACGGTCGGCTGATGAAACTCGCGCCAGCGCTCGGACCAGTCGTCAGCGACCTCGCTGGTGTGCACCGCGAGCAGGGCCACGTCGCTGTTTGCCGCGAGCTCCGCGGCGCTCGGCAGCGCGCCGGGCGCGCCGTAAATGGCGTACTCGACCGTCTCATCGTCGATGTCGACCTCTTCGAGGCCGGCGGGTGAGAAGACGAGCAGTTCGGCGAGGAGGGCCGGCGCATCTGCGCGCGCGGCGCGAACTGCGAGGCGAATCACGCGGCGTGTGGGTGCAGCCAGCGACGCAGCTTGGCGCGCACCGAGTCCTCTCCGCGCAGGTTCTCCTCGGTGATTGTCTCCGCGAGCCGGGCGAGCAGTTCACGCTGCTCGGCGCTGAGGTGTCGTGGGATCTGCACGTTGACCAGCACCTGCAGATCACCGCGCCCGTTGCGACGCAGGCGCGGCATGCCGCGGCCGCGCACGACAACGCGCTCTCCGGGCTGGGTGCCCGGCTCGAGCACCACCTCAGTCGCGCCCTCGAGCGTCGGCACCTCGACGGCGACGCCGAGCGCGGCCAGCGGCGCGGCGACGTCGACGATCGTGATCAGGTCGTCGCCGTCGCGGATGAAGCGCTCGTCCTCGGCGACGTCCACGAGCACGTAGAGGTCCCCCGCACTGGCGCCGGCCTCGCCGACATGCCCGTGCCCGTGTACGCGCACGCGCTGGCCGTCGGCGATCCCGGCCGGCACATCGACCTTGACCTTGCGCTTGGCGACCAGCCGACCGCGGCCGCGGCAGACGCGGCAGGGCTGCTTGGCGACGCGACCGTCGCCGCCGCAGGCGTCGCACACGACGGTACGCACCATCTGACCGAACGGCGTGCGTGTCACCGCCTGCAGCTGTCCCGCGCCAGCACACCGCGCGCAGGTCTCGATCGGCGTGCCCGGCTCGGCGCCGTTGCCCTTGCACTGCGCGCAGCGATCGACGGCGTCGTAGACGACTTCGAAGGAACCGCCGGTCGCCGCCTGGGCGAGCTCGATGTGCAGCTCGGCGGCGACGTCGCCGCCGGACGCCGGCCCGCGGGTGCCGGAGCCGAAGATGCCACCGCCGCCGCCGCCGCCGAAGAACGCTTCGAAGAGGTCGCTGATCGAGCCGAATTGGTCGAAGTTCGGCTGGTAGCCGCCGGAGCGCAGGCCATCGTGGCCGTAGCGATCGTAGGTCGCGCGGCGATCGGGGTCGGAGAGGATCTCGTAGGCCTCGGCGAGCTCCTTGAATTTAGCCTCGGCTCCAGGATCGTCGCTGTTGACGTCCGGGTGCAGCTCGCGGGCAAGCCGGCGAAAGGCCTTCTTGACCTGAGTTTCGTCGGCGTCGCGCGAGACGCCGAGCACCTCGTAGGGATCGCGTGGCGTTGCTGGACGGGCCACTTATTTATGCGGCGCTGTCGTAGACGTCCTCGACGAAGCGCGAGAGCTGCAGCGCGACGGCACGGACGCTGGCGATGGCGGTCTCGTAGTCCATCCGCACCGGGCCGATCACCGAGACCGTCCCGAGCTTGCGCTGGGTGAAGCCATAGCCCGAGGCCACCACGGCGAGCGTCTGCAGGCCGGGAACGTCGTTCTCACGGCCGATGCGCACAAACACGCCGCGCTCACCAAGCGCGCGACGCAGCAGCTCGACAAGCGCGACCCGCTCCTCGATCAGGGCCATCAGCTCGTTGACTTCGACGAGGCTGACGAAGCGGTGCGCGCCGAGCATGCGCGAGGTGCCGTCGACGTAGAGCACGTCCTCGCCGCCGCCGGCGAGCTCGGCAAACGCCGGCGCGAGCTGCCCGATGAAGGCGCGCTCGCGATGGCCGAGCTCGGGGTCGGTCAGGCGCTGGTTGATCATTCGCGCGCCGACCGGCAGACCGCCGACGCGCTCGTTGAGGTACTCCCCAGCCCAGGCGATCAGCCCCGGGTCAACGGACGACTCGAACGTGCACAGCAGCTTGGAGACACCGCCGGTTGAGGTGATCACGACGACCATCACGACCCCCGGGTGCAAGGTCAGCACCTCGACGTGGTGGATCGTCGCGCGCTCGATCGCCGGGGCCGAGGCCACCGCCAAGAGATTCGTCATCGCCGAGAGCGTCTCGGTCGTGGTCCGCAGCGCGTCATCGAGCTCGCGTCGCTCGGGGCTCAGCGCCTGCGGCACGGTCAGGGCGCGCCCGGGCGGGCCAGCGAGCAGGCGATCGACGACGTAGCGGTGTCCGGCGTCCGTCGGCACGCGCCCGGCCGAGGTGTGCGGGTGCGCGAGCAGTCCGTGCTCCTCGAGCAGCGCGAGCTCGTTGCGAATCGTCGATGACGCGCTCGCGAGATCGGTATCCGCGGCCAGCGTCTTCGACGCGACCGGCTGACCCGTCGCGGCATAGCTCTCGACAACCTTGCGCAGAATTGCCTCTTGGCGGGGTGTCAACATGGTCAGCTGATTGTAAACGTGCGCGCCACGGGCACTTTTGGGGCCTTTTTGGCTCAGCCGCCGGGCTGGTCGAGCAGGCGTCCGACGGCGAGCGATGTGACACAGCCGCCTGCAGGAAGCCGAAATTCGAGCGACGCGAGATAGCCGCTGTCGTAAAGCGGGATCACCTCGCCGCCGGCTTGCCCACGAGGTATGTGCGAGACGGATCCCAGGCGATGGCCTCCGGCCCCTGTGAGCTCCATGGCGGGCGATCCGCTCGCCACCGAGCGGAAGCGCACACGCAGCAAGGCCGGACGAGCATTCAGCGGAGCGTCGATGAACTGCGTACGCGCCAGCGGCACGCGCAGCCACGACGTAGGCTCGCCCGCCGGCACACAGGCGCTCGTCGCGCTGCGCAGCGCGGCCGTCGCAGCGGCCCCAGTCGAAGCGGAAGCGCTGACGCTCGCCTGGTCGAGCCGGCCACTCGTGGAGACCGCGAACGTCACACGCTGCAGTTGACCACTCGCGCCAACCATATACAGCGGCTTTGTGCTTTCGCCGACGCGCAAATGTGAGTTGAACAACGCGAAAAATTCACCGTAAGTCGTGTATGGCCGCAGGCCTGCGGGAAGAACGTTAGTCGGCACTCTGAGATTTATTAGCACGGGCGCGCGACCGAGTGTGTCGTTAACGCGCTTGTCGCTGGCAAGATAGTTGCTCACGTAGATCCGGTCCGTGTTCGCCTGCCAAGTCACATTACGCAGCGTGTGCAACGACATGAGGTAGAGCGCCGTGTAGACGACTGCGGCCAATCCGCCAGCGCCCAGCAAAAGCCGCGGCCCTCGCCACGGCGCCGCCCGGTGAGCGCCAACAATCGCCGAGCGTTTCCGCTGGCCGCTCCAACGCGAGCTGATTGCGAAGGCTGCCAGCACCCAGAACATGAACTGGACTGACTGCTGGTAGTAGAGCACATAGGCATCCTTGAGGCCGTAATGCACGATACGGTTGTCGGCCAACGGCACCATGGTGACCAGGAACACGATGATGAACGCCACCATGCAGCGCCACGAGCGCGGACGCAGATACAACGTGACGGCGAGGAGCGCGAGCACGACAACTATTCCCGCAATTAGAAGCGGATGTGCACTCAGCGGCGCTCGCCGGTACTGGATCCCCGTCAGCCCCGGTATGAACGTCTGGAACAGCGCAATCGCCAAAAAGTGCGACACGGCGCTCAGCGACGGGTGGACCTTCCGCGGGTAGTAATAGTAGGAGTAGTAATTGGCGAACGCCAACGCGTCCAAGATCACGTAGACCGTCCACGCCCATCGTTCACGCCACAGTGTGGCGAGCCAGGCACGGGGACCAGGACGGCGCTCGAGCACCAGCAGGCTGATCACGGCGAGGTAGATCGGCAACAGCATCGCCGTCTCGTAGTCCAGCAGCGCCAACTCGAAGGTGACGGCAGATCCCAATAGCAGCTTGAGCGAGCCGGTCTCGCGCCAGCGTAGGTAACAGCCGATCGAGATAAGCGAACCGACCGTCGCCGGCAGGATGTTTGCCGTCGCCGTCCACCAGACCAGCAGACGAATCAGAAATACCGATTGGCCGAAGAGGAGTGTGAACCAAAACGCACGCCAGCCGTTGCCGAGAATCAAGGACATGACCCAGGCGAACGAGAGCAGCGCGCCGGCGTACATTGCAAGCTCGACGCCGTGGGTGAAGGCCCAGCTGCCAGGCGCCACGGCGACGACGAACGAGTCCAGCAGACGACTGATCGGCGAGAAGTGCTCGTACAGCGCTTGGCGCAGATAGGCAATGCTCAGGCTGTCGTTGCGCGCCTCGTTGAGGAAGACGTAGTCGTCAAGGAAGAAGAATGTGCTGCGCGTCAGCAGCGTGCAGGCAAGCACCTGCGCCGCAATCGACGCTGCCCAAAGCCAGCGCGGCGGGCGCTGCCAACGGCGAACGCGCGCGACGGCGGGCGCTGCTGTCGCTGACGGGTAAGGATCAGCTGCCGTCTGGGCGGTCGCGCTCACGACGCATGCTTGGTCGCGTCGATCAGCGTCGCCTCCGGACCGGTCTCGCAGTGGTAGACGAGTTGGTAGCCGAATAGCGTTGGCCGCATGAGCACGCCGGCGCGGTCCAGGAGTCCGATTGCGCGCCCGATCTTTCCGCGCCCGGGCGCAAGCACCTCGAGCGGGAGGCCGGTGACGTGGGTCCGCACGATCGTGAAGCCGGCTTTACGCAGCTCGCGCTCGATGCTGCGCCGCGTAAAGAAGCGGACGTGCGTGCGGTCGAGCAGGCCCCGCTGGTCGTAGTCGAAGATACCGAGCAACGCTCTGGCGCGCACATACCAGTGGCCAAAGTTCGGCACCGACACGATCAGCGCGCCGCGTGGCAGGAGCACTTCGCGGACCTGTTCGAGCAGAAGCCCGGGCTCGCGCACATGCTCGAGCACGTCGCCGGCCAGCACTACGTCGTACGGCCCCGCCGCGGCCACCTCGTCGGGTAGGCCATGGTCCAAATTCGCCTGGATAAAGTGGTCGAACCGACCGCGCGCCTGCGGCAGCTCGACGACGTCCACCCCCACCACCCGGTGGCCCAGAGAGCGCGCGCGCTCGGCCAGCAAGCCGCCAGAGCAGCCGAGGTCGAGCATCCTCCCCGGTCCTAGGCGCTCGAGCCAGCGCAAGATCACCGCGTGCGAGCTGCCGGGACTCTCCTTCAACTCGTATTCGGCTCCGACTTCGGCGAGATCGTCGGAGCGGAAGCCGAGCTTTGCCAAGCGGTAGCGGATGACGTCCGAGCAGACGTCACGCGCGTACTTGAAGCCATCGACGTAGCAGATCTCATCGCCGTAATAGGTCGGAATCGGCACCTCCACGATGCGCTTCCCGGCCCCCGTCAGCTGGATGATGATCTGGGTGTCGAAGTTGAAGCCGTCGGAGTTGCGCTCAAAGGGGATCGACTTCAGCGCCGCGACGTTGTAGGCGCGGTATCCGGAGTGAAACTCGGTCAGGCTCGTGCCGAGAACACGGTTCTCGAAACGCGTGAGTAGCTTGTTACCAACGTACTTGTAGAGCGGCATTCCGCCTGCCCGTGCCGCCCCCTTGACCATCATCCGCGAGCCCATCACGGCATCGCACTCGCCGCGCTCTAGCGGCGCCACGATCTCGGCAATGCACTCAGGCGCGTATTGGCCGTCACCGTGCAGCAGCACGACAATGTCGAGGTCGTGCTCGATCGCCAGCCGGTAGCCCGCCTTTTGGTTGCCGCCGTAGCCGAGATTGTCGGGGTGGCGAATGATCGTCAGCGGCAGATCGTCCGCGATCTGCTTGTAGCCGAGACCCACCAGGTACGTCGCGTCCTGACTCGCGTCGTCGCAGACAAAGACCCGCGTGATCCGCCGGCGGAAGTCCTTCGGCACGCGATCCAGGACCTGCGCAAGCGTCGAAGCGGCGTTGTAGGCCACGACAACAACGCCGATCTTCGGCTCTGGCCGCGCCACCGGTTCCCTTTGGCTCGCCATCAGCGGCGACAAGCCCTGGCTCATTGCCGCCCAGCTGGACGGACTCGCCGGGAGGGCGCCCGTGAGGGGCGACTACCACCGCGGTCACTCGCGCATAGCGACAATTGGGCGCAGGTACGGGATCCGGACGCTGCCAACTCGCCATATTGAGCAAAGCTCATACAGGGAAGACTATGTGACAACTGGACCCGCGGTCGCAAAAGGTCGCGCTACCGACCGTCTTCACGCCCCCCAACGCGAGGGCTCGCCGTCCCCGCATCGTGCGGAAAAATAGGTCTCGCGCGCGCTCAGCCGGCCTCGAGCTCGGCGACGGCGTTGCGGATGATCGCCTTGTCCTGCTGCTTGGCCGTGGCGGTCACGATCAGGCGCTCTCCCTGCCGCTCGGTGACCGTCGAGGTGATCGTGATCTCCGCCTCGGGGAGCCCGACGCCACGGAACGTCACCGCCAGTCGCTTGAGCTTCTCCGGGCCACCCGCCGCATCGGTCTGGGCCCGCGCGACCAGCGCCATGGTGTAAAGGCCGTGGAGGATCCGCCCGGGCAGCCCGACGGACTTCGCGAACGCCTCGTCGAGGTGGATCGGGTTGCTGTCGCCTGATGCGCTCGCGTAGCGCTCGGTGACCCCACGGTCGGGGATTACACGCAGCGGCGGGAGCTCGCTGCCTGGCTCGAGCAGGGTCATTCGCGTGGCCGCACGATCACCGTCCAGCTGCCGCGAGAGACTTCCTCGTCGCGCTGGTTTTGCGAGCTCGATTGCCAGACGTAGAAGTGCATCCCGAGGCGCTCGCTGACCTCGGCGAGCCGGATCGCGGTCGTGATCTGGTCGCCCGCAACGACCAGCGGGCCCCATTCGAACTCCTGTCCGCCGTGCACGAGCATCGTGAGGTCAATGCCAAGCTCCGGATCACGCATTGCGGCGGCGAACGCCGGACCGGCGTAGACCGCAGCGAACATCGGCGGCGCGACGAGATCATCGTGGCCGGCGATGCGGGCCGCGTCGAGGTCGAGGTAAAGCGGATTGCTCTCGCCGACCGCGAGCGCGTACTCGCGAACCGCCTCGCGGCTCACGAGATATTGCGCCGGCGGCGTGGTCCGCCCGATCTGCTCGGTGCTCGAGGTCACTGTCCGAGCGGACGCTACCGCTCGGCGCCCGCGCCGCTCGCGCCGACCGACCACGTGTTCGAGCCGTGCAGCAGTTTGGCGAGGTCGGCGGCCGTGAAGCTCGCCCGCGCCGCGCTCAGCTCCGCCGTGCGCGCTGCCGCGTCGGAGGCACGCGGGCTCTGGCGGAAGATCCCGATCGGCGTCGCACCGCCATCGAGTTCGCCGATCTGGCTGAGCGCAAACGCGAGGCTCGGGTCTGTGCGATGCGCGTCGTGGACGAGCAGAGCGTTCTCACCGACGTCGGCGACCTCGGCGACCTCCAGATCGCCGTCGGCTCGCCGCACGATGCCGTGCTTGCCGTCTGCGCCGAAGCGGATCGGCTGACCATGCTCGAGCATCACGAGCGCATCGTCGCGCGTGTCCTTCTCGGTCAGCGCATCGAAAGCCCCGTCGTTGTAAACCGGGCAGTTCTGGTAGATCTCGATCAGTGCGGCGCCGGGGTGCGCGACGGCGGCCCGCAGCATCGCCGGCAGGTGATGTTTGTCGCGGTCGATGGTCCGCGCCACGAACGTGGCGCCGGCGCCGAGCGCCAGCGCGACCGGGTTGAACGGCTCGTCGGGCGAGCCGAACGGCGTCGACTTCGTCACCTTTCCGCGCTCGCTGGTTGGTGAAACCTGACCCTTGGTCAAGCCGTAGATGCGGTTGTTGAAGAGCAGGATCTTCAACGGCACGTCACGCCGCAGGGCGTGGATCAGATGGTTACCGCCGATCGACAGCGCGTCGCCATCGCCGCTGACAACCCACACCGAGAGATCGGGGCGCGCCGCCGCCAATCCGCTGGCGAGTGCCGGAGCGCGACCGTGAATTCCGTGCACGCCATAGGTGTTCATGTAGTAGGAGAAGCGGCCTGCGCAGCCGATGCCCGAGACGAACACCGTGCGCTCCGGCGGCACGCCAACTTCCGGCAGGAAGCCCTGGACGGCGGCGAGGACCGCGTAATCGCCACATCCCGGACACCAACGGGTCTCAGCGTCAGACTGGAAATCAGCCTTGGTCAGAACGCGCGGGCCAGACGGCTCCGCTGTCCCATTGGTCTTCGCTGCGCCATTGGTCCCTGACGCGCTCATAGCCTGCTCAGCATCTCCCGTTCCATTTCGGCGGCGAGCAGCGGCCGCCCCTGGGTGACGGCGTAGCTCTCGAGGTCGAGCAGGAACTCGCTGCGCAGCAGCTTCACCAACTGGCCGTCGTTCATCTCGGCGACGAGAACGCGCGGGTAGGCACGGAGGATCTCCCCTGTGTTCGCCGGCAGCGGGTTGAGGTTGCGGAACTGGGCGTGTGCGATTGCTCCGCCGCCCTCTCGAATCCGCCGCACCGCGGTGCGCAGCGTGCCGTAACTCGAGCCCCAGCCGATCACCAACAGCTCGGCGTCAGGATCGGCGTCAACTTCCAGCGCGGCGACCTCGATACCGGCGACCTTGGCCTTACGCTGATTGGTCATCAGCTGGTGGTTCTCAGGGTCGTAGGAGATGCCGCCGCTCGGCTGGGACTTCTCGATACCGCCGATCCGATGCTCGAGCCCCGGGATGCCGGGGATCGCCCACGGCCGCGCCTGGTCTGCGTTGCGTGCATAGGGCGCAAACGTCCCCGATCCGTTGGCTCTCGCGAGCTGGGGATCGATCGCCGGGAGCTTCGTGACATCCGGGATCAGCCAGGGCTCGGAGGAGTTCGCGAGGAACAGGTCGGTCAGGAGGATCACCGGTGTGCGATAGCGAATCGCGATCCGCGCCGCCTCGAGCGCAGCGTCGAAGCACTGCGACGGGGTCGTCGCGCAGACGATCGGCAGCGGCGACTCCCCGTGACGGCCGTACATCGCCATCAGCAGATCCGATTGCTCGGTCTTGGTCGGCATCCCGGTCGACGGGCCGGCGCGCTGGACGTCGATGACGATCATCGGCAGTTCGAGCATCACCGCCAGACCGATCGTCTCGGCCTTGAGGTCCATGCCGGGGCCGCTGGTGGCAGTCACACCGAGCGCACCGCCGAACGCGGCACCGAGTGCCATGCCGGCGGCGGCAATCTCGTCTTCGGCCTGAATCGTCCGCACGCCAGCACTGCGGTGACGCGCCAACTCGTGCAGGAGCTCGGAGGCGGGCGTGATCGGATAGGACGCGAGCACAAGCGACAGGCCGCTGCGCTCGCTGGCCGCCACCAGGCCAAGCGCGGTGGCGGTAGTCCCGTTGACGGTGCGGTAGATGCCAGGCGCAACGTCGTGCGCAGTCGCGACGGTGTAGCGGTGGTCGATCAGCTCCGTCGTCTCGCCGAACGCCCAGCCAGCCCGCAGCGCGGCGAGGTTCGCCTCGAGCGCCGGTTTGTTAGCGGCAAACTTCTTGTCCAACCAGCTTTCAGCGACGGCGGTCGGACGATCGTAGAGCCAGCACAGCAGGCCCAGCGCGAACATGTTCTTGGCGCGCATCCCGTCGCGCGTGGACACCTCGGCCATGCCTTCGACGGCGCGCGCCGTGAGCGTCGTCATCGGGATCCGCCGCACGACGTGTGCCTCTAGCGATCCGTCCTCGAGCGGGTTGGTCTCATAACCGGCTTTCGCGAGGTTGCGTGTCGTGAACGCATCCTCGTTGGCGATGATCGTCGCACCGCGCTCGAGCGCGCTGACGTTGGCCTTGAGCGCCGCCGGGTTCATGGCCACGAGCACGTTCGGCGCATCGCCCGGTGTGAGGATCTCACGCGAGGCGAAGTGGATCTGGAAGCTCGACACTCCGGCGAGCGTGCCGGCCGGCGCGCGGATCTCCGCGGGGAAGTTCGGCAGCGTGGCGAGGTCGTTTCCGAGCACCGCCGTGACGTCGGTGAAACGACCACCGACGAGCTGCATCCCGTCCCCGGAGTCGCCGGCAAAGCGGACAATGACCCGCTCCAGCTCCTCGATCGGCTTGGCTGCACTACTCACGTGCTGACCCCGTCCCCTACTTCTACGGTCAACCTGCTGGGCGCTCCTGCTCTATGAACAATAACGCTCGCCTCGGACTGCGGTAGCGGCATTTGTCACGAGCGCTCCCGGCGGCCGGAACAGCGCGCGCCCCGGCCACCGGCGCCCAACACGAGACCGCTCAGAAGGAGATCGACTCCTCCTCTTCCAGCTCCTCGGCATCGACCTCGGCGCCCGCGCGCGAGGCGAGGAACTGAACGTTGTCCGCGACGACGCCGACCGCTTGGCGTCGTTCGCCCTCGGCGTTCTCCCACTCGTGCCAGTCGAGGCGTCCATCGACCGCAACTGGTCGGCCCTTCTCGAGAAATCGCGAGCATGCCTCGGCGCTCGCACCAAACACGGAAACGTCGAAGAAGTTCGGCTTCTCGTCCCACTCACCGGTGTCGCTGTTGCGCCAGCGCGAGTTGCAAGCAACGCGCAGCCGGCACACGCTGGTTCCGGCCGCCGTCGCGCGCAGCTCGGGATCACGCGTCAGGTTTCCTAAAATCACGACGCGGTTTATCGATGACATCAAGTCGCTCCTTTGTTCGTTGTTCAGCGTCGCCGCCCACGCTAGGGCGCACTTGGGATAGGACTCGTCGATCGGGACTCGTCGACTACTCAGCCGCAAGCGCCGGCCCTAGCCGCCGTCGCACCCCGCGATCGCAGGTCAGGTTCCCGGCAACCGATAAGCGCGCTGCTTGGATCGTCGCGACGCTCGCTTGGGGTCGCCCGACTCCGCTGCAAGGCTCAGGCGTCCGGGGGTTGGTATGGCGGCGCGACGCCCCATCCCCATCGCGGCACCGGTGCGTGCTCTACGACCTCGGCGCCAGGCTGTGAGTTGTGGGCGGCCAAGCGGGTGCCCCATTCGGCGTACCCAATGATCGCGGCGCGGAACTCAGGATCGCCGGGAAGACCTACATCGTCGGCAGCACGACTAAGCAGAGTCACGAATGTCAAACGCTGTTCAGCAGTAATCGCAAGATCAAGATGGCGCGCGAGCATGTGCTCGTAGTCCCCGCGACGCTCCGTGTACGCGGCGGGGCCGCCCATCACCTCCACCCACCAGTCCGTCACGTGCGAGCGATGCTCCACGCTTACCAGCCCGCCGAACATCGCCGCGATCTCGGGTGCTTCAAGCTCGATGAGGTCGTAGAAGCGATTCAACCAGCGCTCGAACGCCTCTCGCCCGCCGCCCCATTCGTAGATCGTTGGGGTCAGATCACCCACCGCTCCGACGCTACTGGATCGTCCCGGCGCTCCGCACTGTCTCGGGCACGGGGAGCGCTAGCCCAATCGGCCCGAAGAGAAGGTCGAAGAACCGTTCGCGTCGGCTTTCCTACGATCACGACGCGGTTTATCGATGACGTCAAGTCGCTCCTTTGTTCGTTGTTCAGCGTCGCCGCCCACGCTAGGGCGCACTTGGGATAGGACTCGTCGATCGGGACTCATCGATTACTCAGCGGCCCCACGCCCGTGCGCGCCGGCCCTAGCCGCCGTCGCGCGCAGCTCGGGATAGCGGGTCAGGGTCCCACCGAGCGGAGGTTGCGAAGCGAGATTGCTCCTCTGATTGGCGGTTGACTGTGGTGGTGAAGCCAGCGATAATAGTTTCAATGGTGATGGGCTCCGCAGCCGCGCCAGGTAGGCGTTTGCACGATCTGTTTGCCCGCTTGTTCGACGAGGCGCGAGGACTGCAGCGGCGCCGTCACCGTCGTTACGTCGCGCTGGCGCTTGTCGCGTGCGTCGCAGCCGCTGGTGCAGGTCTGTTTGGTCGTGGCGGTGGCGGGGACCGCTCGAGTCGCACGGGTTCTGGTGCGCCACCGCAGGTCGCTTTGGTATCGCGAGCTATTCCGGCGCTGGGCCAGTCGCCTTGGCTCGCTGTCGCCGGGCGCCGCTTGATCGTGTCGGACACCGACAATTTGTCGTTCGCGCACGGGCGCGTGGCCGGCACGTGTGGCGCGGCGAGCGTCGATCCGGTGACGCTGCGCGTCGTCTCGCTCGCGCGCGGCAACTGTGGTGATCCGGCGCTGTACGGAGAGCGCGTGATGCCTATCGTGTATGCGCCGACCTGGCGAGCGCCGCGTGGATGGGGAGCGAATCCGCTTGCGATGCGGATCGCGACGGTTGACCGGGCAGCACCGGCGGGCTACCGGCTCGGGCCGATCATCGTGACCTATCCGGATGTTTCGGATACCCGCGCCGAGACGATTCAGGGCGACCGCTCACTGTGGGTCTACGCACCGGTGACCGGTCCTCGCGCGAAGCTTGGCGAGCTTCTGCGCATCTCCGAGACGACCGGCCGCATCGTCGAGCGCTGGAGGATGCCGCAGGTAGACCGGGCTCTGCTCGCGACCAACGCGAATGGGCTTTGGCTCGGTCCCTCCAACGAGTCCGGCTTCCCAACAGATGCCTCTCCCTCGCAGAAGCTCGCGGTCGAGTCGCTGTATCGCGTGACACCCGGCATGCGCTCGCCGGAGCGCGTTTTTGACGTCGGACAGGACGGCGCGCGTTGGCTTGTGGCCAACGACCAGAGCGTGTGGCTTGCTGTCGGGCGGCCGAGCGGCACGCCCGCGCTCTGGCGCTTCGAGGGCCCGACCGCTACGCCTACCGTCCGTGCCGCAGCAACGCTGGGTGGGTTCAGGCAATGCGGCGATCTCGGAGAGGGATCGGCGACGGTCCTCGGCAGCGCAAACGGGATCTACTGCGTCAACGACCCGGGACCGCAAAGCCAAGGCGTCTACTGGCTCGGCGCATCTGGCGGGCGCAGCACGGTCGTCGCGAGCGTGTCTTCGTCCAGCGGCTACGAATTCATGGACAACGCAGTCATGTTCCGGGGCTCCTACTACTTCATCGACCCGCCAACGTCCCCCGTCTCCTATCCTTCCCCAAGCGGCTCGATCGGCCAGGAAACCTCGGGCGGGCAGCCGGCGATTCTCTACCGCGTTGCGCCTCGCTAGCTTGCGACCGGCTCCCAAAACGAACGCCGCGCTGCAGTCTTCGTTCAGCGCTGTCGACCGGTCCGATCCCACGCTGCTGCACGACCAGGTCGCCGCCGAGATCCGCCGCGCGATCAGCAACGGCGAAGCTAAGCCAGGCGAACGCATCCCGCAAGCCCGCGACCTCGCCACGGTCCTCGGCGTGAACACCAACACCGTCCTACGCGCACTGAGACTGCTGCGCGACGAAGGCCTCCTGGAGATGGGCCGCGGTCGCGCAATCACCGTCACCGGCACACCCGACCAGGGAGCCGTCATCGCAAAGGTCAAAGAGCTCGTCGATCTCGGACGCCGCCACGGCTACCGCCGCGACGAACTCATCGCAATGATCCAACGCGCAACCTGACCGACATCCCGCCGGCGCGCCCTGGCGTGAACAAGGCGCCCCAGCTAGTAGCCCCTTCAAGCGAACGCAGTCATCTTGACCGACGCTATCTGCGTGCTCGCGCTGGACTATCACAGTGGTCGTCGCAAAATGTGAAAGGAGGCGTCGACCACAGCCCACGGTACGTCGCGCCATCGCGTGAAAAGGAGCAGCGTCAGCGGGCTGATTTTGACCGTGGACGTCTCACGTCCTAACGCGGCTGCCGCCGCTATCAGGCGCGGGGATCGCTAGCCCGATCGGCCCGAAAAGAAGCTCGAAGAACCGTTCGCGTCGGATTCCCGACCACTGAAACGCAGTCAGTGCTGCAGCCCGTATCCGGATACGGGCTGCAGCACGCGAAAGCAGCTGCTCGGCATGGATCGGCTGGTGGCTGCTTTCGCAAGGGAGAGCAAGCGCGCGTCGCCCGGTGATGTTCGCGGATGACGTTTAGGCTTCGCGGATGCCCTGGCAGTGGCCTGTGGGTGCGCTCTGTGCATTCATGCTCGCGCTTGTTACAACGCCTGCCGGGGTGTCGGGAGCTGTGTTGCTGTTACCGATCCAGCTCAGCATCCTGCACGTTCCGAGTCCGTCGGTCACACCGACCAACCTGACGTTCAACGTCGCCAGCGTGCCAGGCGGCCTCCTGCGCTTTTGGAACGAGAAGCGCCTATTCAACGAGCTCACGTGGCTGCTGGTCGCGGGCACACTCCCCGGCGTGATCGCTGGTGCAGTGATCCGCGTCGAGCTGATCTCGAACGGCACGGCGTTCACCCTCCTTGCGGCCGGAGTGCTACTTCCGCTGGGGCTCTGGCTCGCGCTCGGCAGCCAGCGGCTGCCCCGCACACGCCGCTCGCCATCGCGGCGCGCACGCGGTTGGATCTGGCTGCTGTCGCTAGCGGTCGGCACGGTCGGCGGCATCTACGGCATCGGCGGCGGATCATTGCTCGCCCCGGTCCTGCTCGCGCTCGGCTTCTCCGCCTATGAGGTCGCGCCCGCGACTCTCACCGCAACGTTCCTGACCTCAATCGCTGGCATCGCGACCTACCAAATCCTCCAAGCCACACACGGCGGTGCCATCGCCCCGGACTGGGCACTAGCCGCATTCCTCGGCGCCGGCGGTTTCCTCGGGAGCTACCTCGGCGCGCGCCTGCAACGCCACCTCCCCGAACGCTCTCTCCGCCGCCTCCTCGGACTCATCGCCTGCCTCGTCGCAGCACGCTACATCCAAACCAGCGTTCAAGCATCACCCCCCGCGCGCCCTGCGCACGCGACAACTCGCTGAGAGGCTTAGGCGTCCGGAGGTCGGTGGGGCGGCGCGACGCCCCATCCCCGTCGACGCACCGGTGGATGGGCCTCGTCGATCGGGACTCGTCGATCCGTAGTCCGCCCCGCGCCCACCAAACCCCAGCAGGCCCTAGCCCGCCGCGAGCGCCGGCGGAAGCTCGCCCGCACGCTCGAGTCCGAGCACATGAACCTGCGCCGCGGCCTGCTGATCGGCGACCGCCCGCTCGAGCGCGCGCAGCGCGGCCGGGGCGGCGTAGTAGACGACGCCGGCGATGAGCCGGCTGCGCGCCCAGCCGCGCACGATCTCCCCCAGCCGCCGCGGCGCCTTCACCGTCAACTCGACCTCGATCGCAACCGATCGCCCAGCCGATGCCCCGGCCACAGGCCAGCAGACGAGGTCTGGGCGGTGGCGCTCGCGCGCCCCGCTGGGACCGAAACCGAGCTCTGCGCTGGCAAGTGCCGTTCCCGCGGCGCGCTCCCACGCGCGCAGCTCACGCTCGGAGTGAATCGAGTAGCGCTCGCCGAGCGCCTGCTCGAGCGAGCGCGCGACGCGTCCGCACTCGAGCAGGTGGGCAAAGCCGGAACTGCTCACGCGCGGCGGCGCCAACTCGCCCCGTCCGGCGGCGCGTAGGCCGGCACGCGTGATCACATAGAGCGCCGGGCACCCGTGCAACAGGCGCACCGCCTCAACCAGCCCATCGCGCTCCAGCCGGCGCAATCGCGCCGTCGCCGCGGCAGCGCTCAGCTCCTGCGCACCGGCGATCTCCACCAGTCCCGCCCCACCGATGCCGGCGAGCCAGTCGAGCACTGCCGCCGTCGGCCCGTCATAGGTCGCCGCCGCCAGCCCGTTATAGGTCGTCATCGTTGTCGCTCCTTTCACTTTCAGGGATGGAAGATGCGTGCAAGCGCGCAGTGCCCGGCGCTGACCACGGCGACTGCCGCGGTCCCGGGCGCGAGCGCCTTGATCGCATCGGGATGGATCACGTACTCGCGACCGCGAGTACGCGTTGAGCGCCCCGTGGCGAGCGAGTGCGAGAGCTGCTCGGTCTTTGTCCAGATGACTCGCGTGCCGGCGATTCGCGCCACCAGCTCGGCTGAGTCAGGCACGCTCTGGCGATGGGCGACGACCGTCTCGACGTTGCCGAGCACCTGCTCGAGCAGCTCACCGCCGCCGCTTCGCAGATCGGCCAGCTCCTGCGTC
>PKYB01000051.1 GCA_003133565.1 Solirubrobacterales bacterium
TGCGAATGAAGACTATTGTGGCGAATGCGGCGTGACAAACCCACTCGCCGCCCCGCCCCAGCCACGCACGCCTGAGGCCGACTACCCGTCCGTCTCTCCAGACCTCCCCGGTCGCACAGCCACCGAAGATGAATTCCGCGAATACTTCGGCGAGCTCGAGCCCGACGACGAGCCCTAGGCGGACGCCCCAGCTCTGAGCGCCGCCGCGACAATCGCGCGCGACCCAGCGTTACCGTTCGTTGGGTGGTTGCGGTAACGGGCTGACGATCTTCGCCGGCTCCTCCTTTTGGCGAGAAGCGAGACCCCCCCAAGCGGACGACTGTGACCTGCTTTGCCGGCGCGACCCGCACGTCTTGTGCGTGCGCGGCGAGCAGCACCCGGCCGACTTGTTGGACTGGGCGCTCCCTCCTCGTCCCGAGCAGGCGCAGAGCTGCCTATGGGAGTACAGGACATAGAGTAGGAAGGCGGCGGGAAGACAGGCAGCCGTTGTGCTTTACGTGCTCGCGCTGGTAGCCGTCGCGGTCGGCGTGGACGTCCTTTGAGGTTCCTAAAGCGTCCATGACGGCAGCCGCCACAACACGCGACCGGGAGCTGACCACGTAGGCGGCTCAATGAGACGGTGACTCACGCTTGGGCGTTGGTGCGCCGATATTCGCACGAGGACCGTTCCCCGGCTTTATGCGTTCCCCGGCTTTATGCGTGCTCGTTCTCTGATCGGCTTGAGGTGGTTCCGTCGGCCGTCGCGGCCGATGATGTTAGTGCTGGGTGTCGTGGTGTTTTCGCTGGTCGTCGGGCTGATGTCGATGTGGGGTGGGGTTTGGACGGGACTGGAGAAGGGGTCGATTGATCTGCGGTTTGCGCTCCGTCCGACGTTCAAGGCGAACGACGTGGTGGTCGTGGGGGTTGACGATCAGACGTTCGATCGTTTGGGATTGCAGTGGCCGTTTCCGCGGCGGCTGGATGGCGAAGCTGTTGATCGGCTGCGAGCGTACGGGGCGCGGACGATCGTGTATGACGTGCAGTTCACCGAGCCAACGGATCCTCGGGACGACCTGGCGCTCTACGACGCGGTGGCGCGCGCTGGGAACGTCGTGCTTGCGACGAGCGAGACCGATGCGGCGGGAAACACAGACGTGTTCGGCGGCAACGCGAATGTCGCGGCGGCGCATGCAAGCGTCGGCGCGGCGAACCTGATCGACGACGGGACCGGTGTCATACGCCAGTACCCGTACGAGCTCAACCATCTTGAGTCGCTGGCCGTGGTTGCCACGGCGCGCAGCGGCAGACCGATCGCGCCGCGAGCGTTCTCGAGTGGCGCGGCGTGGATCGACTTCCCAGGGCCGCCGGGGACCGTGAGGGAGGTGCCGTTTTGGAAGTTGCTGGCCGGGCGTGTTCCGCGCGCGTGGATTGCAGGGAAGATCGTCGTGGTCGGGGCGACCTCGCCGACCTTGGGGGATGTCCATCCCACCCCGGTCGGCGATGGCGTGCTGATGTCGGGCCCGGAGATCCAGGCGGACGCGATCTGGACCGCGCTGCACGACAACCCGCTGCGATCCGCTTCGTGGTGGGTCGGCGTCCTAGCCGTGATATTGGCGGCGGCGCTGGTGCCGCTGCTGTCGCTGCGCGTACGCCTGGCAGTCTGGGGCGTCGCAATTCTGGCGCTGGCCGGGCTGTACACGGTCGCGGCACAGCTCGCGTTCGATCACGGCGTGATCGTGCCGGTGGTCGCGCCGTTGTTCGCGTGGGGTGTGGCCGCGGTGGGCAGCCTCGTCGCAAGCTATCTGGCCGCGTACTTCTATGGCACGGTTCTCGAGCGCGAGGTTCAGCGGCGCACCGAGGAGCTACGCGCGACGCAGCGCGAGGTCGTACACGCGCGTGATGAGGCGATCGAGGCGTCGCGGCTGAAGTCGGCGTTTCTAGCGAACATGAGTCACGAGATTCGCACGCCGATGAACGGTGTGATCGGGATGAACGATCTGCTGCTGACGACCGACCTCACAAGCGAGCAGCGCGCCTTTGCGGAGCAGGTCGCTCGCTCCAGCGAGCAGATGATGGTGATCATCAATGACGTGCTCGACATCGCCAAGATCCGGCAGGGCACGATCAAACTCAGCCTCGCCGACTTCGACCTACGCGACGCGATCGAACAAGCCTGCGTCGCCTCACGTCTCGACGCGGAGAAGAAGGGCCTCAAGATGGATGTCGAGGTTGCGGAGGATCTGCCGAGGTGGGTGCACGGCGACGGCGATCGAGTACGGCAGATCCTGCTGAACATGGTCCACAACGCGGTCAAGTTCACCGCGCGCGGCGTGGTCCTCGTCGGCGCCGCGCGCGGCAGCGCCGACGACTTGACTGCGATCCGCTTCGAGGTCGGCGATACCGGGATAGGAATCGATCCCGCGAGCCTTGACCGGATGTTCGAGCCGTTCATCCAGGCTGATCTCTCGATGACGCGCGAATACGGCGGCAACGGCCTCGGCCTCGCGATCGCCAAGGAACTGGTCGAGCGAATGGGCGGCACAATCGGCGCCCACAGCCAACTGGGCCAGGGCAGCAGCTTCTGGTTCGAGCTGAACCTCCCCGAGGCCACCGAGCCCGCCCCCACCCCGCCTCCCGCTCCGGACATACACGCGCTCCCCGCCATCGCCCCAACCGGAACAACAGCAGGGCCCCGAGGGACGCCCGATCCAGCGCGACCGTCGATCCTGGTTGCCGAGGACAATCCAGTCAACCGTGAGTTCACGCTCATGCTGCTCGCACGCGCCGGGTTCGACGCCCACAGCGTCAGCGACGGCCGCGCGGCCCTCGACGCCATTGCGGCTGCCCGTTATGCCGCGGTCCTACTCGACTGTCAGCTCCCGAACCTCGACGGCTACCAAGTCGCCCGCGAGATCCGGCGGCGCGAAGGCGATGGGCCGCGCCTTCCGATCATCGCCATGACCGCGCACGCCATGGACGGCGACCGTGAGCGCTGCCTGGAGGCAGGAATGGACGACTATCTGCCGAAGCCGATCCGCGCCCAGGCGCTCGCTGACACGCTGCAACGCTGGACCGGACACCCTGAGCCGATCGCTCAGCCGGGAAGCGTCGGACGTGCGCCCGTTGGGGTAGCTACGTAACCGCTTCGGTGCGGCCTGCAAGACTTCGTGTAGCGGGCCGACGGCCTTGCGTCGGTCGTGGCGACGACCGATAGAGCTGGCATGCAGCGTTCGGGGTCCCGCTTTCGGGCCGGCCGTGACGGAGCCGCTCCGGTTTCGCCACGGTTCCGTCGACTGGACGCAGCGCTCGTTCGGGGTCGCTGCGCGCGGCTGCTGCTGGCCGCGAGCTGCGCCGCTGGGTGTCTGGTAGGGGTATCGAGCGCAATAGCGGGGTCACCCGTCGCCTACACGGCGTGGGTCGACAACAACGGCTCGAACACGGTGACGCCGATCAATACCGCAACGAACGCGACGGGTACGTCTGTCTCGCTCACGAGCCCCACAGCGATCGCGATCACCCCCAACGGCCAGACCGCCCTGATCGCCAGCTGGACAGGCGGCACTGTGACGCCGGTCACGTTGTCGACCGGCGCGAAGGGCACACCGATCGCGGTCGGAACCAACCCGACGGCGATCGCGATCACCCCCGACGGCACCAAGGCATACGTCGCCAACTACAACGGCGACGCGGCCGGCACGGTCACCGAAATCACGCTCTCCGACGACGCGACGACCACGATCCCCGTCGGCAACGGACCCGGTGGCATCGTCATCACCCCCAATGGCGCCACAGCCTATGTCGCGAACAACTATGACGGCACCGTCACGCCGATCAACACCGCGACCAACACCGCCGGAACGCCGATCACGGTCGGGAGCGGCCTGAATCTCTCGCGAACCGACGCGATCGCGATCACTCCCAACGGCAGCACGGTCTACGCCGGCAACTACAGCTCCGACGACATCGTGCCAATCACGGTCGCCACGAACACCGCGGGCACGCCGATCACCGGCGTCACCAACCCGCTGGCGATCGCGATCACCCCCGACGGCAGCACCGCGTACATCACCGAGGACGGCACACCGGGCCACGTCGTCGCGCTGACGCTCGCAACCGGCAGCCTCGGGACCCCGATCACGGTCGGCAACAACCCGCAGGGGATCGCGATCACCCCCGACCAGGCGACCGCCTACATCGCCAACTACAACAACCTCGGCGTCAGCGTCGTCACCCCGATCAACCTCGCCAACAACACAGCCGAGACAGCGATCACGGTCGGCGACGGCCCCCAGTCCGTCGCGATCACGCCTGACCAGCCGCCCGCCGCATCGTTCACGGCGACACCCGCGCCATCCGACTCCACCACCTCCTTCGACGCGTCAGCCTCCACCGTAGCCTACGGCTCGATTACCGACTACCACTGGAACTTCGGCGACGGCACCACCGCCGACACAACCACGCCCACCACCACGCACACGTACGCCACGGCCGGAAGCTACACCGTCACGCTGAGCGAAACTGACACCGCCGGCACGTCCACCAGCCAGCTCTTCGACGGCCAGACGATGATCCGCGACGGCGGCCCGAGCGCACAGACCAGCCAGACACTCACCATCAACACCGCCCCGCAGGTCACCGACCAGCCTGCCGCGACGACCGTCACCGCGCCCAACCAGGCGGCGTTCACGGTCGCCTGCGCCGGCAGTCCCACGCCGACCTTGCAGTGGCAAGCCTCGACCGATGCCGGAGCCACGTGGACCGATGTCCTAGGCGAGACAGCGACGGCGATGACGGTTCCAACCACCACCGCGTCGCTGAGCGGAAGCCAGTACCGCGCAGTCTGCACCAATATCGCCGGGACGGCGACGAGCGACGCCGCGAAACTGACCGTGGCGATCGCGCCGCCCGTGCTCGGCGTCAGCTTCGAAGTAAAACCGCACGGCGTCGTCTTCGCCAGGACCACGAAGCACGGCCCCCTCGTACAGCTCACCGGACCTCTTGATCTCCACGTCGGATCGCTCATCGACGCTCGCTCCGGCAACGTCACGCTCGTCATGGCAATGCCGGCGCACCGCACGCAATCGGCATCCGTGTGGGACGGGAGCTTCGTCGTCACGCAGCCCCAATCCAAACACGGGCTCACGCACATCACGCTCGCGGGCGCGAGCTTCGCCGTCTGCCCAGCCCCTCCGCAGGCAGCGCACACGAGCGCAGCCAGCACGTCGCACAAGGCAGCCAAGCCAAGCCACATCGTACGCCAGCTCTGGTCCAAGGACGACCACGGCCAATTCCAGACCTACGGCCACAACAGCGTCGCCACCGTCCGAGGCACCGAATGGCTGACCCAGGACCGCTGCGACGGCACCCTCACCCACGTGCTCCACGGCATCGTCACCGTTCGCCCGCGCGGCAAGCATCAAAGCATCACCGTCACCGCCGGACACAGCTACCTCGCACGGCCGTGACCTGACGCGCGAGCATTGAGCACAATGCGCCACCGGACAAGCCCGCGCGGACTGAGGCGACGTGGAGTTCCCCCGGTTTCAACCTTCATAGACTCCCTGCGGTTCGCGGCCCCTCGACCTCGGCGGACTGCGCAACGCGGAACGTTTCATGCAGACCGGAGCGCGGACAACCTACAGGTTTGCACAAAGGCGTGGCGAGACAAAAAAGGGGGCGTAAAGCCTCTGCATCCGGTAAGGCCTGCAGCGACAGACCCGCGGCGCCATCACCCCGAGCCCTGCTTTCGTTCGAGAACAAGCGCAACCCGCGACTGAGCGAGCGACCTCCCTCGCGCGGAAAGCGAGTGTTTGGACCGACGCCGGGTCGCGACCCCCTTGGACGATTTGCAAGCGCGCGACGGGAGCGTCAGATCACGCCCGCTTGTGTAGGCGATGCGGAAGCGCTCGCGTCGCCGTCGGTCTGGCCTGCAGTTCGTCCATTGCGCAAGCGACACGCGTCACTTTGAGACGCTAGTTAACACGCCCGGTTGCGGTCGGGTCTGTCAGTTTCTTTGTGTAAATGGCGGTGATCAGTTGCCAGCGGTCAGCTGGTCTTGAGGTACTGGTGGAGGGCTTTGCGGATTACTGATGATGTGGTTTCGTGGTCATGCGTGGCGCGTGTGATGAGCGCTTCGCGAAGCTCCGGTTCGAGGCGGACTGATTCGACGCTGGCGGCGGCAGAGCCGATTGGCGGCCGGCCGCCGCGTCGGCGCAGCATTTCCTCGACGTCGTAGCCCTGTTCGGCGTTTGTGGCGAGCTTCTCGACGAGTTCGTCGGTGATCGTCACGCCGCCCGGGGTTGTCCCGTAGGTCTTCTTTGCCATAGTCAGTCTCCAGCCAGTAGCGGCTCGTATTTCGGGCGCATCTTCATTGCGTGGATCGCCAGCTCCGCTTCGCCTTCACGTCTGACCGTCACGACCTCGAGCAGATCGGCGCTGCGCGCCGGGCCGAGATACAGCGTCGTGTCGTCCTGTTGAGCTTCGATCACCATCGCGTACGTCACTGCGTGTTCGATGTCCTCGTCGGCGATCTCGTGTCTCCGCGCCGCCGGATGAATCTCCACCATAGAATTGTAATACGAAACCACTCGTACGGCCAGACCTGGATCAGCCCCTAGGCCAGGGTTCGCGCTTGGTGGTCGCGACTGACCCACAGATCGACCGTGACAGTCCCGGTGGACCAAGCCATAAACCCTCCCCGACGCCACGGGGAACACGATTCCGAGGCGCCGCGCGTTAAGGCCAACGACAGGCCGCATTGGCCTTAATACAGCCGAATTCAGCCTAAATCAGCCGAAACCCGACATTCGCCAGGGCCCAGAGAAGCCGTCAATTTCCAGGCAAAACAGGCATATCCGGCCGACCCAAAGTATCGCCTTGTAAGCGATAGGTCAGGGGTTCGAGTCCCCTCTCCGGCTCTGAAATAGCCTGCAAAATCGCATGTTCTGGTGCGCCGGTGGTCCGGCGAGCCGGGGTCCGTCGTCGGCCGTTGGCCTATTCATTGGCCTTAACGAGGACCTCCCTACCTCACAATTCGGCCGATTAGCAGGGCGAACCTGCGGCCTCAATGCGGGGTATATCGCTTCAATCGTTGTTTCCCTGAGCACGTCCGATACACGCAATTCCCCATCACCAAGCCCACCGGACGGTGCGCTGGCGACTGCTGTTCGCGCAAGGGAGCCGTGTCCGGCGCGTCGG
>PKYB01000082.1 GCA_003133565.1 Solirubrobacterales bacterium
TCATCACGATCGAGGATCCGGTGGAGTACGAGATCGCCGGCATCACGCAGATCCAGGTCAACCCGAAGGCCGGCTTGCTCTTTGAAACGGGGTTGCGCGCGATGGTCCGCGCCGACCCGGACATCATCATGGTCGGCGAGATCCGCGACCGCGAGACGGCAAAGATCGCGATCGAGGCCGCACTGACCGGCCACCTCGTGCTCTCGACGCTGCACACCAACGACGCCGCGACCTCGATCACGCGTTTGATCGAGATGGGCGTGGAACCGTTCCTCGTCGCCTCGGCGATCGACTGCGTCGTCGCCCAGCGCCTCGTGCGCACCCTCTGCCAGCAGTGCAAGCGGCGCGTGATCCTGCCGATGGCGACGCTGCTCGACTACGGCTATCTCACGAGCGTCGACATCGAGGGCTACGAGCCGGTCGGCTGCAAGCACTGCGGAGGCACGGGCTACAAGGGCCGCACCGGCATCTATGAGGTGATGAGCGTCACCGCCGAGATCCGCACGCTCGCGCTGGAGCGACGCTCAGCGGATGAGATGATCGACCTCGCCGTCAAGCAGGGGATGCGCAGGCTGCGCGACGACGGTCTGGAGAAGGTCAAGCAGGGTCGTACCTCGGTCAGCGAGGTCGCTCGCGTGGTCAACAACGCGGCCCGCGCCGACGACTAGCGACGCCCGGCCACCGGCGGCGGCGTGGGCGAAATGACCCCGCTCCAAAAGTTGTTTGAGCTACCGGCGTTTCGTGCCGATATGTCCGTTGTAAGCCCATGGCGATCGAGTTCTCAGAAATCCTCCTCGAGGTTGTGGCACGACGCGCGTCCGATCTCCATCTGACGGCGGGCGCCCCGCCGACGCTGCGCGAGCGTGGTTCGCTCAAGGCGATCTCCGGCTACCCGGCGCTGACGCCCGACGACACGCGCGAGTTCATCTACTCGATCCTCTCGACCGACCAGCGGCGGCGACTGGAAACCGACCTCCAACTCGACTTCGCCTACCTCGTACCGGGTAAGGCACGCTTCCGCGTCAACACCTTCTTCCAGCGTGGCGCACTTGCCGCCGCGTTCCGTCTCGTTCCGGCGCAGATGGTCGCGATCGACCAGCTTGGCCTGCCGGCGATCGTTCACCAGCTCACGCTCCGCCCGCGCGGACTGGTGCTCGTGACCGGCCCGACCGGCTCGGGCAAGACGACCTCGCTGGCGGCGATGATCGACGAGATCAACGCCACGCGCGCGGAGCACATCATCACGATCGAGGACCCGATCGAGTTCCTGCACACGCACAAGCGCTCGCTGGTCAACCAGCGCGAGCTCGGCTCAGACGCCAGCAGCTTCGGCTCGGCACTCCGGGCCGCTCTGCGCGAGGACCCCGATGTAATCCTCGTCGGCGAAATGCGAGACCTCGAGACGATCTCGACCGCCCTGACCGCGGCCGAGACCGGACACCTCGTCTTCGCGACGCTGCACACCCAGGACGCGGCGCAGACGATCGACCGTGTCATCGACGTGTTCCCGCCGCAACAGCAGAACCAGGTGCGCGTGCAGCTCGCGGTCACGCTCCAGGGCATCATCAGCCAGACGCTGCTACCGACCGCCGACGGCGCCGGTCGCTGCGTGGCCTGCGAAGTGATGATCCCGACTCCGGGCGTACGTAACCTGATCCGCGAGGCCAAGGCGCATCAGATCCCCTCGGCGATTCAGACCGGCGGTGTCGTCGGCATGCAGTCGATGGACGCCTCGCTGGCGACGCTCGTTCGCGCCGGCACGATCACCAAGGAGCTCGCCCAGTCGCGCTCCTCGACGCCGGAGGAGCTCGGCCGCCTGCTCGGCGGAGTCTCACTCGTCGCATGACCAGCTTCGCTTTCAAGGCGATGGATCTCGCCGGCGGCCAGATCCAGGGCACCGTCGACGCAGACAGCAAGCAGGCAGTCACCGACCAGCTCAAGGCGCGCAGCCTGATCGTCCTCGACATCGTCGAGAAACGCGCCACGATCGACTTCAACGTCAAGCTGTTCGAGCGGGTCACGCTCAGCGACCTCGCGATCTTCTCGCGCCAGCTCGCGACGATGGTCTCCTCGGGCATGAGCATCCTGCGCGCGCTGTTCGTGCTCGAAGAGCAAACGGAGAACGTCAAGCTCAAGGAGATCCTGACCTCCGTACGCAAGGACGTCGAGGCCGGTCTATCGCTGAGCGACGCGCTCGGTCGCCACCCGAAGGTCTTCGGCCCGCTCTTCACCTCGATGATTCGCGCCGGTGAGATCGGCGGCATGCTCGAGAGCTCGCTCGTGCGGATCGCCGATCAGCTCGAGAAAGAGGACGCGCTGCGCCGCCAGGTCAAGTCCGCGATGGTCTACCCGGCGGTCGTGACGTCGGTCGCCTTCCTCGTGATGATCGTCCTCGTCGTCTACATCGTGCCGGTCTTCGCCAGCGTCCTGACCTCGATGGGTACCACCTCCGCCGAGCAGAGCCTGCCGTGGATGACGCAGATCACAGTCGACTTCTCCCATGCCGTCACCGGCTACGGCTGGGCCATCCTGATCGGGCTCGGTATCGGCGCCTACAGCTTTCGCCGCTGGAAGCGCTCCGACTTCGGCCGTCCGCAGTGGGACGCCTTCCGGCTGAAGATCCCCTTCAAGATCGGCGACATCGTGCAGAAGATCTCGATCGCCCGCTGGGCGCGCACGCTGTCGGCGCTCACCGCCGCCGGCGTGCCGCTGCTCGAGGCGCTCGACATCACCGGCAAGACCGCCGGCAACATGGTCGTCCAGGAAGCGATGGGCTCGGTCATCGCCTCGGTCAAGCGCGGCGGCAGCATCGCCGAACCGATCGCCAGCTCGAGCGTCTTCCCGATGATGGTCAGCCACATGGTCGCCGTCGGCGAGTCGACCGGCGAGCTCGACTTCATGCTCTCGAAGATCGCCGACTTCTACGAGGAGCGCGTCGCCGCCGCCGTCAAGGCGCTGACCTCGATCCTCGAACCGGTGATGATCGTCTTCATCGGCGGCATGGTCGGCTTCATCGTCATCGCCATGTACCTGCCGCTGTTCAAGGTCTACAACGTCGTTCAATAAAGCGACGTCCTCGGCGGCTGACGCCGCCTGCGGGCGTCGCGGCGGCCTGGGCCGCGTGCGAACTAGCATGCGCGCATTGCCACGACTGCGATCAGCGAGGGCCGCAGCTGGACCTTTGACGGTCTAGGCGGGGCGCTCGCCGCGCCGGCCCTGGCGGCGGCGCTGGCGGCGATTGCGCTGCTGAGCGGCGTGAGCGGCGTCGATCTGCCGGCGGCCAGCTACCGCGTGGCGCTGTTCCACGCCGACGGCCTGACGTTGTGGGACCCGGGCTGGTACGGCGGGCACTGGACGCTCTCCTACTCGGTCCTCTTCGGGCCCTTCGCCGGCACGCTCGGCATCGACGCCACCGACCTGCTCTGCGCGGCCGTCGCGGCGTGGGCCTTCGAGCGCCTCGCAGTCGGCCATTTCGGCCGCGCCGGGCGTATCGGCGGGCTCCTCTTCGCCTGCGGAACGCTCGTGGAAGTGGCGGTTGGGCGCGTCCCGTTCCTGCTCGGCGAGGCCCTCGCACTGCTCGCCCTGCTGGCAGCGCAGCGCCGCGGCAGCGCCCCCGCCGCCCGCCTGACGCTGGCCGTCCTCCTCGCGCTGGCGGCCTCGCTCGCGAGCCCGCTCGCCGGGGCGTTTCTCGCGCTCGCGGCGTTCAGCTGGATCCTCGGCGATCTGCCACGGTGGAATTTGCGGGCGGGCGCGCTCTGCGTGGCCGCGTTGCTTCCCGTAATTGCGCTCGAGTTGGCCTTTCCCGGCCAGGGCCGCCAGCCCTTCGCGCCGGCCAACCTCGCCGGAATGCTGATCGCCCTCGCCGCCGTCCTGCTGGTGCTCACGCCCGAGCAGCGTGTGCTGCGCGCCGGCTTCACCCTCTACGGTCTGGCGCTCGTCGGCTCCTACCTCCTGCCGAGCGCGCTCGGCGGCAACGTCACGCGACTCGGCAGCGCCGTCGGACTCGGCCTCGTGGTCTGCCTGCCCGCACCGGTGCAGCGCGCGCGCCTGCTGCTCGCGGTCGCGTTCGTGCCACTCGCGCTCGCGCAATGGTCGCCCGCCGCGGGTGCGCTGGCCGGCCACAGCGACGCTTCGAGCTCGCCCGCCTATTTCCGCCCGCTGCTCACCTACCTCGAGCGCCACGATCAGCCGCTGGGGCGCATCGAGGTCGTTCCCACGGCGACGCACTGGGAGTCCGACTATGTCGCGCTCGCGCTGCCGCTCGCGCGCGGCTGGGAGCGCCAGCTCGACACCGCGCAGAACCCGATCTTCTATGACCGCGGGCGGCTCAACGCCGCGAGCTACCGCGCCTGGCTCGAGCGCAACGGCGTGCGCTTCGTCGCGCTCGCCGATCTGCCGCTCGACTACGCCGGCGTGCGCGAAGGCCAGCTCGTGCGGGCCGGCGTCCCGGGCCTCGTGCCGGTCTGGCACAACGCCGACTGGCGCGTCTATCAGCTGCTCGGCGCGAGCGGGATCGTCAGCGGCCCGGGACGCCTGCTCAGCGAGCACGGCGCGACGGTCGTACTCGAGGCAACCCGTCCGGGCCGCCTCCTCGTGCGCGTCCGCTTCACCACCGCCTGGCACGTGCGCAGCGGAGCCGCGTCGCTGCGCGAGGGCGCGGACGGCTGGATCGCGCTCGACGATCGCCGCGCCGGCAAGATCGTCCTTACGATCAGCCTATGAGCCCGATGCGGCGATCTCCAGGCGCCCGTCGCCCCCGACCCGCAGGGCGCGCTCGCCGCGCAGCATCGCCAAGAGCTCCTCGCCGACCAGCTCGCGACGCCAGCCCCGCAGGGTGCGTACGTCGGGCGGCGGCTTGCCAAGACGCACGCTGGCCACGATCGCCCCGAGGTCGGCGCGGGCGGCGACCAGCTCATAGGCGAGGCCGGAAGCGAGTGCTCGCGCGCGCACCAGCGCCTCGGCGAGTGCGATCTGCGGCGCGTCGATCGGCGAGCTCGGATCGTGGGAGTGCTCCTCGACGGCGATCGGAGGCTGCCTCGCGCCGCTCGCGATCACGTCCAGCAGGCTGACACCGCGCCGGCGCAGGCTGCCTGGATTGACGCCACGGATCTGCTCGAGCTGCTCAGGCGTCCGCGGCGCCCGCTTGGCGAGCTCGACGAGCGCAGCGTCATTGAGCACCGTGCTCGCCGGGCGATCCTGCTGCTCAGCCGCCTGCTCACGGTAGCTGACGAGCGCGTGAGCGATCGCCCGGGCGCTCGGGCTCAGCGAGTTGATCCGCGGCAGCCGCGCAAAGACCTGGTCGGGCTCACGCGCGTCGCTGACCCCTTCGAGCTGGCGGCACTCCTCTTCGGCCCATTCCAAGCGTCCGCTGGCCGCCAGCCTGCGCTCGAGTTCGGCGGCCATCTCGAGCAGGTGCAGCACATCCTCCCGGGCGTAGGCCAGTTGCTCGGCGTCTAGCGGCCGGCGGTCCCAGCGCGTGTAGCTCGCCGTCTTCTGGACACGCACGCCGAGCAGTTCGCGCAACAACGTGTCATAGCCGGCCTGTGCGCTGAGACCGGCGAACCCGGCCGCGACCTGTGTATCGAAGATCGCGTTCACCTCGGTCTGAGCGCAGCGGCGCAGCAACGCGATGTCCTGGCGGCCGGCGTGGACGACGACGGTGACTGCCGGCTCGGCGAGCAAAGCTGCCAGCGGCGCAAGATCGAGCCCCTCCTCGAGGGCGTCGAGCACCAGCACGTCGAGGCTCTGCCCGTCGCTGACAACGAGCTGGATCAGGCACAGCAACGTGCGGTAGCGCCCCTCGCCGACAAACTCGGTGTCGATCCCGAAACGCCCGACGGCGCGGGCGCGCGCGGCGAACTGCTCGAGCCGGGGTTCGCTCACGCGACGGGCGCCCCGCGCATCGCCGTGTTCAGATTCAGGCGGAAGGTCGCGCCGGGTGGACCGTTGACCAGCTCGAGCGTGCCGCCCATGCGCTCAGCGAGCTCCCGGCCAATCGCGAGCCCAAGGCCAAAGCCGCTTTCATCGCCGCGCGCACTGCCGCGATGAAAGCGTTGGAAGATCAGCTCGCGCTCGTCAGGTAGCACTCCCGGTCCGTCGTCTGAGACCTCGAGCGAGGATCCATCATCGCTGCCGCCAACGCGAATCGTCACCGTCGAGTGCGCCGGAGCGATCCGCAGCGCGTTGTCGAGCAGGATCCGCACGATTCGCGCCACGCCGCCCGGGTCGCCCTCGGCCCAGCGCTGAGCGCCGGGGTGGTCGATTGCGATCGTACGCTCGCGCTCGAGCGCACGCAGCTCGAACTCCGCGCTGACCGCCCGCGCGAGCTCGCCGAGCTCAACGGGCTCGCTACGCAGCTCGAGTGTGGAATCGAGGCGGCTGAGGTCGAGCAGGTCGGTGGCGAGGTTAGCCAGGCGCTGGGACTGCTGCTGGGCCAGCGCGACACGCTTGCGCGCGTCGGTTACGTCGACCGGCTCGTTCTCGAGATCATCAGCGAGCAACTCGAGCATCCCGTCGAGCGAGGCCAGCGGCGTCCGCAACTCATGTGAGGCGGTCGCGACGAACGCCCGGCGCGCCTGCTCCTGTTGACGCAGGCGGCCACGCATCTGAGCAAACGCACGCGCCAGCTCGCCGATCTCATCGCGCACCACGTCCTCTGGCACGACGAGGTCCGCGAGCTCGCGTTCATCAAAGCCGCCTTCATCGAAGCCGCTTGTCGCATCGCGGAGCATCTGCAGCCGGCGAACGAGGCGCGACGACAACGCAACGCCGAGCAGCAGCGCGACCGCAAGCCCGGCGGCGGCAGCTTCGAGGAACGCGACGACGACCACATCGGTCGCCTGTTTGACGTAGTCGAGTCGTGTGAAGATCTCGAGCACGAAGTGATCGTGGGCGTCGCTGTAGGGGATGGCAACGGTGAGCAGGCCGCCTTGGAAGAGATCCCGCGGCTTGCCCTTGTTCTTGAGCGCGAGGCTGCTCGCAGCGACCTGCTTTGCCGTCAGCAACGGTACGTCGGAATCGGTGTCATAGAGCGGCTTTGTCAGGCTCGCCGGCCAGACAATCACGCGCTCGGCAGCGTCGCGGCGACGCAACGAGCGGGCCTGTTCCGCAAGCGTCTTGCGCGGCGGGCGTCCGCGCACGAGCGGCAGGCTCGCGAGCCCGGGTTTTGCCAGTTCGACTGCCGACTCGGCGCGGCTGAGGGCATCCGAGTTAAGGCGCGATTTCAGCGGTGGCAGCAGGGCGAGCGCGGCCACCGTGAGCGTCACAACGCTGGTCAGCGCGAGCGCGGCGAGCAGCCGCGGGCGCAGACCGAAACTGAGGCGCTCCGTGCGTGCGCTGGACTGGCTACGCCTCGGCAAAGCGGTAGCCCGCGCCACGCACGGTGACGATCAGCCGCGGATGTTCCGGCACGAGCTCGAGCTTCTCCCGCAGGTGTCGGATGTGAACGTCGATCGCGCGCGGGTCGCGATAGGCAGAGTCGCCCCAGATCGCCCGCAGCAGCTCCTGGCGGTTGAAGAGGTGGCCCGGTTGCACCATCAGGCAAGCGAGCAGCTCGAACTCCGAGAACGTCAGTCGCACCGCCTCATCGCGGACAATCACCACACGCTGCACGCGATCCAGCGTCACCTCACCGATGACCAGCGACTCAGCGCCAGGAGCGCGCGGCGCTGAGCGTCGCAGCACGGCGCGGATTCGACTGCGCAACTCGGCGAGGCCAAACGGCTTCGTCACGTAGTCATCGGCGCCAGCTTCGAGGCCCTGAACCGCGTCGGCTTCGCTGTCAAGCGCCGTGAGCATGATGATCGGGACGACGTTGCGCTGCGCCCGCAGCGTGCGGCAAACGTCGTATCCGTTGGGCCCGGCGCCGAGCGCGACATCGAGCAACACAACGTCGAACGCCTCGCTCGACGCGCGCTCGATCGCCGCGGTTCCGTCGGCGACAGCGGTCACGACGTGTCCTTCGCGCGTGAACGAGCGCGTCAGCGTGTCGCGCAGCGAAGTTTCGTCGTCAACGACCAGGATCGCGAGTGTGGGTGTGACGCTGGCTTGCACCTCCGGGACGGTAGCGCCTCGGCAGGAAATAGAGCATGTCTGGCTGATCCAGTCCAATCGTGCGCGAGACATCGATCCCGTGCGCGCGCACCCAACTGGCGCCCGCCGAGCAGCGCGGCAGCTCGAGTTGGTTGCGCGGCACACACGGTCCGCCGATATAGGCGAAGCGAACCGCGCCAGTCGATACCAACCTTGCGAGCCGCGGGGTCGCGAGCAGCTCGTGATCGCCGTAGGAGGTGAGCGAGAGAATCGGTTGCAGGTCGTGGACGATCAGCGACCCGACGGTGCTCGGATCGGCGACGACGAACTCGTAATGCGCGCCGTCGCGGTGGGCGCTGATATAGCCGCTGATCTCGGCGACTGTCGCCGGCCCGATGAACCCCGTAAACCCGCTGTCGTACTCGTGGTTTGCGACCAGTCCGAGCGAGACGCGCAGCGGCAGCACGAGCGCCGCCGCCCCGAGCCCGGCGCCGAGCAGCCAGATCCGCAAACCGCGACCGCGCAGCGCGCCAGGGACGCGATCAGCGCCCAGCGCGAGCGCGCCGATGGCGAGCGCCGCCCCGAGCACGGTCGCCACCACGACCGGGCTCGAAACGTCGAAGAGGTAGAGCGCGTAAAGCGCGAATGCCACCGCCGCGATCGGCAAGACAAAGCGGCGATATTGCGTGCGCAGGGCCCAGACCAAGCCGATACCGGCGCCGGCGGCGACCGCCGGCGTGAAACCCTCGGCGTAGCGCGGGTGAAGGCGCGCCATCGCGCTGTAAAGCACGAAGCCGATCAGAAGCCAGGCGAGCAGCGCTGCCGCAAACGCGCGGCGGGCCCGCTCGTCGGGCCCTCGTGCACGCACGATCTGCTCGATCAGCGCCGGGATTCCGAGCAGCAGGGCAGCGAGCAGCACGAAGCCGAGCCGCAGCCCTGACAGCGGGTCGTTGTGCTTGAACAGGCGCAGCGGCGAGGGCGGCGCAATCGCCACCGCGGCGCGCTCCGGCTCGCTGTTGTTGGCCGGCCGAAGCGGCGATGCGCCCTGCGCGTTCAAGAGCGATTGCGTCGCCTTGCCGACCAGGCGGTCATAGCCGTTGTAGACGAACGCGGCATTCCAGGCGCTGCCGTTGGTCGAGCCGATCGCATATGGTCGCTGCGAGGCGGGAAAGGCAAGCGTCGCGGTCAGCCAGGAGAGGGCGACGACCGTGAAAACGACGGCGCAAAGCACCAGCCGTCGCGCGCGCTGGCGGTGACAGACCATCAGCCCGAACAGCAGGAGCGCGGGAAGGCACACGAGCCCCTGGAAGACCTTGACGTTGAACGCCAAACCCATTGCAGCGGCTGCCAGATAGCACCAGCGTGAGCGGTCGGTCTGGGCAAAGCGCACCAAGTGCCACAACGCGAGCACGTTGAGGAACATCGCCACGCTGTCCATCGTGTCGCTGCGCGAACTGAGCACGGCAATCGGCAGCACGGCCAGCACGAGCGCACTCGCGAGGCCGGCGAGTGGCCCGTTGATCCGCCGCACAGCGTCGTAGAGCAACGGCGCCGCAAACGTTCCGGCGAGCGCCGGCGGGAGCTTCAACGCCACCGAGCCGTAGCCCAGCAGCTGGGTCGAAATCACCTGCAGCCACAGGTCAAACGGCGGTTTGTCGACTGCCAGCGATGCGCCGGGCTCATAGGCGCCGAAGAAGAAGTTGTGCCAGGAGAGCGCCATGCTGCGCACCGCGGCGTCGTAAAACGGGTCATTCGGAACCAGTCGCAGCGACCACAAGCGCAGCCCGCCGGCGAGCAGCGTGATCGCCGCGAGCGCCAGCTTTTCGCGCCCGGGACGCGACGCTCGCGCGAAGCTCGCGCGCTTCAGTGTCTGCGGGACCGCCACGACCGCGGCAATCATCGCACGCATGCTGGCGGCGCCAGTCGCTAGGCTCGCCATCTCGATGGCCGAAAACCCACCGCCCCAAGAGCCCCCTGCGGGCTGCAGTGCGTGCCGCGGTAGCGGCCGTGTCAGCTCAAACCTCGGCGGCCTGGCGCACCTCATCACCTGCCCGTGGTGTGACGGCACGGGCCAGTGGTTGAGCGACCATGACGCGCAGGCGCACTGGCGCGAGGGTGTCGCGCCGCCAGCCCCCGAGGCCTAGCGCCGCCAGCCCCCGGCCGCGGTGCCGCCAGCGCGCTGGGGGCCTGCACGGCGGATTTCCGATGTCGAAATACCCGTGCGTTTACTTAAGGTCATCTGGGGTGCGGTCGATAGAGGGGCTAGGAAGGCCAGCTCTAAGCTCGGTCGTGATCATGGGCGCTGGCGCCTGACAACACAAACGGATCCTAGGAGGATTCAATGCTGTCCAAGTTGCGCCAGCGCGCAAAGGACGAGCGAGGGTTTACCCTCATCGAATTGCTCGTCGTAATTCTGATCATCGGCATTCTTGCCGCGATCGCCATTCCGTCATTCCTTAACCAAAAGACCAAGGCATACGATGCGTCAGCGAAGGAGCTGGCGCGTACCGCTGAGACGACCGCGGAAACAATCGCGACCGACAACGGCGGCAGCTACTCGACGCTCACTCAGGCCAGCCTGAACAGCTACGAGGCGACGATCCAGACCACCTCTGGTGGCGGCAACGCCTGGATCAGCGCCGCAGGCCCGGGCAGCTCGAGCGCGAACACCTATTACGTTGTCGCGACCGCGAACAACACCGGTGACGTGTTCGAGATCGAGCGGACCGCGAGCGGCAACATCTACCGCTTCTGCGCCGCGTCCGGCACCTCAGGGTTCCCCTACACCACCGGAGCCGTGACGACGAACACCGCCTACACGGGTACGACTGGCGGCTGCGTCAACGGCAGCTGGTAGCAGTAAGAGTAAGACCACTATCTGTAATTCGCACGCGGTAGTACACGGGGCGGCCTTTATCGGCCGCCCCGTTGCGTGTTGGGACTGATATGAACGCGACTGTCACATACGCAATATTTGCCGCGGTTCTCGGAGCCGTCGCAGGCTCGTTCCTCAACGTGGTGGTCTACCGACTGCCGCGCGGCGAGTCACTTCTCAAACCTGGCTCGCACTGCACTTCCTGCGCGACGCCGATCAAGCCGTACGACAACGTGCCGGTACTCGGCTGGATCTGGCTGCGCGGGCACTGTCGCGCCTGCCGCGCCGCGATCTCGCCGCGCTACCCGCTTGTCGAGGCGGTAACCGCCGCGCTCTGCGTCGCCGTGGTCCTGCAGCACTCCTCGTTGGCAGCCGCTCTGCTCGGCATCACGCTCGTGCTCGCGCTCGTGCCGGTCACGCTGATCGACCTCGAACGCCACATCATTCCCAACCGCATCACGGCTCCCGCGGCCATCGCGGCGATCGTGCTCGGTTCGGCGCTGGACTGGTCGGGCGAGCCCGAGCGGCTGATCGCGGGCGCTGCGGCTGGGGGATTCCTGCTGCTCGCGGCGCTTTGCTACCCGCGCGGAATGGGAATGGGCGATGTGAAGCTCGCGGCGGTGCTCGGCCTACTGCTCGGTCGTGATGTTGCCGCCGCGATGCTCGTCGCACTGATCGCGGGCGTCATCGTGGGCCTGGTCGTGCTCGCACGGACACCGTCGGCCGATCGTCGCTCTGTGGGCATCCCATTTGGCCCGTTTCTCGCGCTGGGCGGGCTTGTCGCGCTGTTTGTGGGGCATCCGATCGTGGGTGAGTATTTGCACCATCTACACCGGTGAGGCGTCGCTACTTTTAAACCAGTCCCTGGGTAGAAACCTCCCAGGTAACGGATTTGGTTGCTGGAAATAGGCGCGGCTCGCATAGTTCGCGCCGGATCCAGATTTAGCGAAACGAGCGTCGGAGGATCTAATGCTTCACAAGTTGCGGCAGGCACAGGACGAGCGAGGGTTCACCATAATCGAGCTGCTCGTGGTTATCCTGATTATCGGCATTCTCGCTGCGATTGCCATTCCGGCGTTTCTCAATCAGCGAACGAAAGCTTATGACGCATCGGCGAAGGAGCTGGTGCGGACCGCTGAGACGACCGCGGAAACCATCGCGAACGACAGCAACGGCAGCTATTCGACGCTGAGTCGGACCACTCTGAACAGCATCGAGTCAACGATCCAGACCTCCGCCGGCAACAGCGCGTGGATCAGCGCGGCGAGTGCGTTCCCGGGATCCAATTCCAGCTACTACGTCGTTGCGACCGCCAATAACACAGGCGATCAGTTCGAGATCGAGCGCAGCGCCAACGGTCAGCTAGCACGCTTGTGTGGCGGCCCGGCAACCGGCGCGAACGCCTGGTCGCCGCAAGAGAGCAGCTACAGCTCGACGCCGAGCTACAGCGGCCCGGTCGTCGGCGGCTGCGCCAACGGCAGCTGGTAGCTACCGGCGCAGTCGCCACTGAGCACGGTGAGCGCCGTCGCGGGCCACGAGACAGCCTTGACCTCCGGGCTGTCAGGCCCGCCGGCGCGGCGCCGAGCGGCGCCGAGCGCCGCCAACCCTCACGGTTTCGCGCCGCTCGCGCCCGCACGGCGCGATTGGAGCTTTATTGCAGCGCTAAGGTTGCGCGGCTTGCGGTCGATAGATGTGGGTGCGGGCGCTCCCAATGTGTGCCCCCGCTGCCTGCATCATGTTTGAGCGTCTGCGCCAACCAGTCTTCGCCAAGCGAGCCAGCTCTGAGGTTGAGGAGCCGGCTAGCGTCGCGGAACCCACAGCCGAAGGGCAGCCTGGCGGGTCAGACGAGGCTGCTACCGGAAAGGTGCGCGGCAAGATCGAGTTCGCGAGCGCCGCGAGCGCCGCAAAGGCCCTTCGCCGGCGGCGCGTACGCCGCGGCGGCGGCGGCGGCGGCAACGAGCGCACGCTCGTCGGCCTCGACATTGGTCCGGGCATGGTGGTTGCGGCCAAGTCTCACGTCAACGGCAAGCTCGAAGTCGACCAGGCCGCGTGGGCGCCGCTCGGCGCCAACATCGTGCGCGACGGCGAGGTCAACGACATCGAGGCGCTCGCTGACACGCTACGCGAGCTCTTCAAGACCAGCAAGCTCGAACGCCGCGTGCGCATCGGTATCGCCAACCAGCGCATCATGATGCGCCGAATCGAGCTGCCGCCGCTCACCGACGATGGCGAGATCGATCAGGCGGTTCGCTTCCAGGCTGCGGATGAGATCCCGATGCCGATCGCGAGCGTTGTCCTCGACTACCGCTCACTGGGGATCATCGACGGTGCGGACGGCCCGCGACTGAACGTGCTGCTTGTCGCAGCGCGTCGCGACATGATCGAACGCGTTTTGCAGGCATGCCGGCTTGCCGGCTTGCAGCCGCAGGGTATCGACCTCGCGGCTTTCGGCATGGTCCGTGCTCTGCGTCCGCTTGACGCGGGAGAGAACGAGCACATTCTCTACCTGTCAATCGGCGGCTTGACAAATCTTGCCATCAGCCACGGTCGCATGTGTGAGTTCACGCGCGTCATCCAGGCGGGTCTCGATCCGATTCTTGCTGAGGTCGCATCGCGTTGCGCCATTCCGATCAGCGAGGCGCGGACACTGCTGAACAGGGTGGGAGCCGATAGCTCACCTGCAGCCGCAGCGGAGCCGCTCGAGGTCACCGTGCCTCTGGCGCCCGATCCGATCGTGGCTTTCGCTGACCCGGCACCGCTGGTCGACTCGGGTTTTGACGAGTCGCCGGCAATTCCCGCCGAAGAGCCGGTCGCCGCGGAAGTGCCGGAGTTCGGTCGTGAGCTGCCAGTAGCCGCACCGGCGCCGGCGGATGAGCAGGTCGAGATCGCTCGATCGGCGCTGTCGGACGGCATTCGCCGCATCGCCGCCGAGGTTCGCAACTCGCTCGACTTCTACCTTTCGCCACAGGGTGACGAGCACGCGACGCGCGGTGTCATCTGTGGCCCGGCGCTTGACGTTCCCGGCTTCCAGTTCGCCCTTTCGCGCGAGCTCGGGATTGACCTTGCGCACGCTGACGTTGCGCTCGCGTCGGCCGAAGCTGCGGGCAATGTGCCGCCCAACTTGATCGCTGTCGCCGCCGGGCTGTCCGTGCCGGAGGGCCCACAGTGAGAGCGATAAACCTCATCCCAGCCGAGCAGCGCCGTGGCGCGGGTGGCCTCGCCGGTCGCACGGGCGGCGTCGTGTACGTGATCATGGGCGGTCTGGCGGTGCTCGTTGCGCTTGGCGCGGTGTACGCGTTTGCCGTGCACCACGTCGCGACGCGCAAGACGACGCTCGCCGGAGTGACCGCCGAGAGCGCCGCCGTTAGCGCTCAGGCCTCAGCGCTACAGCAGTACGTGCAGTATCAGACGCTCACCCGGGCGAACATCGGGGCTGTGGCGTCGGTGGCTGAACAGCGCTTTGACTGGTCCCGCGCTATGCGACAGATCGCGCTGGCGCTCGGGCCCGGGGTGACCATCAACTCACTGAGCGGGACCGCGGGTGCCGGCGGCGGCGCTACCGGCCCTGCAGGTGCCGCGACGGCTGCTGACAGCGCCTCGTTCTCGCTCGCCGGCTGTGCGCGCACCCAGCTCGTCGTCGCCGACCTCATCACGCGGTTCCGTGAGCTGCAGGACGTCAGCGGCGTAACGATCTCCTCCTACAGCAAGGCGGCGGACGTGAGCCTCAAGCCCCCCAAGGGCGTCGCTTATCCGCCTTGTGGCTACGTGTCGTGGGGCATGAACTTCACTTACAACCCCGGCTACGGCTTGCCGTCGCCGAAGCTGCCGAGCGGTGTGAACGCGGTGCGAGGCTGACATGGGCGCTCGTCTGAAACTGATCATCACCGCCGTTGTTGCGCTCGTCGTCGTGTTCGCGATGTGGAGCCTCGTGGTATCTCCTGAGCGCAGCAAGGCAAGCAAGCTACTGGGTCAGATCTCCAGCGCGCGCGCGCAGCTAGCCAGCGCACAGCAGCAGGTCGTGGTCGCTGAGCAGGCGCGCAGCCAATACCCCGCCGACGTGCGTTCGCTGGCTGCGCTTTCGGAGTCGGTGCCGCCGGGCAATCCGATCCCGCAGCTGATCGACCTGGTCAACAGCATCGAGATCAAGCACAAGGTCAACTACACGGCAACGTCGGTAAGCCCAGGCGCGGCGAACGGCGGGCTCACGCCGGTGACTCTGAGTTTCCAATTCATCTCCGACTACCTCGACTTGCAGCAGTTCGTCCAGGACTTCGACTCTTTGACGCAAAGCAACGGATCGAGCGTCCTCGCCAACGGTCGTCTCGTCACGGTCAACTCGATCAGCCTCGCCCCGGCTGCCAGCAGCCTCAACGCGTCGGTCAACATGACCGCCTATGAGACGGCGCCAACGGCGGCCACGGTCGCGGCGGTCACGCCATGAACTTCTTTCGCTCGTTGCTCGCCGACCTACGAGAGCGGCAGATCTTGCCGGCCGTCGTACTGCTCGTGGTGCTCGCGATCGGTATTCCGATCGGTGCGTCGGCAGCTCTCTCAAGCAGCGCCGCTCCACCGCCGGTTCACATCGCGCCGGTGACCCTCACGCCGCCACCCGGCGTACTTCCGCCGGCATCGGAAATCGCTGTCACCCAGGCGACACCGACTCAGAAGTCGGTGGTGTACAAGGGCACGGAGCTGAATCCGTTCCGCACCGCCTCGGCACCTGCGAGCAGTGCGGCTTCGACGAGCTCGACGCCGGCAAAGACGACGAGCACGACCTCGACGACGGTGACGCCTGCCGTTACGACACAGCCCAAGTCGACCGCGCCGACCAAGTCGAGCACTCCGACCACGGGCCCGTCGAAGCTCAATGACGACGAGGCCTACACCGTGGACGTTTTGACTGCCTACGGGAGTCAGGAGGATGCCCTCGTCGACCTTCAGCGGCTGACGCCGTTGCCCGCGAACAGCCCGGCCGAGATCGTCTACCTCGGCGTGCTCAAGGGCGGCAAGAAAGCTGCTTTCCTCTTGACCGACGCGGTTTCGAGCACGCTCAAGACGTCTTCCGGGGTGACCTGTCTGCCGAGCAAGGCCGACTGCCAGGTCGCCGAGCTCGACCCGGGCGCCCAGATCGAGATCGTGCCCGCCCACGGGCAGAGCTCGGTCAGCTCGTTCACGCTGGAGCTCGGCAATATCGGCGATCAGGCCTACCAGTCGACCGCGGATGCGACGACCGCGCGTGCCAGCGTCGCCGACTCCGGCAAGCAGATCCTCGCCACCTCAACCTCCACCGAGCTCGGGAAGTTCTTCTACGACATGGGGCTTGGCGCCCTGGTCTACTCCCCCCCGGGCGGCGGGACTACAACCGGCGTAACGGGCGCCAGCGGCGCGAGCGGCGCGAGTGGCGCGAGTGGCGCGAGTGGCGCGAGCGGCGCAACCGCCCCGACGTCCTAACCGCCGTCTCGCCAGAGCGCGGCTTAGGGCTGCTCTCGGCGTGTCCCTAGCAGAGCTTTGCAGCGCTTGCGGGCGAAGCGCCCGGCGAAACCGCAGCCGCGCTCCGTAAGCTTCGCCGTCTGATGGCTGCGCTGCGCATGATCACCGCCGGCGAGTCCCACGGCCCGGGACTCACCTGCATAGTCGAAGGGCTGCCGGCCGGGCTCGAGCTCGACCGCGAGGCGATCAACCGCGATATGGCTCGCCGTCAGCTCGGCTACGGCCGCGGTGGCCGGATGAAGATCGAGAGCGACGCTGCGCAGCCGACTGGCGGCGTCCGTCACGGTCGCACGCTCGGCGGCCCGATCGCGCTGAGCATCGCCAACCGTGACTACGCCAACTGGGAGGAGCGGATGAACCCGTGGCCCGTCGAGACGCCGCTGGAGGAGGTTCACCTTCCGCGTCCGGGCCACGCCGATCTCGCCGGCGTGCAGAAATTCGGCTTTAGCGACGTGCGCGACGTGTTGGAACGCGCGAGCGCCCGGGAGACCGCCGCCCGCGTTGCCGGTGGCGCGCTGTGCAAGGAGTTTCTGCGCGCGCTGGGCGTCGCGGTCGTCTCGCGCGTCCTCGCAATCGGCACTGTCGTCGCCCCAGCAGTCGAGGAGCCGCTGACGCTCGCCCATTTCGCCGCCGTCGACGACTCGCCGGTCCGTTGTCTCGACGACGAGGCCACGCGGGCGATGGTCGAGCACATCAACACGCAGCGCAAGGCCAACGAATCGCTCGGCGGCGTCTTTGAGGTGCGCGCCTTCGGCCTCGTTCCGGGGCTCGGCTCCCACGTCTCCTGGGAGGAGCGGCTCGACGGGCGCCTGGCCGGCGCGATCTGCTCGATCCAGGCTATCAAGGGCTTCGGGCTCGGCGACGGGTTCGCGCTGGCCGCGAAAGCCGGATCGCTCGCGCACGACGAGATCTTTCACTCCCCAGAGCGGGGCTTCTACCGCGAGACCAACCGTTCCGGTGGCGTCGAGGGCGGCATGACGAACGGTGAACCGCTGATTGTCAGCGGGGCGATGAAGCCGCTGCCGACGCTCACCAAACCGTTGCGCTCGGTCAACATCGAGACGCTCGAGGCCGGCGGAGCGCTGCGCGAGCGGACCGACTCCTGCACGGTGCCGGCGGCCGCTGTGGTGGGCGAGGCGATGGTGGCCTACGTGCTCGCTGACGCTTACCGCCAGAAGTTTGGCGGCGACCACATCGACGACGCGCGCGCCGCCCTCCGCGCGTACCGCGAGCGGATCGGATGGCAGGCGAGCTGAGCACGCGGGGCGCGATAGTCATCGTCGGCTTCATGGGCGCCGGGAAGACGACGGCGGCGCGCGCGCTCGCTCGCGCTCGTGGCAGCTCTGCGCTCGACGCCGACAGCCTGATCGAGGAGCGACTCGGCACCACGATCACCCAGGCGTTTGCGCGCGACGGCGAGCCCGCGTTTCGCGCCGTAGAGGAGACCGTCGTCGGGGATCTACTCGACCGCGCTTCCGCTGGCGAGATCATCTCGCTGAGCGGTGGCGCTATCGGCTCCGAGCGGGTGCGCGCAGCGCTGCGCCGGCATCTAGTCGTGTGGCTGGACGTCGGGCTCGCGGTAGCCTGGCGGCGCAGCGCCGGTGACAAGCGTCCGCTCGCGCGCAATCGCGCCGCGTTCGAAGCGCTCTACAACGAGCGCGTGCCGCTGTACGAGTCGGTCGCCGACGCGATCGTGCCCGGCGGCGCGCGCCATGCGGTTCCCGGCGCCTACGACGCGCTTGAGGAATTGCGCCGAGCGCCGGCGGGTACCCGCTTGTTGTGGGCGATAAGCCCCTCCGCCGAGTACCCGGTTTGGGTTGGGCGGGGAGTGCTCGGCGCGGGCGTGTGGCCGATCGTGCGGGGGCCCTCGCGACGCTTTTTGATCGCCGACGAGCAGGTCGCGCCGCTGTTGGCCGAGCGCCTTGGCGAGGTCGACGGGCAATTGCTGATCCAAGGCGGTGAGGCCAACAAGACGATCGCGAGCGCCGAGCAGATCTGGCGCGGCCTGGCCCTTAGCGGCGCGGCGCGCACGGACCACCTTGTCGCGCTGGGTGGTGGCGTCGTCGGGGACCTCGCGGGATTTGCCGCCGCGACCTACCAGCGCGGCGTCCCGGTCGTGCAGATCCCGACGACACTCGTAGCGCAGGTCGACTCAGCCTACGGCGGCAAGACCGGTGTCGACCTTCCCGAGGCGAAGAACTACGTTGGCGCTTTTCACCAGCCGGCCGGGGTCCTTGTCGATCCGGCGGCGCTCGACACGCTGCCCGCGGCGGAGCTCAGCGCGGGCTATGCCGAGGTGCTGAAGACGGCCTTGATCGCCGGCGGGGCGCTATGGGAACAAGTGGCGGCGGACGCACCGCTCGACGAGCGGATGATCGTCGACTGCATTCGCTGCAAGCTCGCGGTTGTGGCCGCAGACGAGCACGACGGTGGCCTGCGTCAGGTCCTCAACCTCGGTCACACGGTCGGTCACGCGATTGAAGCAGCGACGCACTACACGCGCTATCGCCACGGTGAGGCGGTCGCACTCGGGCTGCTGGTCGCTTTGCGGCTATCTGGGCAAGCGGAGCTTCGCGAACAGGTGAGCGAGCTGCTCGCGGCCCATGGATTGCCGACGCAGGCGAGCGAGCTCGAAGCGGCGGCGGTATTGGCGGCGACCAAGCTCGACAAGAAGCGTGGACCGCAAGGGGTCGCGCTGGTCCTGGTCGAGGCGCCCGGTCGTGTCCGCTACGGCGCGGCGATCGCTGACGCCGATCTCGAGCGCGCCGTGCGCGAGGTTCTCGTGTGATGAGCCCCGCGCGCAGCCGCGTCGAGGTGATGCACGGCGTGAACCTCGACATGCTCGGCCGGCGTGACCCGGCACACTACGGCCTGCTCACGCTCGCTGACCTCGAGCGTCAGGTGAGGGAGTTTGCGCGGGAGCTGGGGCTCGAGGTGCACTTCTTCCAGACCAACTCGGAGAGCGAGTTCGTCGAGCACCTGCGTGAGCTCGCCAACTCGGCCGACGGGCTGCTGATCAACGCCGGCGCGTGGACGCACTACTCATGGGCGATTCACGACGCGCTCGAGATCGCGGCGCTGCCCGCGGTGGAGGTCCATCTCTCGAACGTCGAAGCCCGCGAGGAGTGGCGCCGCGTCTCGGTTGTCCGCGACCTCTGCGTCGCCCGCGTCGTCGGACAGGGCGTCGAGGGCTATCGCGAGGCGCTCGTGCGACTGAGCAAGGAGCTCGACGGGTGAGCTCGGCGAGCGTTGAGGACGCAACGGTTGGCTCCACCCGCCTGGAGCGTGTGCGGGAGATGCTCGCGGAGCCTTCGCTCGATGCGCTGATCGTCGCCGGCGCCGCCAACCTCCGCTACCTGACGGGCTTCACCTCGAGCGACGGCGGCGCCGTGATTGCTGCGGATGGCAGCGCCCGGTTCCTCACAGACTTCCGCTACCAGACGCAGGCGCGCCAGCAGGTCGACCCAGCGTTCACGCAGGAGATCGTCGCCGGCGAACTGCTTGAGGGGCTTGCTCGCGCGCTGCCACCGGGCCGAGTGGGCTTCGATGATGTGGCGACCAGCGTGCACCAGCTCGCGCGCCTGCGCGAGCTGGTCGGCGAACGCGTCGAGCTGGTTGCCGCGGGCGGTTTGATCGAGCGCCTGCGCGCCGTCAAGGACGCTGGCGAGCTCGAACGGATCGCCGCGGCGGCGGCCCTCGTCGACGGCATCTATGAGTGGCTGGTGGAGCGTGGCTTCGGCGGGCGCCAGGAGCGCGTCGTGGCGCTCGAGCTCGAGCACGAGATGCGCCTGCGTGGCGCGGACGCCCCGAGCTTCGGATCGATCGTTGCGAGTGGCGCGCATGGTGCGCTGCCACACGCGGAGCCGCGCGACGTCGCGATCGAGCGCGGGACGCTCGTGACCGTCGATATCGGCGCGCTGCTCGATGGCTACTGCTCAGATTGCACGCGCACGTTCGCCGTCGGCGAACCGACTGCGCAGGCGCGGGAGATCTATCAGCTCGTGCTCGCGGCGCAGCTGGCTGGCCTGGACGCCGTCGCGCCCGGCCTCGAGGGGCGGGCAGTCGACGCGCTGGCGCGCGCGGTGATCGAGGACGCGGGCTACGGTGAGTGCTTCGGGCACGGCCTCGGGCACGGTGTCGGGCTCGAGATTCACGAGGCGCCGCGGCTGGCGCGCCACGGCGCCGAACAAGTGCTGCGCGTCGGCAACGTCGTCACCGTCGAGCCCGGGGTCTATCTGCCGGGGACGCTCGGCGTGCGGATCGAGGATCTGGTGGTGGTCGAGGCAGAAGGGGCGCGACGGTTCAGCCACTTCACCAAGGAGTTGCTCGTCGTCGAGTGAGGTCGTTCGGCGAATGCGCGCGTTGCGGCGCCATCTCGCCGGCGATAGACCCCAGCCGCGATCACCGCCAACGCGACGATCGAAGGGATGATGAAGGACAGCGCCTGCTGGTTTGCGCTCAGGTGCGCTGGTAGGTATTTGAAGATCGCCCAGGCGGCGAGGCTTGCCGCCAGCGCGCCGACCGGGGCGCGCCGCTTGACCGTCGTTTCCCAGCTGAGCAGGGCGATGACGAACGGGATCGGGTAGTAGATGAGATCCCACGGATCGAGCATGCAGCGCAACAGGAACAGCATCACCAGCAGCAGCAGTGCACTCTCGCGCGGCGTCCGCCGTGCCAGCGCGATCAGCGTGAGGGGGAGGCCGATCCACACGATCAGTAGGTGGGCGCGCCCCTGGAGCCAGGGCGGGGGAAGTCGGAAGCCCTGGATGATCTGGCCGCGCATCGCCGGTATCCAGTGCCCTGGCGTGCCAAAGAACCACCACAGCTGCTGGGTGTAGAAGATGCCTCCCGTGTCGTTGGCGGTGATACGAGCGCTGGCGATCTTGAGGTCGTAGGAGACGAGTGCAATCGGCCCGAGCAGCGCGACGGCCACGACGCAGGCGATCACGAGCGCGCGCAAGCGGTGTGCGGGGAGGGCAAAGAGCACCGGCCCGACCGCGACCAGCGCCCAATCCTTGTTGGCGATTGCCGCGCCGAGCAGCAGCCCGGCCCAGGTCGCGTGACCGCGCATCGCGCAGAGGACGGCGACGACGCAGAGGACGCCGCCGAGGATCTCCTCGGGGTGACCGATCAGCAGCGCGTAATAGGTGAGCGGATTGGCCACGCAGACAACGACGGTCAACGCGACGGCGAACCAGCCGGCTCCGCCGCGACGCAGCCGTGGCGCGATCCATACGGCGAGACCGGCGAGCGCGAGCAGGCAGGGAAGTGCCGAGAAGCGGTAGACGAGCCGGGCGCTGCCACCGGCGAGCGAGGCTAAAAGCGCGAACGGAGCGCGCATCACGAGCGACGGTCCGTAGGGAGGGGCGAGCTCGAGAAACCCGATCACGTGGCCGTGGAGCAGGGCGTTCAAGGGCACCCTCGATTCCGTCCCCCAGTCGCTCAGCGTGACGTTCCAAGGCTGCAGCCAGAGCATTGCGAGCGAGCCCGCGAGGGCCAGCAGTGCGACCAGCGCGAGCTGGGGGCGGGTGATCGCCGGGAGCGGCGAGCGTGAGATCACCGCGGGCCGCGGTCGACCGAGGACGCGCTGATCGTTTTGGGCGGCGGGCGTCATTGAGCGCTCGAGGAGATCGCCGGCTGGCGTGTGGCGCGCCCGAGCAGCGGTCTGTTGCCGGTGCGTAGCGCTGGCAGTGCGGGTCGGAAGAGCGCCAGGGAAAGTGCCGCGAGCGCCGGCAGCGCCACGATCAGGAAGACCGCGGATTGGACGTCGGCGTTGGCGTAGTTCGGTACCGCCTCGAAGATGGCCCAGGTCGCGGCCGTGGCGATCAATGTAAAGAGCGGCGGCCGGCGGAAGGTCAGCGACTCCCAGACGAGCAGAGTGATGATGAAGGGCAACGGGTAGTAGACGTTGTCCCAGGGGTCGAGCACGCAGCGCGCGAGCAGCAGCACCGCCAACAGCAGGAGCGCGTCGGCGCCGCCGCGTCGACTGCGCCCGCTGCGCAGTGCGAGCAGGGTGAGCGGGAGCCCCAGCGCGATGATCAGCGGGTGGCTGATGTCAGAGAGCCATGCCGGTGGGGTGCGATAGCCCGCGTGGATGCCGGAGGGGCCGCTGACGAGGTGTCCGTGGGAGCCGAGGAACCACCACACCTGCCAGGGCTGGAAGATCGTGGCGGTGTGGGCGATCGTCAGCGCGCCGCCAGTTGCCTTGGTCGTGAGCTGGGCGATGATGAGCGGCGCATAGAAGACCACGGCGATAGCGCCGGCCAGCATCAGCGTGCGCCAGCGGCGCGCCGGCAGGGCGATCAGTACCGGGCCGATGGCCAGGAGCGCCCACTCCTTGTTGACGATCGCGAGGCCGAGCAGCAGGCCGGCCCATACGTAGCGGCTGCGCTGGGCGAGGAGCACGGCGGCGATGCAGAGGACGGCCCCGAACAGCTCCTCGGGGTGACCGACAATGCAGGCCTCCATCGTGATCGGGTTGGCGACGCAGAGCGTGAGCGCAGTCGCGCGGGCGAGGGTGGAGGAGCCGAGCGCGCGCATCCGGGAGCAAAGCCAGACGCCGAGCAGCGCGGCGGCGATCAGGCATGGCAGCGCCACCACCTGGTAGACGGCGAACTCGCCGCCTCCCCAGAGGCCCGGAAGCAGCGCGAATGGTGCGCGCAGCTCGAGCGAGCCGCCGTAGCCCGGGGCATGCTGGAAGAAGGCCCACACGTGCCCGGCGACGAGCGCGTTATACGCCGGCGTCACCTCGAAGTCGTAGTCGGTCCAGGCGAAGCCGTAGAGACCGAGATAGACCATCGTCCAGACGCCCACGCCGGCGAAGACGAGCGCCAGCCCGTGTTCGCGGAGCCGCCTGGTCACGCTTGATATATCGGCCCGCGGTTGGCTGCTCTTGAGGCGTGGCGGTGCCGTTTCAGCCAGGCGTGGACAGTCCGACGGAGAGGTCGGCCGGTGACGGCGCGAGCGTCTTTGGGCGATGCTGGAGGCGATGCTGCCGTTCGCCGTCTCGATTTGCATCCTCTCCCTGGCGCAGGCGGGCGTTGTCGGGCTCCCGGCAGCGCGCGAGATCGCGCTGCTGCGGCGACTGCGATCGGGTTGGTGGGCCCTCGCGCCGGCCGCATCGGTGGTCGGATTCGTGTTCGGTGTGCGCGTGCTGTCGGGCCTCGCCGACGGCCTGACCTACCTCGCGCTGGTCGCGGTGCCGCTGCTCGCGGCGATTGCCCTGGGCTGGCTGATGCGCGGCGCGCGTCCGCTCTTTGCGCTCTTTGCGCTCGCTCTCTTTGCGCTCGCCTGGGCTGACCGCGGGGGTCTTGCGGGCGAGGCTTCGGGGCTGCTGCTCGATGCGCTCTCCTGCGTCGCGCTCGGGGTCATCGCGGTCGCGGTGACGCCGGCGCGGCTCGTCAAGCTCGCGATTGTTGCGATGGCCGCGGTCGACACGTGGCTCGTGGTCACCAACCTTTTGGCGGCGCCCAACAACACGCTCAACGGGCTGGCACCCGTCGCGCATCTGCCCCAGCTCCAGCGGGTGGTTTTCGGCTCGGCGGTGATGGGCTACGGCGACCTCTTCATCGCCGGTCTGCTCGGCGCTCTACTCGCCGCCCAGCTTGGCCGCCAGCGCCGGGCAGTGCTGATCGCGGCAGGCCTGGCGCTCGCGCTCGACCTGCTGTTCTTCGTCGTCAACCAGCTCCCGGCCACGGTTCCGATCGCGCTGACGCTGGTTGTGCTCGAGTTTGCGGCGTGGCGCTCGCGCGGACGCGCGGCGGACGCGGCGAAGGTGTAGCGTGGCGAACGTGGCATACGTCAAGCCTGGGCCTTCACGCGCAAGGTGTTCAAACCCATTTGCGATGCGTTTCGGGATCGGCGGCTCGGCGGCGCTTATCGTCAAGCGACGCTCGAGCGGCGCAACGCAGGAGATCCCGGTCGTGCCGATCATCCATGACGGCGCGGAATACGTCGTCTCGGCGCGCGGTGAGTCCGACTGGGTGCGCAATGTGCGGAGCGCCGGAAGGCTCGAGCTGCGCCGCGGCGGTGCAAGCAAGGTCTACAAGACAGTCGAGATTCCGGTCCCCGAGCGTGACGATGTGATCGCTGCCTACCGCGTGAAGGCCGGGCGCGCCGTCGCCCCATATTGGAAGCAGCTGCCCGACGCCGCCGACCACCCGACGTTCCGCCTCGAGTCAGACTGAGGCGCCCGCGGCGGGTTGCCCTCGGGGTCGATCTCGGCGTTGACCGCCGTGCGCCCCGGATAAGTTCGTCACGCCCCGCGTAGACTGGGTCTCGGATGGTTACGACCAACCAGTTCAGGAACGGTAACCACATCGAGGTCGATGGGGTCATCTTCAAGATCCTCGAGTTCCAGCATGTCAAGCCCGGCAAGGGCGGGGCGTTCGTGCGCACGAAGCTGCGGCGGATCTCCGACGCCGCGGTGATCGACCGCACGTTTCGCGCCGGTGAGCGCTTCCGGTCGGTGCGGACGGAGTCACGCAAGATGCAGTTCCTCTATGCCGATGGCGGCGATGCGCACTTCATGGACAGCGGCTCCTATGAGCAGATCGCGATCCCCGAAGCACGGCTGGCGGAGCCGTTGCGCTGGACGCGGGCGAGCGACGAGGTCGACGTGCTGTTCATCGACGACGAGCCGGCTGACATCCAGCTGCCGAGCGCCGTCGATCTCGAGGTGAGCGACACCGAGCCCGGCCTGCGCGGCGACACCGCCTCGGGCGGTGGTACCAAGCCGGCGACGCTCGAAACCGGAGCGCAGGTGCAGGTGCCGCTGTTCGTCAGCATCGGCGATCGGATTCGCGTGGACACGCGCACCGGCGAGTACGTTTCGCGGGCCTAGAGTCGGCATGCGACGCAGCGAGCAACGTCGCGCGGCCGTCATCGCGCTCTACCAGCACGATCTCACCGCGCGTCCGCTCTCGGAAACGCTCGACGCAAAAGCGACGCCGCTGACCCGCTCGCTCGCGCACGCCGGCGCCGATCGCGCGCTCGAGCTCGACGAGCTGATCGAGCGCCACGCGCACGGCTGGACGGCGGCACGGATCGCGCCGCTCGAGCGCAGTATCCTGCGCGTGGCGTTGGTCGAGATCCTCCATCCCGACGCCGTCGAGGCGCTGCGGCCGATCCCGCCGGAAGGCGCGATCGACGAGGCTGTGGAGAGCGCAAAGGTGTTCTGTGGGGCCGATGCGCCGGGCTTCGTCAACGGCATCCTCGACGCGATACTCCGTGAAGTGCGCGCTGCCGCGCCGCACTGACCGCCCAAGACATCCCCCTGGTGCGCGACAATGACGCGATGAGCGACGCGGCAGACAATCTCGATGAGCTGATCGATCGGCTCGAGCGGGCCGCCGCCCAGCTGCGCTCGGGCGAGCTGTCGGCTGACGCTGCGGCGACGCTTGTCGAGGACTGTGCCGCACTTGCCGGGGAGGCGAGCGCTGAGCTCGAGCACCGCGCCCGGCTGGGCGCCGAGGAGCCCGCGCCGGCACAGGAAACCCTTTTGTAGTGGTCTCGGGTAGCTACCCGGACCATCTGCGCGAGCAGGTTGACGCCTACCTCCAGACGATCAGCTTCAGCGAAGACGCCGATCTCGCCGGGCTCGAGGAGGCGATGCGCTACTCGCTGCTGGCCCCCGGCAAGCGCATCCGACCGGTGCTCTGCCTGGCCTCGGCGGCGGCGCTCGGCAAGAGCCCCGCGTCGGTGCTGCCGGTCGCCGCCGCGCTCGAGCTGATCCACACCTACTCGCTGATCCACGACGACCTGCCGGCGATGGACGACGACGAGCTGCGCCGCGGACTTCCGACGTGTCACGTCGCGTTCGGTGAGCATGTCGCGATCCTCGCCGGCGACGCGCTCTACGCCGAGGCCTTCCGCCACGTCGTCGAGCACCAGCAGGCCGAGGCGGCGAACGTGGTGGCCGTGATCGGCTGCCTCGCCGCCGCGACCGGCGTCGACGGGATGGTCGGCGGGCAGTACCTCGACGTCGCGACGGCGGCGCCAACGGGGCCCAACGGGCTGCGCCACCTGCACGAGCTGAAGACGGGGCGACTGATCGCGGCCGCCGTGGAGTGCCCGCTTTTACTGAGCGCCCCGAGCGAAGGGGAGACTATGCTTGTTTACAGGCGATTTGCCGCGGAGCTCGGAGTGCTCTTTCAGATCGTTGACGATATTCTCGATGTCACCGGAACGGATGTCGCATTGGGAAAGCCAAGCGGCAGCGATGAGCGCCACGGCAAGCGCACGTATGTGTCAGAGCATGGGCTCGAGCACGCACGCGAGCTCGCCGCCCGCTCCCACCAGGCGGCGCGCGACGCGCTCGCGCTGGCGGCGCCGGTAGGCGCCAACGAGCTCGAGCAGATAACCGACTTCATCTACACCAGGTCTTCGTGAAAAAGCCGCCAACTACCCGACTGCTTGAGGGCATCGACGCCCCGACTGACCTGCACTGGCTGACCGACGCGCAGCTCGCCCAGGTGGCCGACGAGGTCCGCGAGCACATCATCGAGACGGTCGGCGAGATCGGCGGTCACTTCGGCGCCAATTTGGGGACCTGCGAGCTGGCCGTGGCGCTGCACTCGCTGCTTGACTCGCCGCGCGACAAGATCATTTGGGACGTCGGCCACCAGGCCTACCCGCACAAGGTGCTCACCGGTCGCCGCGACCAGCTCGAGACGATCCGCCAGTACGGCGGCCTCGCACCGTTCTGCTCGATCGCGGAGTCCGAGCACGACATCATCGGTGCCGGTCACGCATCGACCTCGATCGGCTATGCCGTCGGCATCAAGGAGGCGATGCGCCACGCCAGACGCTCGGGCGCCGACGGCGCCAAGGCGGCCGGTGAAGGGCATGTCGTCGCGGTGATCGGCGACGGCGCGATGACCGGTGGCGTTGCCTTCGAGGCGATCCACCAGGCCGGCGGGCTGGGAACGCCGATCGTTGTCGTGCTCAACGACAACGGGATGTCGATTGCGCCGAATGTCGGCGCGCTGTCGCGCTACTTCAACCGGGTTCGCCTGAACCCGCGGCTGTGGCGCGCCCGCGAAGGCGTCGAGGGCGGCTTGACCAAGCTGCCGGTCGGCATCGGCTCGGCGTTCGAGCGGCTCGGCCCGCAGCTGAAGGAGTCGATCAAGGCGTTCTGGGCACCGGGGCTTTTCTGGGAGGAGCTCGACTGGGCCTACACCGGGGTGATCGACGGCCACGACATGCGCGGACTGCGCGTCGCGCTGCGCGAGGCGCTGGCCGCCGAGCGACCGGTTGTCGTGCACATCGCGACGGTCAAGGGGAAGGGCTTCGCGCCGGCCGAGGACGGCGGCCTCGAGGGGATGGAGCGCTGGCACGCAGCCAAGCCGCAATCGATCAGCAACGGCGAGGTGGCGCCCGCGCGCAGCGCCAGCGTGCCGCGCCGCCCGCCGCAGTACACGACGGTATTCGGCGAGGCGCTGCTCGAGGAGTGCCGCCGCGACAAGCGCGTCATTGGCATCACCGCGGCAATGAACACGGGAACCGGGCTGAACATCCTCCAGCAGGAGATGCCCGAGCGCTACTTCGACGTCGGTATCGCCGAGCAGCAGGCCGTGCTGTTCGCCTCGGGACTGGCACTCGAGGGGGTACGTCCGGTGGTCGCGATCTATTCGACCTTCCTCCAGCGCGCCTACGACCAGATCGTCCACGACGTCTGCCTGCAGCGGCTGCCGGTGGTCTTCGCGATGGATCGTGCGGGGCTCGTCGGCGACGACGGCCCGACGCACCACGGTGTGTTCGACATCGCCTACATGCGCTGCCTGCCGAACATCGTGCTGATGGCGCCGCGCGACGAGGCGATGCTCGTGAACATGCTGCGCACCGCGATCGCGTATGAGGATGGGCCGATCGCTCTGCGCTACCCGCGTGGCGAAGCACTCGGCGTGGCGCTGCCAAAGACGCCGGAGCGGATCCCGATCGGTACCGGCGAGATCCTGCGTGTCGGCGCCGGCACCGGGCCGCAGGGGCGCGTTGCGCTAATCGGCTACGGCACGGGCGTCGCCAAGGCGCTCGAGGCGGCGACGCTGCTCGAGGCCGACGCCGGCGTGACGGTCGCCGATGCGCGCTTTGCCAAGCCGATCGACAGCAGCCTCGTGCTCCAGCTCGCCGCGGAGCATGAGCTGCTCGTAACGGTCGAGGAGGGCGTGCTCGCCGGCGGCTTCGGCAGTGCCGTGTGGGAGACGCTCAACGAGGCGGGGGCCGGGGCAACGCGGATCATTCGCGTCGGGCTGCCCGATCGCTACGTGACGCACGGCGCGATCCCGCTGCTCCACGAGGAGGTCGGCTTCACCGCCGAGCGGATCGCCGAGCGGGTGCGCGAGGCGATCGGCGATGGTGTGGCTGGCGATGGTGTGGCCGGCGTGGGGGCGGCGGGCGAGCGCCCGGGACGCCGACCGCGTGGCGGGACAGCGGAAACCGGGGCGCTTGCCGGCGCCTAGCCGCGCTGGGGCGCCGCTGCGCCCGGCGGCGAGCGCTGCCTCGGCCAAGCGCAGGCTGGACACGCTGCTGACCGAGCGCGGGCTGTTCGAGTCGCGGGCGCGTGCCGCCGCATCGGTGCTCGCCGGCGAGGTCCGCATCGGGCCGGCGGCGACGCCGGCAGCGAAGCCCGGTCAGCTTGTTGCGGGCGACATCGAGGTTGTTGTCGCCGAGCCGCCGCGTTTCGTCTCGCGCGGGGGGATCAAGCTGGCGAACGCGCTGGAGGCGAGCGGGGTTCCGGTGGCGGGACGTGACGCGCTCGACGTCGGCGCTTCGACGGGCGGGTTCACCGACTGCCTGCTCGCCGCCGGGGCACGCCACGTTGTCGCGCTCGATGTCGCCTACGGTGAGCTCAGCTGGCGCTTGCGCGGAGATCCGCGGGTCAGCGTGATCGAGCGCACCAACGCCCGCCACCTGCGCGCCGACGACCTGCCCTACGCTCCAGGATTGATCGTCGTGGATGTCTCCTTCATCTCGCTGCGAACCGTGCTGCCGGCGGTGCTGGCGTGTGCGGCCGAGCGCTTCGATGCGCTCGCGCTGGTCAAGCCGCAGTTCGAGGTGGGCCGCGAGAACATCGGCAGCGGCGGCGTCGTGCGCGACGGCGCGCAGCGACAGCGCGCGCTGCTCGAGGTCGCCACCGCGGCGCTCGCCATGGGTGTCGCGGTACGCGGCTTCTGGTCCTCGGGACTGCCGGGACCAAAGGGCAACCGCGAGACCTTCATCCAGCTCGCTGAGGCCGCGCGCGGCTCGGTGGCGGGCGACCTTGCGGCGCTTGCCGCGGAGGTCGACGGCGGATGAGCGGCGCAGGCAAGAAGCGGAACGGCGGGAGTGGGGGGCGCCCGGGACGTCCGGGACCTCCGCGACGCGAGCAGCTTGTGACGGTGCTCAGCCATGCGCGACCGGACAAGACGCGCGATGCGCTCGGCGAGCTGGCGGAGATTGCCGCGCGGCGCGGGGCGGTGCTCCTGCTCGATGCGGTCGAGACCGCCAAGTTCGACCTCGACGGCTCGGAGGTCGGCGTTCTCATCGACCAGCCACTGCGCCACGACGTCGATCTGTGCGTCGCGCTCGGCGGCGACGGCACGATCCTGCGCGGCCTGCGTGAATATGGCGGCACATCGACGCCGGTGTTCGGGGTTAATTTTGGCGAGGTCGGCTTCCTTTCGACCGTCGAGCCCAAGGGGCTGCGGGAGGGCTTCGAGCTGGCCCTGGATGGCGAGCTCGAGTTGCTCCACCTGCCGGCAATCGAGATCGAAACCGCGAGCGGAAGCTGGAGCGCACTGAACGACGTTGCGCTACACCGCAAGGTCGGTGGCCGCGTGGCCGAGCTGTCCTATGGGCTGGCGGGCCACGAGGTCGGGAGCGTCCGCTGTGACGGCCTGGTCGTCGCGACGCCGGCCGGCTCGACCGGCTACAACCTCGCCAACGGCGGCCCCGTACTGGCCTGGGGCGTTGAGGGCATGGTCGTTTCGTTCATCGCGCCGCACTCGCTGACGGCGCGCTCGCTCGTGATCGCGCCGAGCGACGTGCTGACGCTCCACAACAACTCCCATGAGCCGCTCGACATCTCGGTCGACGGGCGGCCGGTCGCCGAGATCGCGACCGGCGAGGCGATCGACGCGCGCTTCGTCGACCGCGTCGCGACGCTCGCCCAGATGGTCGGATCGAGCTTCTACGGCCGTCTGCGGGAGAAGTTCGGGCGGCTCTCGCGCTAGCGTCCGGACGCTTTTCGCGCTAGCCGTTCCGTCCCCGCTCGCTGCTAGACCCTGTGTCGATGCTGCTAGAGCTGACGGTTCAGAACCTGCTGCTGATCGAGGACGCCCGGCTCGAGCTGGCGCCCGGTCTCAACGTCCTCACCGGCGAGACCGGTGCGGGCAAGACCGTCCTCGCGCACGCTCTCGACCTGCTGCTCGGCGGCCGCGCCAAGGGCGGGATCGTTCGTCCCGGGAGCGCCGAGGCCTACGTCGAAGGGGTCTTCGAGCTGCCCGAGACGCTGAGCAGCGAGCACCTGGCGCCAGACGCGCGCGAGCTTGTGCTGGCGCGCCGCGTCGGCCGTGACGGTCGTACCCGCGCCTACCTCGGTGGACGTTCGATCTCGGTCGGCGAGCTGCGCGAGCTCGCCAGCGAGCTGCTGTCCTTCTACGGCCAGCACGAGCATCGCAAGCTGATGCTTGCGACGGCACAGCTCGACATCCTTGACGGATCGTGCGGTCCCGAACACCTTGCCTGTCGCGCGGCGTGCGCCAGCGCCTGGGCCGCCGTGGGCGGCGCGCGCGCTGAGCTTGAGCGCCTTGGTGAGCTCGCCGGCGCCCGCGAGCGCGAGATCGACCTTCTCGAGTTCGAGCTGGGAGAGATCGAGGAGCTCGATCCGCAGCCCGCCGAGCGAGACGTACTCCTCCTCGAGCGCGAACGGCTGCGCAACCTCGAAGGGCTGCGGGGCGCGAGCGCCCGGGCCGAGCAGGCGCTGGGCGATGAGGAGGGCGGCGCGCTGGCCGGGCTGCTCGCCACGAACGCGAGCCTCGACGGGCCCGGGGACCTCGATCCCGCGCTTTCGCTGCTGGCGGGGCGGGCCCGCACAATGTTGCTCGAGGGCCAGGATCTGTTGAGCGAGCTGCGCGACTATGGCGAGAGCTTGGAGGCCGAGCCCGGGCGGCTGGAAGCGATCGAGGAGCGGCTCGCGGCGATCGCGCGCCTGGAGCGCAAGCACGGTGGCAGCATCGAGGCGGTACTCGAGCACGCCGAGCGGTGCCGTGCTCGTCGTGAGGAGCTTGCCGGCGCCGAAGTCGCGCTCGAGGCTGCCCAGCGTGAGCTCGATCGGGCGCTCGCCGAGCACGGCGAACTGGTGAGCGCTTTGAGCCGCGCCCGCGCGGCGGCGGCGCCGGTGCTCTCCGCGGCGGTCGATGAGCGGCTCGCGGAGCTTGCGATGGACCGTGCGAGCTTCGCGATCGCACTTGTTCCCGGTGCGCCGGGAGCGAATGGGGGAGAGCAGGCGCAGTTTGAGATCGCGGCCAATCCCGGCGTCCCGCCCGCGCCGCTACGCGAGATCGCCTCCGGCGGCGAGCTTTCGCGCGTGATGCTCGCCCTGTTGAGCGCTGCCCACGGCGGCGGTCAGTCGACGCTCGTCTTCGATGAGATCGACGCCGGCATCGGCGGTCACACCGCGCGCGCCGTCGGCGAGCAGCTGCGCGCGCTGGCGCAGGGGCGTCAGATTCTCGCGATCACCCACCTGCCGCAGGTCGCCTCGCAGGCGGCGCGCCACTTCACGATCGCCAAGGACACGAGTGGCGCATCGACGCGCACCACGGTTACGCGCCTGGACGACGCAGCGCTCGTCGAGGAGCTGGTGCGGATGCTCGGTGCGGATGGCGCTGACGCGGGCGCACGCCGCCACGCCGAGGAGCTGCTGCGCGACCCGGCTGTGGTCGGCGCGCCGGCGAGGGGTGCTCGTCGGGCCGCATAGGTAGCGCTGGTGGTGAGTACTGTGAAGTTCCCATGGTCGCGCGCGGCGAAGAGCATTCAGCGGAGACCGTGGTCGCGCGACTCGAGACCGGGGCCGCACAGCAGGCCGTTGCGCTGGTCCGCGAACTGACGCGGCGCACGCCGCTGCTGAGCTCGGGGACGCTCGAGGATCGCTGCGGCGGTCGCGTCCTGCTGAAGGCCGAAAACCTCCAGCGCACCGGCTCGTTCAAGATCCGTGGCGCGCTGACAAAGCTCGCGAGCCTTGACCATCCCCGCGGAGTGGTCGCTGGAAGCGCCGGGAACCACGCACAGTCGCTGGCCTACGCGGCCAAGGCACGGGGCATCGCCTGCGAGGTGTTCATGCCGCGCGAGGCACCGGTCGCGAAGGTGGCTGCCGTCGGCGGCTACGGCGGCACGGTCGTGCTCGGCGGTGACAGCGTCGAGGAGTGCATCGTTGCGGCCAGCGAACGCGCCGGCGCCACCGGCGCGGCGTTCATTCATCCCTTTGACGATGAGGAGGTGATCATCGGCCAGGGCACACTCGGTGTGGAACTGCTCGAGGACGTCCCCGATCTCACCACGGTGATCCTTCCGCTCGGCGGCGGCGGGCTCGCCAGCGGCGTCGCCGGCGTGCTCAAGCTCGCGCGGCCGGACATTCGCGTCATCGCCGTACAGGTCGAGGCCGCGGCGTCCTTTCCGGCTTCGCTCGCCGCCGGTCAGCCGATCGCCGTGGACGCGACGGCGACGATCGCCGATGGCATCGCCGTCAAGCGGCCGGGCGCGCTGACGCTGCCGCTGATCGAGCGCTGGGTCGATGAGGTGTGCATCGTCGGTGAGGACGAGGTCGCCGAGGCGATGGTGCTCCTGATGGAGCGTGCCAAGCTGGTCGTCGAGGGCGCCGGCGCCGTTGGCGTCGCTGCGTTGCTTTCAGGCTCCGTCGTGCCCGAGCGCGACGGCACGACCGTCGTCGTGCTCTCCGGCGGGAACGTCGACGCGGGCCTGCTGGCGCTCGTTGCACAACGCCACGAGGTCGCCGTCGGGCGGCGTCTGCGCCTCGCGACGCTGGTCTCCGATCGGCCCGGCGGGCTCGCCGCGCTGCTGGTCTGCGTCGCGCAGGCCGGCGGCAACCTGCTGACCGTCGAGCACGTGCGCGAGGCCGTCGACCTGCATGTCCGTCAAACCGGGGTCGAGCTGACGCTCGAGACGCGCGGCGGCGAGCACGCGCAGGCGATCCTCACGGCGCTGCAAGACAGCGGCTACCGCGTGACGCGGCTCGGCGGCGGCTGAGGCGCGGCGCGCGTCAGTTCGCGCTGTGCGCCGGCGCCACGTGCTCGCGCAGGTCGGCCTCGGGCTCGATCTGCCAGCGCGCGGCGATCTCCAGGTACTCGCCATCGAGCGGCCAGCGGTCGGGTAGCTCGGCGCCGTCGTAGTCGGGCGTGGCGCCTTTCAGCGCCATGCAGCCCGTGTTGTCTCCGAGCCCGCGGATCAGCGCCACATCGGCGGCGCTCAGCGGCTGGCAGTCGTCGAGCGCGGCGAGCTCAGTTCGCTTGGACTCGATCGGACGCGCGTCGGCACCGGCCTCCTGGATCAATGTCGGCGCGACGCAACCCACCGCCGGATGGGCCAGATCCCACTGGCAGGCGAGCTGCAGCATCGTCAATCCCTTGCGCTGTGCGATCGGGCGCATCGGCTGGATTCGCTCGAGCCCGGCCGCCACCCATCCGGCCGGGCGAAACGAGCGGTGATCACCCGCGCGGAACACGTGGTCGGACTGAATGTCGTCGTGGAAGAGGCCGCCATAGTCGACGACGCGTGCGATGACGCTGACCTGCGCCTCGGCCGCCGCTCCGAGCGCCAGCTCGGCAGGCCACGGCTCAAGCGGGTTGAGGATCAGCATCGCCCAGTCGATCAGGCCGGCGAATCGCTCGAAGCAGCCGATCACGTCGAGCGTGAAGCCGTTTGCCGGTCCCGGTGCGACGCCGATCATGCGTGTCAGGCCGGCGTCGCGGAGCGCTGCCATGCCGTCCCACACCGCTTCGCTCGTGTAGCCGGTGCGGTCGGGGTTGTGGAGTAGCAGCACATCGAACTGGTCGATGCCGCAACGCTCGAGGCTTCGCTCGGTCGCCATGCGCAGATAGCTCGCGTATTCGCCCGGGCCGCGCAGCGAACGATCGGTGAAGCGGGGGAAACCCTTGGGCCCGTTGCGCTCGCCGCTGTAGAAGTCATGCCCGACGGCGCCGATCACGCAGATCTCCTCGCGGTCGGACCCTTCCAGTGCGCGGCCGAGGATGCGGTCGCCCTCGCCTTCGCCATAGACATCGGCGCTCAGCACCGTGTAGATCGCCTGGTCGGGGCGCAGCAGCGCGATCAGACGTTCCTCCGAGAGGGGCTCGCCATAGTGAATGAAGCGCCCGCCGCTCCAGGTGCCGAGCGCGGTGCGACCCGGGTCGCTCATCCGCCGGAACCGTGGGAGTGCCTGTCCATGTCCACGCACAAGTCTAGTGGCGCCCCGCGGTTGCAGGTTGACCGATACGCTCGCAGCTGGTGTCGAGATCCGAGACAGCGATCAATCCTGCGGTCGGCCGCTCGCAGCCCCGCGTGCTGCGCGGAAGCGCGCGTCTCGGTCGCCGCACGAAGCTGCTGACCAAGCATCTGCGCAGCGGCGACGTGGCGATCATCGAGCACTCGCACCTCGACCGAATATCGGCTGAGGAGATCATCGCCGCCGGCGCCTGTGCGGTCCTCAACTGCAAGCCGTCGGTGAGCGACCGCTATCCGAACATGGGGCCGCTGCTCCTGACCCAGGCCGGGATCGCCTTGATTGACGTGCCCGACGACTCGCTTTTTTCGGTGCTGCGCGACGGCGAGGAGGTCGAGGTTCGCGGCGGCGAGGTGCGGCGTGGGGGCAAGCTGCTGGTCCGCGGCCGTGAGCTCAGCGCCGCCGAACTGCGCGCTCAGACCACTGCCCGCAGCGAGGCGATCGGCGACGCGCTCGAGCGCTTCGCGTTCAACACGATCGAGCACATGCGCGAGGAGCGCGAGCTGCTCGGCGGGCAGCTCGCGCTGCCGCTCTTCGCCACCGACTTCCGCGACCACCCGGCGCTCGTTGTCGTGCGGGGCGCCGGCTACCTCGACGATCTCCGCGCGCTGCGCCCGTTCATCCGCGACATCCACCCGGTCATCGTTGCCGTCGACGGCGCCGCCGACGGCGTGCTCGAGGCCGGCTTGCGCCCGCACATGATCGTCGGCGACATGGATTCGGCGGCTGACCGTGCGCTGCGCTGCGGCGCCGAGCTCGTCGTGCACGCCTATCGCGACGGCCGAGCGCCCGGCCGTGAGCGACTCGAGCGCCTAGGAGTGGCCCACAGTGTCGTGCCGGCGCCGGGGACCAGCCAGGACGTCGCAATGCTGATCGCGGCGGAGAAGGGCGCGTCGCTGATCGTGTCCGTCGGCTCCCAGCTGAACCTCGTGGAGTTCCTCGACCGCGACCGCGCCGGGGCGTCCTCGACCTTCCTTACGCGCCTTCGGATCGGCGACATCCTTGTCGACGCGAAGGGCGTGAGCCGCCTGCACCGGCCGCAACCGAGCAACAACCTGCTGCTGGTTGTGGTTGGCGTCGGTCTGCTGGCGATTGCGATCGTGATCTGGACCACGCCCGGACTGCACGACGTCGCGCAGCTCGTGTGGCTGAAGATCCGCACCCTCTTCGGGATCGGCTAGCCAGCATCACGACGACCCGCCGGTTCAATGTTTGACTTTCGCTACCACGCGCTCTCGCTCGCTGCCGTCCTCATCGCCCTGGTCGTCGGGCTGCTGCTCGGCGCGGCGATCGGCGACAACAGCATCTTTTCGAGCGCCGAGCGCTCAAAGCTCGATCAGGCGGATAAGAGCCTCGGTCAGGCGCAGGCCGCTGACGCTGCGCTCAGTGGCGATCTTGCGCTGCGCGAGCAGTACGAAGGCGATGTCTACCCGACGATCGTCGCCGACGAGCTCGTCGGCGAGCGGATCGGACTGATCTTCCTTGGCCAGGACAACAATCAGATCGACCAGTACGTGCACTCCGCACTCGCACCGAGCGGCGCCCAGGTCGAGTTCGACGCGGTCGTACGCGAGCCGCTCGAGCTGAGCGAAATCGCTTCCGCGCTCGCATCGGTTCCCGGCGCGAGCGGGTACGCCAACCTCGCGAGCGACCCCGCGCTGCTCGCGCCGTTCGCCGAGAAGGCGGCCAAGGCGCTGGTCTCAGAGCCCGACGGCGGAGCGCTGATCCGCGCCGTTGAACCGAGCCTTTTTTCGTCCTACGTCGGCGGCTTCGGCGCCGTAGGCGCGATCGTGCTCGTGCGTAACGACGGCAGCCTGCCAGCTACCGCGATCGCCCAGACCGCAGCCTTTGAGCGCGCGTTCGCCACCGGCCTCGTGGCGAGTGGGGTGGTTGTCGCCGGTGTGCAGCTGACCGATACCGCGCCCTCGCAGGTCAGCTGGTACAGCCAGCAGCAGCTCTCGAGTGTCAACGATGTCGACGACATCGCCGGGCGCACGGCCCTCGTCTACGTGCTGGCCGGCGCTCGCGGCTCCTACGGCATCGGCTCCGGGGTGCAGTCGCTTCTACCGTCGACGTTGCCGACCGGCGCGAGCGGAAAACAATGAGCGCGCAGCCACTGCAAGGGGCCGGCCCGTTGCTCGCGCGCACGTTGGCGTTCTACCGTGATCACGCGCGGCTCGTACTGGCGGTCACGCTGCCTATCGTCGCGTTCGTCGACATCGTTCTCGCGCTCGGACTCGGCGAGCTGACGGCGAGCGTACACCGCCCCATTCCGTCGGCCGACGGCTACCTCGACCTCGCCGCCTCGGAGCTCGTGACGATTCCGCTGGTGACGGCGATACTCGCGCGCCTCGTGGTGACCAATCTGCGGGGTGGTGCGCCGGCAACGGCGCGAGCGGTTGTGCTCGAGGGCCTCGATCTATTCGCACCGGCATTCATCGCGATCGTGCTCTTTGCCTCCGGTGTGCTCGCCGGCTTCTTCTTCTTCGTGATCCCCGGCATCTATCTGGCGGTGAGCTGGTATTTCGTCGTGCAGGCCGTCGCTGTCGACGGCCTTCGCGGGGTCGCGACAGTGGCCCTAAGCCGGACGCTGGTGACCGGAAGGTGGTTGCACAGCGCGGGCATCGGCGTCGCCTACCAGCTGGCGGTCGGCATTCCTTCGCTGCTCACGGCCGCCGCGTTCGGCTGGCTCGCACGGGCTGCCAACAGCGACGCGATGGTGGTCCTTGGCAACGTTCTGATCGACACGCTCGCGCTGCCGTTCGTCGCGATCGGCGCAACGCTCTACTACCTCGAGCTGCGCCAGCGCGCCGGCATGCCGCCGCCGCGCTGAGCCCTCGCGCGTCCGCGCTGCTCGCTACGGTGGGCGCGTGCGGGCGCTACCTCTGATTTGCTCGTTTCTCGCCGCGCTGATCATCACGCCGGCGGCCCGCCGCTCACTCGCCGCCGGCCCGCTCGCGCGCGAGAACTTCCGCGGCGCGCTTCTGGCGGCTCCGCTCGGCATCGTCATCGTCGCGGCTGCGCTCGTGGCGTTGGCCCCGCTCGCGCTCGCCCAAAAGCTCGCCGGTGGCACGCTGCTACTGCCGGAGCTCGTGTGGATCGCGGCGTTCGTCCTCGGCGTCGCCCTGCTCGGGCTGGCCGACGACGCGCTCTCGGGCCCGGAGCGGGGCTGGCGCGGGCACGTCGCGGCGCTACGCGCGGGTCGCCCGGACACCGGCGTGCTGAAGGCGCTGGGCACGCTCGGTCTGGCCTTGGCGGTGATGCTGGCGCGCGCCGGCGACACCGAGCGCTTCCTGCTCGGGGCGGCTGTGCTCGTGCTCGCGACGAACGTCTTCAACCTGGTCGACCTGCGCCCGGGCCGCGCGGTCAAAGGGCTGATCGTGCTCGGCGCGGCCTTGACGATCGCAAGCGGCGATGTCCGTCCCCTGTGGGCGCTCGGCCTGTTCGTCGGTCCGACGCTCGTCGTCGGCTTCTATGACCTGCGCGAGCAGGGGCTGCTCGGTGACACCGGAGCCAGCCTGCTCGGCGCGGTGGCGGGGGTGTGGCTCGTGCTGACGCTGTCCGCCGCCGGTCTGATCGTCGCCGTCGTGGCGCTCGCCGGAATCAGCGTCTACGGCGAGTTCCGCTCAATTTCGGCGTTGATCGACCGCGCCCCGCTACTGCGCCAACTAGACTCGTTGGGTAGAGTCAACGATGCCTTTGACGCCTGATCGCCAACCGGGACCCCGGTTCATCTTTGTCACCGGCGGCGTCGTTTCGTCGCTTGGTAAGGGCATCGCTTCAGCTTCGATCGGCCGGCTCCTGGTCGCCCGCGGGCTGACCGTGGCGCTGCAGAAGTTCGACCCCTACATCAACGTCGACCCCGGGACGATGTCGCCCTACCAGCACGGTGAGGTTTTCGTGACCGAGGACGGCGCCGAGACCGACCTCGACCTCGGCCACTACGAGCGCTTCACGGACGCCGACACGACGCGCGCGTCGAACGTCACCGCCGGTGGCATCTACAACACCGTGATCCGTCGCGAGCGCCGCGGCGACTATCTCGGCGCGACCGTCCAGGTGGTCCCGCACATCACCGACGAGATCAAGCAGCGGATCTCGCTGATCGCGCAGGCCACCGATGTCGACGTCGTCATCACCGAGATTGGCGGCACGGTCGGCGACATCGAGTCGCTGCCGTTTTTGGAGGCGATACGCCAATACCCGGTCGACGTCGGGCGTCGCCGCTGCATGTTCATCCACCTCACGCTGGTGCCCTACATCAACCACGCCGGTGAGCTCAAGACCAAGCCGACGCAGCACTCGGTCAACGAGCTGCGGCGCATCGGCATCCAGCCGGACATGCTGGTCTGCCGCTCGGAGTCGGTGCTCTCGCGCGACATCCGCCAGAAGATCGCGCTCTTCGCGAGCCTGCCGCTGGAGGCGATCATCTCCGCCTACGACGTCGAGAACATCTACTCCGTGCCGCTCGGCTTCCACGAGCAGGGTGTCGATGACTTCGTGCTCGAGCACTTCGGTATCGAGGCTCCGGCGGCGGATCTTGAAGGCTGGCGCGCGCTGATCGATCGGGCCGGAGAAGCGACCCAGCCGGTGCGGATCGCGATCGTCGGTAAGTACGTCGAGCTCGAGGACGCCTACCTATCTGTCGCCGAGGCGCTCCGCCATGCGGGGTTCCTGCACGGCTGTCGCATCGAGATCGACTGGGTTGACTCGGAAACGCTGGTCGACGGCGCAGCCCGGCCCGGCGGGGCCGCTGCGGCGCGGCTCGGCGGCGCCGACGGCGTGCTGATCCCCGGAGGCTTTGGCAGTCGCGGTTACGAGGGCAAGATCGCGGCGGCGCGCTTCGCGCGCGAGAACGACGTGCCCTACCTCGGCATCTGCTTCGGCATGCACGTCGCGGTCTGCGAGTTTGCCCGTGGCGTCAGCGGCATGGAGGGCGCCAACTCAACGGAGTGCGACCCCGAGACTCCGTACCCCGTCATCGACCTGCTGCCCGAGCAGAAGGAGATCGCAGATCTTGGCGGCACGATGCGCCTCGGCGCCGATCCGATCAAGCTTCATGCCGGGACGCGCGCGCGGGAGATCTATGGCGAGGCGGTGGCCTACGAACGCCACCGCCACCGCTACGAGGTCAACAACGTGTTGCGCAAGCGGCTCGAGTCCGCCGGCCTCGTGATGTCGGGAACGTCTCCCGACGGACGCCTCGTCGAGGTTGTCGAGATCACCGAGCACCCGTTCTTCGTCGCGTCACAGTTTCACCCCGAGTTCAAGTCGCGCCCCGATCGTCCGGCGCCGCTTTTCCGCGAGTTCGTCGGCGCGGCACTCGGGCGCGCGCGCGCCGAGCATCCGGAGGCGGCGCCAGCGCCGGAGGTCCACCAGATCGAGGAACGCCCAGAGCCTGCGGCCCCCCAGTTCGGGGAGCGCTCTCCCTCCAGCGAGGAATCGCCGGCATCGCGATCGTGACGGCGGCGAGTGAGGCTGAACGCCGTCGCCTGGGCGAGCGCTTCGCTGCGCTCTGTCGCGTCTACAGTCCCTCCCGAGCCGAGCGCCTCTGCGCCGATCTCGTGCGCACCGAGCTCGCCGAGCTGGGAATCGCCGTGGCCGAGGACGACGCGGCGCAGGCGCTCGGCGGTGACTGCGGCAACCTGCTGGCGCGGATTCCCGGGCGCGACGAGCGCAGCGTGCTGTTCTGCGCCCATCTCGACACCGTGCCGTCGAGCGCGCCGATCGAGCCGGTGCTGCGCGACGGTGGTTGGGAGAACGCCAACCCCGCAATCCTCGGCGCCGACAACAAGGCCGCCGTTGCCGCGCTGCTGGCGCTTGCGGAGCGCCTCGTTGCCGAGCCGGCGCAGGTTGGCATCGAGCTCCTCTTCACAGTCGGCGAGGAAATTGGGCTGCTCGGGGCCAAGGAGTTCGAGACGGGCCTTTTGCGCAGCGACGTCGGCTTCACCTTCGATGCCGCGATGCCGATCGGCGGCATCGTCGTCAGCTCGCCGACCTACTATCGCCTGACCGCGGAGCTCCGCGGCTTAGCCGCGCACGCCGGCGTCGCCCCCGAGAATGGCCGCAGCGCGATCCTCGCTGCGGCGCGCGGCATCGCCGCGATGGAGCTCGGACGGCTCGACGACGGGACCACCGCGAACATCGGCACGATCGCGGGGGGCAGCGCGGCAAACGTCGTGCCGGACCGCTGCGTGGTTGTCGGCGAAGCCCGCAGCCTCGATGCCGACCGAGCGGAGGCGGTGGCGAGCGCGATGATCGCCTGCCTCGCCGACGGCGCCAACGACCCCGAGTGCGAATGCGACCTCGATGTCACGCTCGAGCGCCAGTTCGACGGCTACCGCGTGCGCCCGTCGAGCCGCGAGCACGTGCTCGCAACGCGAGCGCTGCGCGACTGCGGCTACAAGCCGGAAGCCGGCGTCAGTGGCGGCGGCAGCGATGTCAACGTGCTGCGCGCCCGCGGCCGCGCCGTGATCAACCTCGGCAACGGCGCCGAGCGCCCCCACGAGGCGACCGAGCGGGTCAGCGTCGCGGCGCTCGAAGGCGTGCTGGCCGTCTCGGCGGCGATCGTTGGGCGAGCCGGCGAGGAGAGCTAGGTGCTGGCGCTCCGGCGCGGTGTCGTGCGCTCGGCGAGCGGCGAGCACGAGCAGCAACTCACGGTCGCGCTCGCGGACGGTGGCGTGCATCCAGCGATTGCCGACTTTGGCCTCGTCGGGCGCTGCGGTGTCGGCGATGAGGTGATCGTCAACGTCGCCGCGCGCGAGCTCGGCCTCGGCTCCGGCGGTTTTGACGTTGTGCACGTGAACCTCACGCGCGGCCTCGAGGGCGCCCGGATCCGCGGCGCTCACGTCATGAAGCTCAACTACACGAGCCTCCAGCACGCCGTGCATCCCGTCGAGGCGAGCACCCCGCCGCCGCCCGCGCCTGCGCGCGGGGCGGAAGGGGAGGCCAACGAAGCGGACGTGCGCCTCGACGCCGCCAGCCCGGTCGCGGTGATCGCGCTCCACAGCCAGCTCGCGCCGCTCGCCTGGGCCTTTGGCGGCGCCAGCGGTGGCGCCCGGCTCGGCTACGTCCAGACCGCCGGTGGCGCGCTACCCGGCAGCCACTCGCGCAGCGTGCGCGAGCTGCGCGAGCGCGCGCTGCTCAGCGCGCACATCACGGCCGGCGGCGCGTTCGGCGGCGCCGACGGCGAGGCGATCAGCACCGCAGGGGCGCTTCACCACGGCTTTCGCGAGCTCGGCTGGGATGCGGCCGTCTGCGGCCCGGGACCGGGGATCATCGGCAGCGGTTCGGCGCTCGGCCACGGCGGCCTCGTGGCGCTCGACAGCGCGCACATCGCGCTCGCGCTCGGCGCCCCCACCGTGCTCATCCCGCGGATGTCGGAAGGCGATCCGCGCCCCGCGCACCGCTCGCTCTCCCACCACTCGCGCACCGTGCTCGAGTTGGCACTCGCTCCGCTGATCGTCGCGCTGCCGGCCGGCGAGCCGGTCCCCGAGGGCGAGCGCGCCCGCCGCCACGACTGGCGAGCGCACGCATTCGACCTCGAGGCCTACGCGGCGAGCGGTTTGCCGGCGAGTGTCATGGGGCGGTCTGTGGTGGACGACCCGTTGTTCTTCGCGGCCACGCTCGCGGGTGGCGGCGTGCTCGCCGAGCTGGTCGGCGCGTTGCGAGCGCCTTGATCGCGCAGGGGTCTTGCGCAACGCTACGAACCAATGGCGATGCCGACTGCCGTTGCGCCCGTGCGCGGGTTCCCGGAAATGGTCCAGGATTTCCTTGCCTACCTCGAGTTCGAGCGCGGCCTCTCGCGCAATACGCTCGAGGCCTACCGCACCGACCTGCTCCAGCTCGACGAGTACCTGCGCCTGCACCATCTCGACGCGCTCCGCGTCGGCCACGCTGAGCTCGCCGGTTTCCTGAGCGCATTGGCGGTCGGCTCCGAGGCTCGCTCGCCGGCCGCGGCGGCGACGCTCCAGCGCAAGGCGGCGTGTTTGCGCTCCTTCTATCGCCACCTGCGCCGCGAGGGGCTGATCGATCACGACCCGACCGCGGACCTGCACGGGCCGCGCAAGACGGCGAAGCTCCCCGAGGTGCTGAGCCGCGACGAGGTCCTGCGCCTGCTGCATTCGCCGCACGGGCGCACGCCGACGGCGCTTCGCGACCGCGCGCTGCTCGAGCTGATGTACGCCTGCGGCCTGCGCGCCTCGGAGGCGACCGGGCTCGAAGTCGACGACGTCGACCTCAGCGAGCGGATCCTGCGCGCGCGAGGCAAGGGCTCCAAGGAGCGGATCGTTCCGATCGGTCGCGGCGCGGTGGCAGCACTCCGCGCCTACGGAGAGCACGGACGCCCCGATCTCGTCGGCTTGCAGAACGAGCGCCACGTGTTCGTCAACAGCCGCGGCGTCGGGCTGACACGTCAGGGCCTCTACAAGATCATCAAGGGCCATGCGAAGGCCGCCGGGCTCGACGATCGCGTGAGCCCGCACACACTGCGCCACACGTTTGCGACGCACCTGCTCTCGGGCGGCTGCGATCTGCGCGTGCTGCAGGAGATGCTCGGCCACGCCGACGTCGCGACGACCCAGGTGTACACGCACCTCTCAAGCGAGCGGCTGCGCGACGTCTACTTCGAGGCGCACCCGAGGGCCAGCGCGCAATAGCATCGGGCGTCGTGCCCGCAGCACTTCTCTTTGCCGCTCGCGCGTTTGGCCGCGCCCTCGCGCCCGACGGCCGCTCGGTGAGCGATGCCTGAGCTGCCCGAGGTCGAGACCGTGCGCCGCCAGCTCGCGCCGGTAGTCGAGGGGCAGCACATCGATCAGCTCGAGGTGCTCGATCCACGCTGGTCTGAGCCGCGCCACCCGGCAGAGCTCGCCGACGCGGTTTCCGGCCGGCGCGTCGAGCGCCTGGATCGCCACGGCAAATACCTCGATTGGACGCTCAGCGACGAGCTGCACCTGCTGATGCACCTGCGGATGACCGGGTCGCTGCTGCTCGATCCGCCGGCACCGCCGCGCTACGCGCGAGTGCGTATCGCGCTCGGCGGGCGGACCCTGTGGTTTGTCGATCCGCGACGCTTCGGCACCGGCGAGCTACTCGTCGGCGACCAGGCCCTGGCCGAGTTCCTCGACGCGCGGCTCGGCATCGACCCCTTTGACGCGGGCTTCGACGGGCCACTGCTGCGCGCGCTGGCCAAGGGACGCCGCGGCCCGATCAAGTCGTTCCTGCTCGACCAGCACAACCTCGCCGGCGTCGGCAACATCTATGCCGACGAAGCGCTCTTCCGCGCCCGGATTCACCCGCGGCGCGCGGCGGGCAGCCTCACGCCGCGCCAGTACGCGCTGCTTGCTGCGGCGATCCGCGAGACGCTCGCGGCGGGCATCGACTCCAAGGGCGCCTCGATCGATGACTTTCGCGACCTCGACGGCGCGCGCGGGAGCTTCCAGGACCGCTTCCTCGTTCACCGCCGCGAGGGCGAGCCCTGCCCGATCTGCGGCCGGTCGATCGAGAAGATCGTCGTCGGCGGGCGTGGCACCTACTTCTGCCGCCACTGTCAGCCCGTGCCACGCGCGCGGGCGGGCGCGCGCTGAGGACGGCCGCGCCCTAAGGGCGGCGGCGTAGTGCGCGGAGTGGTGCGGTTGCGCGCCAGCTGCGGCTGTGCGTGATGACTTCGAGCGCGCGGCGTTGACGCTCGAGCTCGAGCTCGGCCGCTTCCAGCGCGGTGGCGAGGGCGATGCGCTGCTCGTACTCGCTGTCGCCGCGCGCCTGGGCCTGCGTGAGCAGCCCGCGCAGGTGGGCGTCGTCGTCGTGGAGTTGGGCGATGTTGCGCCGCAGTGCGAGCAGCTCGCGGGGCTCGCTCGGATCGATGCGCGCGAGCTCCGCTGCGCTCAGCGCCACCTCGCGGCGGCGCATGATCACCATGTCGTGCGCGCCGGCGACGGCGGAGCCGTCGTCGTGGCGGTCTTCGCGGATCTCGACGATCTCAAAGATGCGACCCCAATGCTCGCGGATCCACCAGTGCGAATGAAAGACCGTGGGGCCGCCGCCGGCCCAATCCTGGCCGTGGCGGAGCACGTTCATCCCGATCTCATCCTCGCGCCAGACGCCCCCGCGCTCGACTTCGATCATCCCTTCGCCGAGGACCGTCACGGCGAGCAACCCGTTCGGTGCGAGGACGCGGTGCAGTTCGAGCAGCCACCCGGCCCACGGCTCGGCGACGTGGGTGAACACCGATATCGCATAGATCAGATCGAAGCTCCCGTCCGCGAAGGGGACGCCCGGGGTCTCCTCGACGCGGAAGAACGATGCGTAGTCGCCGTGATGCTCGGTCAGCCAGTCGATGCTCGCGCCGTCGATGTCGCAGCCGAACAGCTCGAAGCGCTCGCGATCCTCGGCAAAGTGGCGCAGGACCTCGCCGACGCCGCAACCGAAGTCGAGCACGCGCGCGCGCCCGGGGACGCCTTCGAGCAGCGCGGCGAGCAGTTCCTTGTTCGCGCGCCCGTGGCCCAGATAGCGCGCTGTCACGTACGCTCCCGGCGGCGAGCCGGCGCGGCGAATCAGCTCTTGCGGGGGGATCGGAACGTCCACCGGGCAGTGAGCCGTTCGGCTGGGGCTAGGCCGCGAGGAGTTGCGCTAGCCGGCCCGACTGGTCGGCCGCCAGCAACTCGGTGAAGCCACCGACGAGCTCATCGCCGATGATCACCTGCGGGAAGGTCCTCATCCCTGTGCGCTGTACCAGCTCGGCGCGACCGCCGGCATCCATGGCGAGGTTGATCTCGTGATAGGCGATGCCGCGCTTGCCAAGCAGCGCCTTCGCCTGGCGGCAATACGAGCACGGCTCGCTTGTATAGACCGTGATGTCAGGCATTACTTCATTAAATGTAGCAGCGGCGAGCGGCTGCAAAGGCGTGACGGCGAACTCTTACGCTGGATGCCGGCGCGAGCCGGTGGTGGTGTCGTCGCGCGACTCGCGTAGTCTCGATCTGATGTCTGGTTCCCTGAAGACCGACGCGATCGTGCTGCGTTCGCTCCGCTATGGCGAGGCCGATCGCATCCTCCACCTCTACACGCCCGGGCGCGGGCGGATCGGGGCGATCGCCAAGGGCGTGCGGCGAACGCGAAGCCGCTTCGGCGGGCGGCTCGAGCCGTTCTGCCGCGTGGCGCTGATCTGCCACGAAGGCCGCGGCGAGCTGCTGACGGTTACCGGCGTGGAGACGCTCGAGTCATACGCCGGGCTGCGCGATCAGGCGGTCACGCTCGACGCTGCGGCGCGCGTTTGTGACGCCGTCGCGCGGATCTTTGAGACCGGTGAGCCGCACCCCGCGGTCTACAACCTGCTGGCCAACGAGCTCGCCCTTCTGGCGGGCGACCCGGCGCAGGCAAGCCACGCCAACGCGCTCGCCTTCCGTCTGAAGCTGCTGGTCGCCGCCGGGCTCGTGCCGGCGCTCGCCTGCTGCGCCTCGTGTGGCGATGTCGAGCACCTCGCCGGCTACTCACCCGCGGCTGGCGGCGTCGTCTGCAGCGCCTGTGAGGCGGGCGCGTTCCCGTTCGCCGAGGAAACGCACGCCTTCATGACCGCCGCGCTCGCGCGCCCGCTGGCGCAGGCGCCGCCGGCCTCGCCGCGGGCGCTGCGCGAGGCCGAGCGGGCGATCGGCGAGACCCTCGAGCACCACGCGCAGCTGCGGCTGCGCCCGGCGAGCGCGATGGGGGCGCGATGAGGGCGGCCGGCGCGTCAGAGCAGGTCGCGGCGCGCTTTGAGACGCTCCAGATCGAGCGCGAGGAGCGGGACCTCGCGCCGGGTGCCGCGCGCTCCTACCCGGCCCACCGTCGTCGTGAAGAAGAAGATTGCGCGCTGCGCACACCTTTCCAAAGAGACCGAGATCGAATCGTCCACAGCAAGTCGTTTCGCCGCCTCAAGCACAAGACGCAGGTGTTCGTCGCGCCCGAGGGCGACCATTACCGCACGCGGCTGACGCACACGCTCGAGGTGACGCAGATTTCGCGCACCGTGGCGCGGGCGCTGCGGCTGAACGAGGATCTCGTCGAGGCGATCGGCCTCGGTCACGACCTCGGCCACCCGCCGTTCGGCCACATTGGCGAGGACGTGCTCGACCGCTGCCTGCGCGAGCGCTTTGGCGGCCACTTCCACCACTGGGAGCAGTCGCTGCGCGTCGTCGACGAGCTCGAGCGCGACGGCGCCGGGCTCAACCTCACAGAGCAGGTGCGCGACGGGATTCTCGGCCATTCCGGGCGGGCTGAGCCGCCGGCGACGCTCGAGGGTGCGATCGTGCGGATCACGGACCGCTTCGCCTACCTCAACCACGACATCGACGACGCCCTGCGCGCCGGTGTGCTGGCGGCGGACGAGCTGCCGCGCGACGCGCTCGAGGTGCTCGGCGACAGCGGCTCGCGTCGGATCGATGCGCTCGTCCACGACCTCGTCGAGCATTCCGAGCGCGCGGGGGAGATCGTCCAGGGTGAGGCGGCGGCGAGCGCGATGTCGGCGCTGCGGGACTTCATGTTCGAGCGTGTCTATCTCGGCCCGGTCGCGCGGCGCGAGCACTCCAAGGTCGAGGGCGTGGTGCGGACGCTTTTCGCGCACTATTGCGAGCATCCACCCGAGCTCGCGCTCGACGGTTCGCAGACGCTCGCCACGCGAGTCACCGACTACATCTCAGGAATGACCGACCGCTACTGCATTCGTGCCTTCGAGGAGCTTGCGGTTCCGCGTTCCTTCGGCGTGGACGGGCGCTACTGATGGCGCGCTACACGGCGGACAGCAAGGATCGCGTACGCGACGCGATCGACATGGTCGACCTCGTCGGCACGCGCACGGAGCTGCGTCGCGCCGGTGCCGACTCCTACAGCGGGCTGTGCCCGTTTCACGACGAGCGCACGCCGTCGTTTTCCGTCAAGCCCTCGGAGAAGCTCTACTACTGCTTCGGCTGCCAGGCCAGCGGCGACGCCTTCACGTTCGTGATGGAGACCCAGGGCCTCGACTTCCCCGGTGCGCTCGAGCTGCTCGCCGACCGCTACAACGTGAGGCTCGAGCTGGAGGATGAGGATCCCCGCGCGAGCGAGGGCCGGCGCCGGCGCGAGCGCCTGCTCGAGTTGCTGGAGCGGACCTGCGGCTACTTCGAGCGCTACCTGTGGGAGTCCGACGAGGCCGCGCGGGCGCGCGAATATCTCGCCGGGCGCGGGCTCGAGCAGGCGCTGCTTGCGGAGTTCCGCGTCGGCTATGCGCCGAGCGCGTGGGATCGCGTGCTGCTGGCCTCGCGGCGCGGCGGCTTCAGCGAGCGCGAGCTGCTCGACGCCGGCCTCGTGCAGCGCTCGCGCGACCAGCCGGGACGGGTCTATGACCGCTTTCGCGCACGGATCACCTTCCCGCTCTGTGACCGCCGCGGCCGGGTGCTCGGCTTCGGCGCGCGGGCGATGCGGGCCGAGGACGCCGCGAAGTACCTCAACAGCGCCGATGGCGAGGTCTTCCACAAGCGCGAGCACCTCTTCGGCGAGCACCTCGCGCGGGCGGTGGCCGCCAAGGCGGGCTCGGTCGTGCTCTGCGAGGGCTACACCGACGTGATCGCGATGCACCAGTCCGGCGTGCGCAACTGCGTCGGGCTGATGGGTACGGCGCTGACCGACGAGCAGCTGGCGCTGCTCTCACGGCTGGCTCCGACGCTCGTGCTCGCGCTCGACGCCGATGGTCCCGGCCAGGAGGCGATGCTGAAGGCGGCGCGTGGGGAGGAGCAGAAGCGCTTCGAGCTGCGCGTGGTGCCGCTGCCGGCCGGGAGCGATCCGGCTGAGGTGCTCCAGCGCGACGGCCCCGGGGGCCTGCCGGCGCTGATCGCACGCGCGATGCCGTTCGTGCGCTTCCGCGTCGAGCGAATCCTCGCCGCCGGCGACGTGGGGACGCCGGAGGGGCGCGACCGCGTCCTCGCCGAGCTGGCGCCGGTGTTTGCCAAGGTCAATCTGGGCGCGATGCGAGAGGAGCTAGAGCGCGAGGTCGCCAGCCGGCTCGGGGTGTCGGAGAAAGCCGTCGAACAGCTGCTGGCGGGTGCGCGGCGCGGCAGTTCCGCCGCTGGGCGGCCACTCGCCGTGACGACGCCCTCGCTCGACATCGGCGAGCGGACGGAGCGCGGGTTTCTTGCGTTGTGCATCGCGCTACCCGACCGCGGCGGCCCGCTGCTCGGCGAGATCGACCTCGACGCTTCGTTTTCGAACGCGCTGACTCGCGCGGCGGCCAAGCATCTCGCCGCGCATATCGACGCCCCCGCAGCGGGGATCGATGATCCGGCGTTGGTGAGCCTGCTGGCCGAGCTGTCGGTGCGGGCGAGCACACTCGTGGTCGTGCCGGCCCATCTCGAGGTCGAGCGCCGCCAGCTCGAGTTGGCCCGGATCGAGCGGGCGATCGACGCCGCGCGCGCCGGCGGGGGGAGCGGGATGACGCAGCTCGGCCACGAGCGCGAAGCGGTCAAAGGCGAGCTCGACCTGTGGCTCACGCGCGCGCTCGAGGAGACGTCAGCGAGCCCCCGGTAGGAGCGCGTTTTGTCGCCGCGCGCGGAGAGCCGCGCGCGCGAGCTTGACGAGCGATCTGCCGCGGATAGACTGCGGCAGTTTTCTTCGGGGGGCAAGCAATCGAGAGGGGATGGCAATGTCGGCTCGATGGAGTCGCCTGGCGACGCCAATATTGGGAGTGATCTTCGTCGCCTTGGCGCTTGTGACGATCTTCACCGGCAGCAATAACACGCCCGATTCGAACTGGAGCGGGCAGCGCGTGATCGCGTTCTACGTGCAGCACCACCACGCCCAGAGTTTCGACGATGTCATCGGGTCCATTGCGTTCATGTTCTTGGTGTACTGGGCGGCGACGCTGCGCAGCTATCTGCGCCGCTCGGCGGCTGCCGAGGGGGCGAGCACGCTGATGCTGGTCGGCGCGGCCCTGTTCGCGGTCGGCTTCGTAATCTCCTTCGGCTTCGATTTCGCGCTGGCCGACGTCCCAAGCAAGCTTGCGCCGGCGGCAGCCCAGGCGCTGAACGTCGCGTCCAACGACCTCTGGTTCCTGGTCCCGATCGGCGGGGGCATTTTCTCGATTGCCAGCGGCATCGCGATCCTGCGTGGGGGTTTGCTGCCGAAGTGGCTTGGCTGGGTGACGGTCGTAATCGGCCTCGCCGCAGGCTCGCCGGCGCTCTTCTTTGCCCTCTTCGCGCTGTTGCTCTGGGTCCTGGTCGTCAGTTTCCTGGTCTATCGGCGAAGCGGGAGTGCGGTAGAGCCGGTGGTGGCCACCGCCTGAATTGCGCGCTGTGCTTGCTGGGGTCGCGCGTGGCGCGGCCCCAGCGGGTGCACTTTCGTCTGAGTTTCGCAAGGCAACTCGGCAACGCCTGTAGACGCCGCGTCGGCAAGCTGAGTTGCTCCTGTCGTCCGAGCCCGCCCTAAAACGACAGGCGAGAGCCTAAGGCGACCCAGAACAGGACACAGGTAATCGCGATTAAGACGACGACGGCTGCGATCTGAAGTGCCGGAATTAGACGCCCCGGCTCACCGTCGCTCGCTGGCAGCGTCGCGCTTTGGCCCTCTTCGCGCTCGCGACGGTCGTCGATATACGCGCGGTAGGCGGCGGCAGGCTGCGCCGAAACTGCTGCAGGGCGAGCCCGTGAGGACACCGTTGGGGGTGGGGGCGGGGCGGATGCTGGTGGCGGTGCGGCGTGAAGTGGCGGTGCGGCGTGAAGCGATGCTGGTGGGGGTGGAGCCTCGA
>PKYB01000013.1 GCA_003133565.1 Solirubrobacterales bacterium
CCAGGGACCTCTTCCTTATCAGGCACGCCCGTTGTAGAGCCCTGAGAGGCGCGGAACCCTAGTGTTTACGGGCGTTTCGCGCCTCTCGGACGTTCGCGAGCACGGCCGGATTTGTGCGCGGATTTCCGGCGATTTCCGGCGATAACGGCAGCCCTGCCAATTCTCGAGACTCCGTGTCGGGCGCTTCCAGTCGCTCATGGTCATGGCGAGAGCGCTAGCCTCGCCACCGTGAGGCTTCCTACGGCTCGGACCTTAGCTATCGCGCTGGGCCTCTATGTCGCCGTGACCGTGGCTGTGGCATTCGCGTCCGGGATCGCGTGGGGCACGTTTCTCGGAGCGCTCGGGACCGCCGTGGGAACACTGGGCCTCGCGTACTACTCGTATCGCGCCACTAGAGCGTCACAAGCACTAGAGGGCACAGCGCTCGAGACCCTCGCAGCCACGAAGCTGCAGGCGACGGCGGCAGACGACGCAGCTCGTCAAGCGGAGCGGGCGCGGATCGACGCGCTGGCGCCGATCATCGACCTGGAACTTTCGCCCCGGAAGGAGTGGTACCGGACGGTCGGCGATCCCTCGAGCGAGACGCGGCCTCTCCGTGTACGCCTCCGCCAAGTAGACGTTGAATGGAGCGTCAACACGAGCGGGAGCACCGGAATGAGTCTCGACTTCGCGCTTACAAACTTCGGCAAGACGACCGCCTTCGTGGAGTTCAAGCCGGGGCCGTTCACGCCAATGCCAGGCGAGTTAATTCGCGTCGCGCCCGGCGCGACAGAAAAGCGCCACGGCGACCATCTCTGGAGCAACCGCCCAGACGACCCCGCAGACCAACCTCGAGCTCTGCACGTGGAAGCAGAGATCCGCGGTCCATTGACCGAGTCCACAATCGACACGCTGACGTGGGTCGGCGAGATCACGATGCTCAGCCCGAGCGGCCCGGGAAACGTGCTGCAGGTAACGCAGCCAAGCGTGCTGCACATGACGGCGTTCGAGGTTCGCCGCGCATACCCCGCCGGCAAACCCCCCGAGTCAGCCCTGCCGAACTAGCTCCGCAGACGATGCTCTGGGCGTTTCTTCTAATCATGGTGCTCTGCCGGTTCCTGGTGTGGTTCGGGCTGGCGCTCGTGGAGATGGTGCTGATGGCGCTGTCGAGTGCCGTGTGGCTCGTGGGTGCGCTCCTGGCGTTGCGGTGGCCGGCCGCGGCTGCCGGCTGGCAGAGGTCGGCCGTGGGGCTGTGGGGTGTGACGATGAGCGTCGCCCGGGCGATGGATGCTCGTCGCCGGTGGTTGCTGCCGAACGACCGGCGCCCCGCAGCTCGGTAGGCACTCGGAACGCCTCATGTGGTGGCCTCTGCGGGGCTGTGGCTCGCCCCCTCGGCGCGCGAAGGGGTGAGGCGGGCCGGGCTGGCAGAACGGCTCGCAGCGGCTCGCGAGGTTTGAGCGGGCCGCCGGCGCCGGGCAAAGACCGGGCCGACGTCCCACTCGCGCCCCAGCCGGGCGCCGCCGCGCGACGACCAACCCCAGAAGGTCGCCGCGCGACGATCGGTGTTCAGGCGGCGCCCAGGTGTTCACGATCCCGCTTGCGGACCGCCGCTGAGCTCGGGCTCACCATCTCCAGGTAAGCGGTCTCGAGCTGCCCGCGCGTCGTCGAGGCCCGCTCACGCAGACCGGCCGACGACTCTTCGCTCTTGGCGATCTGCGTGCAGTCGCCGAGCGCCTTGCTCAACCGGTCGATTCTGTCCTGGTCGGCATCGACCGGCGAGGCGATCGCGCTCATCGAGACGCGTCTGGCGGCGGCGGCGATCGACCAGGCGGCGGGCCATCTGGCGCGGCGCCTGCAGGTGACGGCGCTGGTGCTCGCGGTGCTCGCNNGCCGCGACCCGCGGCTCGGCGGCATAGGGCGCCAGCTCGGCCGCTGCCGACCGGATAGCGCGCTGCGCCGCGACGCTGATCTCTGCTGTGGTGGTGGCCATCGTCATCACTCCTGTTCGGTTGGTTGGTCAGCTTTCGTCGCCGGCTCGGCCGGCAAGGGTTTCTGCGAGTGGCCGGGTGTGCGGGCCGACCGCGGCGAGTTGGCCGAACGCGCGCGCGCCGCCGGTCGCGCGCATCGCGTATCCGAACGCGCGCTCGACCCCCGGCCGCGCGTCCTGGCCGGACCGCAGCCCCGCCGCGCGACGCGCCGCGTTCTGCTGGTCCGCGACTTCCAGGTAGCCGACGATCTCCTGGCCGAGAAGGCGGGCAGCATCATCGACGCGACGTCCGTGCTCAGCCCGCACGCCGCCGAGGCGCTCAGCCTCCGCTAGCGCCGCCGCGACCCTCTCCCGCTCCGCCTGCTCACGCGCTAGGGACAGACCCCGGACGCGCGGCTCCGCTAGTCACGGTGCCCTCTCCCCGGAGCGCGGCCAGCAGCTCGCCATAGCGAAGCGCGGCGCTTCCTCTAGGTGAGCGCTCCGCTTGCTCCCAGCGCAACACGCAGGCCCCCGACACCCCAACGGCGCCACCGACCTCGCGCAGCGAAACGCCGGCGCGCTCACGAATCGCGCGGGCCTCGCCGGACCGGGTTAGGGCGCGGACCGCGGCCAGGTCGCAGAGTTCCTCGACAGTCGTGCGGCTTGCGGTAGCGATGCTCACGGTGGCACATGGTAAACGTAGAGGTGCCATATGCAACCCCCGAGTAGCGTGCCACATGCCTTGGTAAAGTCCATCTAGAGGCTTGCCAACGTGTCACCGATGCGTTAGCATTACCTCGATGGACGGCGACACCGAACACGCAGGCNNGCGAGCGGCGCGCGCGAGTGACCATAAGCCACGGCGGGCCGCCGCGCGCGGACCTGTTCCCCGGCTACGCGATCTCGGTCCGCTTTGAGGCGGCGATCGACGCCGACTGGCTCGACTGCCTCGTGCGGCTTGACCTCGACGCGCGCGGCCGCAGCGTGCGCTGCGTGGGCGTCCACCTCGAGGCGCGCGACGACACGGAGCTGACAGCCCGCGGCATTCGGCAGGTGCCGCTCGGCGAGTTCGTGCGACTCGCGATAGCGGGTGCCCTGCGGCCGGTCGAGGTCCGGCCGGCGACGGCGGAGGGCCCCGCACACGTCGTGATCCCGAACGCCGGACCCGCGGACATGGCCGAGCCGCTCGAGGTGGCGAGCCGTGGGCCACGGCCGCAGCGACACCTGCCTGACGAGGTGCTGCGCGAGGCCGCAGCGATCTACCTGGCCGCAGAGGACAACCCGACCGCCGCCGTCCGGCAGCTGCACTCGCAACGGCCGATCAGCTACTCGACTGCCGCCAGGTGGGTCAACCTGGCCCGCCAGCGCGGCTACATACCACCCACGAAACGCCCAAAGAAGGAGAGTGAGTGACATGGCCAGACGACCAAGCGGCGCAGTCCTCGAGCACGTCGGCAAAGACGGCCGGGTGTACCGCAGCCTGCGATTCAGCGCATACGGCACACGGAGGTTCGTGCGTCTCGGGTGCGTGAGCGAGGCCGAGGCGGAGCGCGAGCTGCGCCACACTCTCGCCGACGTCGAGCGAGGCGTCTGGCGGCCGCAGGCGGCCGTCGAGGCGCCGCGCGAGATCCCGACGTTTCACGAGTTCGCGGCGATGTGGTGGGACCGCTACAAGCGGCAGCTAGCGCCGAGCACGCGCGAGAATTACTGCTGGCGGTTGGAGACACACCTGCTGCCATTCTTCGCCGCGGTCCGCCTCGACGAGATCACCTTCGACCTGGTGGAGCGGTACGTCGCCGCGAAGCTCGGTGAGGATGACCCGCTCTCACCGCGGTCGATCAACATGACCGTGACGACGATGGCGGCGATCCTCGAGGTTGCGGTCGAGCGGGAGCTGATCGCTCGCAACCCGGCGAAGGGTCGCGGCCGGCGGGTGCGTGAGCGGGCACCGCGCCGCAGCCATCTCGAGAGCGCCCAGGAGGTCGCGGCGCTGCTTGCCGCGGCGGGCGAGCTTGACCGGGAGGCGCGAGCCGACCGCCAGCACGTCGAGCGTCGCGCGATGATCTCGACGCTGACGTTCGCCGGCCTGCGAATCGGTGAGCTGCTCGCGCTGCGCTGGCGCCACGTCGACCTCGCGGCCGGGTGGCTGGAGATCGGCGAGGCCAAGACGGACGCCGGCAGGCGGCGTGTGAAGCTCCGTGGCGCCGTGCGTGACGAGCTGCTCGCGGTAAGGTCGCGGCGGCCGGGCGCGCCGGACGATCTCGTGTTTCCGACCGGCCTGGGCGGCGAGCAGTCTCCTGAGAACTTCAGGCGGCGTGTGCTCGGCCCGGCGGTGAAGCGGGCGAGCGAGCGGCTTGTCGAGCGTGGCTTGCAGCCGTTGCCGGACCGGCTGACGCCTCACAGTCTGCGCCGCACGTTCGCGAGCGTGCTGTACGCGCTCGGCGAGGATCCCGGCGTCGTGATGGACGAGATGGGCCACACCGACCCAGGCCTGGCGCTGCGCGTCTACCGCCAGACGATGCGCCGCGGCGACGACGAAAAGCAGCAGCTTCGCGCGCTCGTCGAGGGCCGCGAATTGGCAGTTATTGGCATTCGGGGCGATGAGGCGGCTACTTCGCCCGTCGAGGTTGAGGCCGCCTAACCCGAGAAGTTGAGTGTTTGCGGGCTGTTTCGGAGTGGGCGATCCAGGACTCGA
>PKYB01000033.1 GCA_003133565.1 Solirubrobacterales bacterium
GGATCAGCTTCGCCGCGTCCTCTTCGAGGTGGACGCGGTGGATCGCGACGTCGGCGAGCCGGCCGCCGCGGCAGAGCGGCTCGTCGTATTGGGAGATCTGGTAGCCCTTGGGCAAGTCGGGATAGAAGTAGTTCTTGCGGTGGAAGATCGAGCGCTCGGCCAGATCGCAGCCGAGCGCCAGGCCGATCATCAGCCCGAAATGGATCGCTCTGGCGTTGACGACCGGCAGCGCACCGGGCAGCCCGAGGCAGACCGGACAGGTCCGCGTGTTCGGCGGCTCGCCGAAGGACAGCTCGCAGCCGCAGAACATCTTCGTCGCGGTCTTCAGCTGGACGTGGATCTCGAGGCCGATCACCGGCTCCAGCTCGACGCTCATTGGCGCACCGCGCTGCCATCGAAACCGAGCGCCTGCTCGAGCGCGAAAGCGGCGTCGAGCAGCCGGCTCTCGCTGAACGCCGGACCGACGATCTGGAGGCCGACCGGCAGCCGCGTGCCGCCACCGAGAGGCTCGGCCAGGGCGTTGGGGATCGAGATCGCAGGAACCCCGGCGAGCGACGCCGGAACGGTGCAGAAGTCGTTGAGGTACATCGCGAGCGGGTCCGCGAGCTTTGCCCCGAGCTCGAACGCAACACCCGGCGCGGTCGGCGTGACGATGAAGTCGAAGTGCTCGAAAGCCGTGGCGAAGTCCTCGGCGATCTTCGTGCGCACGCGCTGCGCGCGGCCGTAATAGGCGTCGTAGTAGCCGCTCGACAGGGCGTAGGTGCCGAGCATCACACGGCGCTTGACCTCCGCGCCGAAGCCGTCGTGGCGCGTTCGCATGTACATCGACAGGAGGTCCGGCGCGTCGGGTGCGCGGTAGCCGTAGCGGACGCCGTCGAAGCGTGCGAGGTTCGAGGAGCATTCCGCCGGTGCGAGCACGTAGTAGGCGGCGAGGCCCGCTGTCGCGTGGCGCAGCGTGCAGGGCTCGACGCTGGCGCCGAGCTGGCGAGCGAGCTCGAGCGTCGACTGGAAGGCGCCGCGCACCCCCGGATCGATCCCCTCGCCCGAGAGTTCGGCGGGAACGCCGAGCCTTAACCCGCGCAGGTCGGTGCGACTCGGCAGCGCGATTTCCCCAGGGAAGTCAAGTGAAGTCGAGTCGCGCGGGTCGCGCGCGCCGACCATGTGGCCCAACAGCAGCGCCGCGTCGCTGACGTCGCGCGTCAGCGGCCCGGCCTGATCGAGCGAGGAGGCAAAGGCGATCATCCCGTAGCGCGACACGGCGCCGTAGGTCGGCTTCAGGCCGACGATGCCGCAGAGCGCCGCCGGCTGGCGTATCGAGCCGCCGGTGTCGGTACCGATCGCCCACGGCGCGAGGCCCGCGGCGACGGCCGCGGCGCTTCCGCCCGAGGAACCGCCGGGGACGCGGCGGTGATCCCAGGGGTTCTGGACCGGGCCGAAGGCCGAGTTCTCGGTCGAGGAGCCCATCGCAAACTCGTCCTGGTTGGTCTTCCCGAGCAGCGGCGCTCCGGCGGCGGCGAGCCGTTCGACAACGGTCGCGCTGTAGGGCGGGCAGTAGCCCTCGAGCACGCGCGAGCCCGCTTGGCTCGGTACCCCTTCGGTGCAGAAAAGGTCCTTGACGGCCAGCGGCACGCCGCCGAGCGGTCCCCCAGACGCCGCCGGCGGAGCCTCCGCGACCCAGGTGAACGCGCCGAGCTGATCGGCCGCGGCGCGCGCGCGATAGAGCTCGAAGAGCTCGCCGGGATCGAGCTCGCCGCGCGCAATGGCGCCGGCGGCCTGGCTCGCGGTCAGCTCCAGCGGCTCGGTCATGCCTGCGGGCTCGGCACGGCGAAACCGCCCTCGGCGACCGCCGGCGCAGACGCCAGTGCCTGCTCGCGCGAAAGGCAGGGCGTCGGCTCATCGGCGCGCAGCGCGTTTTCCACCGCGACGACGTGGGTCGTCGGCGCCACGCCCTCGAGATCGAGCTCGGCGATCGTCTCGATGTGCTCGAGCACGCCCGCGAGCTCGGTCGTCATCCGCTCGACCTCGTCCTCGCTCAACTCGAGCCGCGCGAGCATCGCGACGTGCAGCACCGTCTCGCGGTCGATCATGGCAGCGGCGGACCGCTCGCGGGCACACCCCACAATGGGCGCTCGTCGCGTAGCGACAGCCACCCGGCCACGAGCACGCCGAACGTGCCGGCGAGGCCCAGCCACAGCCCGTAGCAGCGCTCACTCGCCATGTCGGGAAGTGCGACCGTGCGCACAGCCACCACGGCAACACCAACCAGACCGATGACCGTCGTCCAGACCGCGAGTGCCACCGGCAGCGCCGGCGAGCGCTGGACGAGCGTCGCGCCGACCAGCGCCAGCGCGACGAGCACCGCCGCCGCGGCTGGGATCTCGGCGATCGTGAGCGCACGCCAGGCGTTCTCGTTGCCGCGCGGGAACTCATACCAGGGCAGGAACAATGCGACCGCGAGCAGCACGCCGGCTAAGAGCGCGAGCAGCTCGGGCGGGCGGACTCGGCGCAGGTCGACTCGCATTTGCACAAGAGTAACCTTCGCCAGGCGCCGGACGCCTCCGAGGACCCCAGGGCGCAGGAGCCGCTGCGTGGCGGCGGCGGACGAGGAGACTCCCGATTAGCAGCACCGAAGCGCTGATCTTTGACGCCATCCGGACCCCGCGCGGCAGGGGCAAGAGCAACGGTGCGCTGCACACGGTCAAGCCGATCGACCTCGTCGCCTCCCTGATCGAGGCGCTGCTGCGCCGAAATTCGGGGCTTGACCCAGCACGGGTCGAGGACGTCGTGCTCGGCGTCGTCACACCGATCGGCGACCAGGGCATGGACATTGCGAAAATCGCTGCGATCACGGCCGGCCTGCCCGACACGGTCGCCGGCCTGCAGGTCAACCGCTTCTGTGCCTCCGGGCTCGAGGCGGTCAACATCGCCGCCCAGAAGGTCGCCTCGGGCTGGGAGGATTTGATCTTCGCCGGCGGCGTCGAGTCGATGTCGCGCGTGCCGATGGGCTCCGACGGCGGCGCCTGGACGACCGATCCCCAGACCAACTACGCCACGGCCTTCATCCCGCAAGGAGTCAGCGCCGACCTGCTCGCGACGATCGAGCACTTCAGCCGCGACGACGTCGACGCCTACGCCCTGGGCTCACAGCAGCGCGCCGGCGCCGCGCAGGCCGAGGGACGCTTCGCGCGCTCGCTCGTGCCGGTCCGCGACATCAACGACCAGGTGCTGCTCGATCGTGACGAGCACGTCCGCGCCGAGACGACCGCGCAGGCGCTGGGCGAGCTCAAACCGGCGTTTGAGCTGATCGGCGACGCCGGTGGCTTCGACGCCGTGGCGCTGACGAAATACCACATGGTCGAGCGGATCGACCATGTCCACACGGCGGGCAACTCTTCGGGCATCGTCGATGGCGCCGCGCTGCTGGCGATCGGCAACGAGCAGATCGCCGCGGAGCTCGGTTTGACGCCGCGGGCCCGCGTGCTCGCGACCGCGCTGTCGGGTGCCGACTCGACGATCATGCTCACCGGCCCCGCGCCGGCGAGCCGCAAAGCGCTCGCGAAGGCCGGTCTGGGCGTCGACGACCTCGACCTGATCGAGATCAACGAGGCCTTCGCCGCCGTCGTGCTGCGCTTCGTCCGCGACCTCGATCTCGACCCCGAAAAGGTCAACGTCAACGGCGGCGCGATCGCGATGGGCCACCCGCTGGGAGCGACCGGCGCGATGATCCTCGGCACGCTGATCGACGAGCTCGAGCGCCAGGACAAGCGCTACGGCCTGGCGACGCTGTGCGTCGGCGGCGGCATGGGCATCGCCACCGTGATCGAACGCCTCTAGCCAGAAGCGAGCGAGCCTGGCGAACATGACTCAGCGTTCCCCGATCGGCTGGCAGCGCGACGCCGACGGCGTCGTGATCCTCACCCTCGACGACCACTCAGGGGCGGAGAACACCTTCAACGCCACGTTCGTGCGCTCGCTCGTCAGCGCGCTCGGGCAAATCGCCGCCGAAGGCGACGCGGTCAGCGGCGTCGTGATCGCCTCGGCCAAGCCGGCGTTCTTTGCCGATGGCGATCCGCTGGGAGTGCTCACTGCGACGCGCGCCGACGCGTCGGCGATCACCGCGGCGCTGCGCACCGTTTGCGAGGAGCTGCGGCGACTCGAAACGCTTGGACGGCCGGTCGTCGCGGCGATCGCCGGCGACGCGCTTGGCGACGGCCTCGCTCTGGCGCTCGCTGCACACCACCGCATTGCGCTCGACGAGGACGCGATCGGGCTCGGCCTGCCACAGGTCCGCCTTGGGCTGATGCCGGGCCACGGCGGCGTGGTGCGCACGGTGCGCTTGCTCGGCATCGCGCAGGCGCTGACCGCGGTGCTGCTTCAGGGAACGCGCCACAGCCCGGCGCGTGCAAAGGAGCTCGGCCTGATCGACGAGCTGGTCTCGAGGCCGGAGGAGCTGATCCCGGCGGCCAAGGCGTGGATCGCCGCCAATGCGGAGGCCGTCCAGCCGTGGGATCGCGAGGATTACCGGATGCCCGGCGGCACGCCCGCGAGCCCCAAGCTGGCACAGTTCCTGCCGGCCTTTCCGGCCAACCTGCGAAAGCAGCTGAAGGGCGCCAACTACCCGGCGCCGCTGGCGATAATGGCCGCCGCCGTCGAGGGCGCCGAACTCGACTTCGACGGCGCGATCGCGGTTGAGACGCGCTACCTCGTCAACGTCGCGACCGGACAGGTCGCGAAGAACATGGTCCAGGCGTTTCACTTCGACCTCGGCCGGGCCTCGGGCCGACGCGGGCGACCCGCGGGGCGGCCACCCGTCGCCGCCAAGCACGCGGTGATCCTCGGCGCCGGCATGATGGGCGCGGCGATCGCCTACGTGGCGGCCGGTGCAGGTATCGAGATCACGCTGACGGATGTCTCGCGCGAAGCCGCCGAGCACGGCAAGTCCTACTCCGAGGGACTGCTCGAGAAGGCCGTGGCGAGCGGACGCGCCAGCGAGCAGCAGGCAGCGGCGCTGCTCGCGCGGATAACTCCGACGGCGAAGGTCGCCGAGGCCGGCGATGCCGACGTCGTGATCGAGGCGGTCTTCGAGGACCCCGAGGTCAAGGCTGCGGCGCTGCGCGAGATCGAGCCGCTCGTGCGGGCCGATGCGCTGCTCGCCTCGAACACCTCGACGCTGCCGATCAGCGGGCTGGCGGGGTACGTCTCGCGCCCAGCCGACTTCATCGGCCTGCATTTCTTCAGCCCGGTCGACAAGATGCCGCTGCTCGAAATCATCAAAGGGCAGCAGACGTCCGAGGCCACGCTCTGGCGCGCGCTCGACTTTGCCGCGCAGATCGGCAAGACGCCGATCGTCGTCAACGACAGCCGTGGCTTCTTCACCAGCCGCGTGATCACGACGTTCATCTATGAGGCGTTGGGAATGCTGCTCGAGGGCGTACCCGCGCCCTCAATCGAGCAGGCCGCCTCACAGGCCGGCTACCCGGCGCCGCCGCTCGCCCTGAGCGATGAGCTCAACCTCGGCCTGCTACGCAAGATCCGCAATCAGTACAAGACTGCCGCTGAAGCCGAGGGTGTCCCTTGGACGGGCCACCCCGCGGAAGGGCTGATCGACGAAATGCTCGACCGGCACAACCGCGGCGGCCGGCTCGCCGGCGCCGGCTTTTACGACTACCGCGACGGCGAGCGGGCCGGGCTGTGGCCGGGGCTCGCCGATCTCGCCCCGCAACCGGCAACAGCCCCGCCGCTGCCGCTGCGCGACCTCGAGGAGCGGATGCTCTTCGTCGAGACGATCGAGGCGGTCAAATGCCGCGACGAGGGCGTCATCCCCTCCGTTGCCGACGCCAACGTCGGCTCGATTCTCGGCATCGGCTTCCCCGGCTGGACCGGCGGCGTGCTGCAGTTCGTCAACGGCTACGACGGCGGGCCAGCCGGCTTCGTCGCGCGCGCGAGCGAGCTCGCGGCGAACTACGGCGAGCGTTTTGTGCCGCCGCCCTCGCTGGTGCAGATGGCGGCCGCCGGCGAGCGCTACAGTGACATCGCCACGCCCGCCGCTGAGGGCGGAATTTCGCGAGGCAGCTGATAGCGTGGCGCGGCGTGGATGACGCTGATCAGGTCGTAGTCCTCGAGCGCGGCGAGCACGTCCTACTGATCACGCTGAACCGCCCCGACGTCCGCAACGCGGTCAATGCGGCGGTCGCGAACGGGATCGCCGCGGGGCTTGTCGAGCTCGACGAGGACCCCGAGCTCCGCGTTGGGATCCTCACCGGCGCACCCCCCGGCTTCTGCTCGGGCATGGACCTCAAGGCGTATCTCGCCGGTGAGTCGCCGTGGATCCCCGATCGCGGGTTCGCCGGCATCGCCCAGCGCGGTTCGCACAAGCCGCTGATCGCCGCCGTCGAAGGCTTCGCGATGGCTGGTGGCTTCGAGATCGCCCTCGCCTGCGACCTGATCGTCGCCGCCCGCGGCACCAGGTTCGCGATCCCGGAGGTCAAGCGGGGCCTTTTCGCGGGCGCGGGCGCCTTGATCCACCTGCCGCGACGCATTCCCCACAACATCGCGGTGGAGATGGCGCTCACGGGCGATCCGGTGCTGGCCGAACGCCTCTACGACTTCGGCCTCGTCAACCGTCTGAGCGAACCCGGTGGCGCCCTCGACGCAGCGCGCGAGCTCGCCGCGGCGATTATCGCCAACAGCCCGCTGGCGATCCGCACGACGAAGGAGGCTTTGCGGCGAAACCGTGACCTGGCGCTGGACGCGGCCTGGGAGCAGCAGAACGAGCTGTGGGCGACGATTTTCGCCTCGCCGGACGCGCGCGAGGGTGCCCTGGCGTTCGCCGAGAAGCGGGCGCCGAAGTGGCAGACGAGCTAGCGCAACGGCGTCGGCGCGGGCGCAAATAGGGAGAAACTTCCCCGCGGAATAGCCGTGTTTGCCCAAATCCGGCTTAAGCCCAGCTGGTAGAACACCGCCTGCTGAGCCTTCGTCGAAAGACACTCACGCCACTCCTGGCGGCCGCGTTGTGTGCGTCCGCCGCGATCGCCGCAAATGACCTGCAGAGCACCGCGGGTTCTGCGGCGCGCGTTCCGCCACGCCCGCATGTGCTCCTGGTTCGAGCCGACACGCAGATCACGGTCGGCAACAAACCGGCCGTGCGGCTGCCCGCCGAGCGCCGCGCCGCGGGGGCCCACGCCGCGGCGGTCGCCGCGACCGGGACCCGCCGCGCTGCACGCTGGGACGGCCCGCTCCGCTTGGCGTCGGCGCTCACCCGAACAGTGCGGGGAAGGGTCGCGAAGATCCTCCGCGATGGCTTCGCCGCCGCGCCGGCGAATGCTCCGCTCGCGGTCCAGCAGGCGATCTGGGCCGGAAACCAGCTGATCGGGCGGCCCTACTGGTACGGCGGCGGCCACGGAACGTTCATCTCCGACGGCTATGACTGCTCAGGCAGCGTGTCCTTCGCGCTCCACGGCGGGCACCTGCTGTCGGCGCCAATCGACTCGCTGCAGATGATCGACTGGGGCTACGGCGGCCGCGGCCACTGGATGACGATCTATACGAACGCCGGGCACGCCTTCCTCGAGATCGCAGGCATTCGTCTCGACACGAGCACCGCCGGCGATCCGGGGGGACTCAGCGGGCCGCGCTGGCGACCGCTGCTCGCCGATACCGCCGGCTTCGTGTCAAGGCATCCAGCCGGCTACTGAGCGCGCTGCGGCGCGACAGCGCAGCCCGTCGCCGCCGTGGGCGCGCAGCAGCGTCAAACGCCGGCCTGCGCCCTCGCCGCGAGCAGCGTGTTGCGCAGCAGGCAGGCGATCGTCATCGGTCCGACACCACCCGGCACCGGCGTGATCGCCGCGGCACGCTCGCGCACAGCGTCGAAGTCGACATCGCCGACGAGCCCCGATTCGAGGCGCGTGATGCCGACGTCGATCACGATCGCGCCCGGCTTGACCCACTCCGCAACGACCATCCGCGGGCGCCCAACGGCGGCGATCAGGATGTCCGCGCGGACACAGACTGCAGCGAGATCCCGCGTCCGCGAGTGGCAGACCGTGACCGTCGCGTTCTCGGCCAGGAGCAGCTGCGCCATCGGCTTGCCAAAGAGGTTCGAGCGCCCGATCACGACAGCCTCGGCACCCTCGAGCGGGGCCTGCACGCTGGCCAGCAGCTCGAGCACTCCGCTCGGCGTGCAGGGCCGCAAACCGTCGCGCCCGAGCGCGAGCAGACCGGCGGAGACAGGCGTCAGCCCGTCGACGTCCTTGGCCGCAGCGACGAGTCCGGTCAGCGCCGTGCCGTCGAGGTGGTCCGGCAGCGGCAGCTGGACGAGGACACCGCTGACCGCGGGATCGTCGTTCAGCTCGGCGATCAGCGCCGCCAGGTCGGCGCCGCTCACCGCCGCGCTCGGACGGTGGTCAAACGCGTTGATCCCGACCTCGGCGCAGGCCCGCTGCTTGCCGGCGACGTAGACGGCGCTCGCCGGGTCATCGCCAACCAGCACCGTCGCCAGCCCCGGCGCGTAGCCGTGCGTTGCGACGAACTCTGCGACGCCTAGCGCTACCTCTTCGCGGACCCGCGCTGCGACCGCTTTGCCATCGATGACAGTCGCGCTCACCGCCGGCTCATCGGTGCGTTGTCCAGCAGCTTGCGCTCCGAGCCGTCAGCGGCAAAGCGCACGACAACGATGCCCCCCGGTTCAAGACCGATGACGACACCATCGCCAAACGCGGCGTGTACGACGTCGTCGCCGACGCGGTAGCTGACCGCCGGCGCAGCCTCGCGGGTCCCTCCCGCGCTCGCCGCCGCCCAGCTGCCGGCGCCGCCGATCACCGCACGCCGACCGGCGCGGTCAAGGCCGGCCACCGGAGCGACGAAATCCTCGTCCCGATCGGTCAGCTCGACCGGCAGCTCGTCCAGAAACCGGCTGCGAAGGCCATAGCTTTCGGCGCCGAACAGCGTGCGCCGGCGGGCATAGGTGAAGGTGAGGTCGCGCATGGCGCGCGTGATTCCGACGTAGCAGAGGCGCCTTTCCTCCTCGAGCGAGCCCTCGTCGAGCGAGCGCGAATGGGGAAACACGCCCTCCTCGCAGCCGATGATGAAGACGATCGGGTACTCGAGCCCCTTGGCGTTGTGCAGCGTCATCAGCGTCACAAGACCCTGCTCGTCGACGCGGGTGTCGGCGTCGCTGACCAGCGCGACCTGCTGGAGGAAGACGTCGAGCGAGCGCTCCTCCGCCGTCGCGTCGAACTCGCGCGCGACGCCGACGAGCTCCTCGAGGTTCTCGATCCGCCCCTGCGCCTCAAAGGTCCGTTCGGCCTCCAGCGCGTCGAGGTAGCCGGAGCGCCGGAGCGCCGCCTCGAGCAACTCGCCGATCGGCGCGCCGCCTTGCGCGAGCAAGCGCAACTCGCCCATCGTGTCCATGAAGCGGCCGAGTGAGGCGATCGCCGCGCGGCCAAGCCCCGGCACCCGTTCGGCGTCGGCGGCAACGTCCCAGACCGCGTTTCCGAGCGTGCCGGCATGGACGACCAAGCGCGACAGCGACGTCTGCCCGAGACCGCGTCGCGGGCTGTTGGCGATCCGCATGAAGCTCACCTGGTCCGCCGGGTTGGCGAGCAGCGAGAGGTAAGCCAGCGCGTCCTTGATCTCGGCGCGCTCGTAAAACTTGGTCCCGCCGATCACCTGATAGGGCACCTCGGCGCGCACCAGCGCGTCCTCGAGCACCCGTGACTGCGCGTTCGTGCGATAGAAGACCGCGACCGACGAGCGCGACACGCCTTCGTCGGCGAGCCGATCGAGCTCACCGACGACATAGCGCGCCTCGGCGTGCTCATCGGCCAGCACACGGACCTTGATCGGATCACCCTCGCCGACCTCGGTCCACAGGTCCTTCGCCACCTGGTTGCGGTTATGGGCGATCACGGCGTTGGCCGCCGAGAGAATCGTCTGTGTCGAGCGGTAGTTCTGCTCGAGCTTGACGACGTGCGCGTCCGGGAAATCCTGCTCGAAGTCGAGGATGTTGCGGATGTCGGCGCCGCGGAAGCCGTACACCGACTGCGCGTCGTCGCCAACGACGGCGAGGTTGCGACGCTCGCCGGCCAGCAGCGCCAGCCAGCGGTACTGCGCGTGGTTGGTGTCCTGATACTCGTCGACGAGCACATGGTGGAAGGTCTGCTGGTAGCGCTCGCGTACCTCGGGGAAGAGCTCGAGCAGGTTGACCGCGCGCACCAGCAGGTCGTCGAAATCCATCGCGTTGAAGCGCAGCAGCTCGCGCTCGTAGACCTCGTAGGCCTCGGCGACGGTCTGCTCGAAGTAGGAGTCGACCAGGGAGCGGTACTCGGCGGCGTCGCGCAGGCGGTTCTTGGCGTCGGAGATCTGGCTGTGCACGGCGCCCGGCGTAAAGCGCTTGGGGTCCGCGTTCACGGCGTCGAGGCTGTACTTGACGAGCCGCCGCGCGTCGGCCTGGTCATAGATCGTGAACTGGCGGGTATAGCCGAGCCGGCTCGCCTCCGCCCGCAGCATCCGCGTGCACGCGGCGTGGAACGTGAGCACCCACATCCCCCGCGTGCTGTGACCGAGCAGCAGCTCGACGCGCTCGCGCATCTCGAGCGCCGCCTTGTTGGTGAAGGTGATCGCGAGCAGCTCGTCACGGCGCACCTGCCCGCTGTGAATCAGGTAGGCGACGCGATGTGTCAGCACACGCGTCTTGCCGCTGCCGGCGCCGGCGAGGATCAGCAGCGGCCCCTCGCCGTGCGTCACAGCTTCGCGCTGCGCCGGATTCAGACCGTCGAGCAGCGTCTCGATGCGCTGCTCCTGAACGCTTGTCGTGGCCACTGATGGAGCATAGATGGGTGGGCGGCCAGCGTCTGAGCGTTGCCGCTCGCTGCCAGCTCCGGCTTGATCTGGGGTGTGCGCGCGGCGCGTGGGCGGGCGCTTCACGACGAGAGCGCGATCCGCGCCTGCGCTCTAACCGCCCGCTGGGTTGCGTCCCTGCACGGGGCGCAACGGATGGCCATTCGTCTCCGCGCCGTTTGGCGAAGGCGGCTCGCCTTCGCGCTCGCCGACCATCCGCTCGAGCTCGGCGACGCGGGCGGAGAGCACGCGCATCGCGTCGGCGACCGGGTCCGGCAGGTGGATCCAATCGGCATCGGGGCCCTCGACGCGGCGGCCGTCGACGCGCACCGGGTGTCCCGGCACGCCGACAACCGTGGCGTTCGGGGGAACGTCGATGACGACGACGCTGTTGGCGCCGATTTTCGCTCCGTGACCGATCGTGATCGGTCCGAGCAGCTTGGCGCCGGAGCCGATCGTCACGTTGTCCTCGACCGTGGGGTGGCGCTTGCCGGTCGAGAAGCCGGTGCCGCCAAGCGTCACGCCCTGATAGAGCGTGACGCCGTTGCCGATGCTGGCGGTCTCGCCGATCACGACGCCCGAGCCATGGTCGATGAATAGACCCTCGCCGATACTGGCCGCGGGATGGATCTCGATCCCGGTCAGGGTCCTTGCGGCAAACGCGAGCGTCCGCGGCAGCACCGGCACACCGGCGCCGTGCAGCGCGTGCGCGAGGCGGTGCACGAGAAGCGCCTGGATGCCGGGCCAGGTCGCGAGCATCTCGATCGCCCTGACGCCGCGCGCGGCTGGGTCGCGCTGGCGCGCAGCGTTGAGGTCCGCGCGAACCTCGCGGGCGACGCGGCCGAGCAAATCGACTCCGGGCATGCCATAGAGCCTAGCGCCCACAACAGGCGAGGAAATCAGCCTCGTCGCTAGACGGCGAAGAAAGGCGTCGAGATGTAACGCTCGCCTGAATCCGGCACGACCACGACGATCCGCTTACCCGCCGATTCGGCTCGCGCGGCGACCTCGAGCGCGCCGGCGAGCGCCGCGCCACCGGAGATCCCGGCGAGGATCCCCTGCTCGCGCGCGACGAGTCGGGCGACCTCGACGGCGCGCTCGTCGGTGACGGTGATCACCTCGTCGAGCAGCTCGCGGTTGAGCACCGCCGGCACAAAGCCGGCCCCGATCCCCTGGATGCGGTGCGGGCCGGGCCGCCCGCCACTGAGCACCGGTGAGGCCGCAGGCTCGACGGCGATGATCTGGCAGCGCGGGTTGCGCGCCCGCAGCACTTCGCCGACGCCGGTGATCGTGCCGCCGGTGCCGACGCCGGCGACGAGCACATCGACGCGGCCGTCGAGGTCGGCGAGGATCTCCGGTCCCGTAGTCTCGCGATGGACTTGCGGATTGGCCGGGTTGGAGAACTGGTCCGGGAGAAAGAAGTCGTCACTGCGCGCCAGTGCGCGCGCCGCCTCGACCGCCTCCGTCATCCCCCCCATCGACTCGACCAGCTCGACGCGTGCGCCGTACTGGCGCAGCAACGCCGCTCGCTCGCGGCTCATCCCCTGCGGCAGCGTGACGACCAGCTCATAGCCCTTGGCCGCGCAGACGAGTGCGAGCGCGATTCCGGTGTTGCCGCTGGTCGCCTCGACAATCGTCGTGCGCCCCGGCTCGATCGTGCCATCGCGCTCGGCCGCCGCGATCATCGCGAGGCCGATGCGGTCCTTGACGCTGCCGCCGGGGTTTGAGGCCTCGAGCTTGCCGAAGAGCTCCGCCCCGGTTGCGATCGTCGTCGCGGCGATGAGCTCGAGGCGAACCAGACGCGTTGAGCCGATGCACTCCGTAATGTCGACCGGGATTCGCCCCATAACGCAAATCTAGCCATTTGCGGGTGGAGCAGGAACGCCGATGCACGCGGCCACTGCTCAGGGAAGCGCAGAGGCGGACTCCGCGATTGCCAGCATCTGCGCGTTCGTCAGGCTGTTAAAGATCGTGTTGCTCACCCAGTAGAGGTCCTTGCCGCTGATCCAGCCGATGTCGTGGTAGCTCGAACCGTCGAGCACGAACATGTAGCGTCGCGCGCCGATCTGGGAGCTCGGCGCCGAGCGGAAGAGCGGCGGGTCGGTCCAGTTGATCCCTTCGATCCCGTAGTAGCCGCCGTCCGCCGAGTCGTCGGTCCAGGTCACGCGGTAGCCGGAGTAGCTCAGCCCGGCGTAGGCCGCGGGCTCGGGCACATGGATCTTGTAGGCGTAGAAGTCCGAAGCGTCCTCCTGGCTGCCATCGATCGAGGTGAGCGCGGGGAGCTCGACGGGGAACGGCACGCGCACCGACAGCACGAGCGCCTGCTGGGTCACGTAGGACGGTGTCTGGATCAGCCCGGCCGGCGGGGCGAGTGGCGCACCGTGGTGGTGGCGCTTCTTCGCCCTGCGCGAATGCGGAAGCGTCACCGTGGTGGTGCCGTAGAGGAAACTCTTGACGATCGCCTGGATCTGCGCCGGCGTCTCGGTCTGCTCGCTGCCCTCCGGTCCCGCCACCGCCGCGTTCTCCGGGAAAGGCACCTGGCGTACGGGCCCATTGGCTGCGGCCTCGGCGTCCTCGATCAGGCGCAACACGGCGTTAGAGCCGCGGATGTTCGTCCCGAGCCCGGAACCGACAGCGTCGATGACCTTCTGCAGCTTCCCCGGATTGGTCAGCAGCGAGGTGATCCCGAGCTGCTGCTTTGCCTGGCGCAGGAAGTCCTGCTCGCGCGCGTCGCGTGCAAAGGTCGAGTCGGTCTCGCGAAAACGCGTATACGCAAGCGCCTGGTAGCCGCACAGCGGCTGGTAGCCCGGTTCGATGTCGATCGCCATCGAACCGCTGTCCGGCGGCGTGTAAAAGTAATGATCGACGTCGATGTAGACGCAGCCAAGCTGATCGACGACGTCGGCAAAGCTCTGGAAGTTCATTACGATGACGTCGTTGATCGGGATGTTGAGCAGGTTCCGTATCACCTCCAACGACTCCGCCGGGCCGCCGAAGGTGAACGCCGAGTTGATCTTGTAGTCGATGTACTCTCGGCCGTCGATCGAGAAGGTCACCTCGAGGTCACGCGGCACCGACATCACCGTCGTCTGCCCTCGCCCGGGATCGAGCCGCACCAGCATGATCGAGTCCGAGTGCGGCGGGTCGGCGGCGTCGATCGCAACGGTCGACTCAACGCGGCTGTCCGACCCGAGCACCAGGATCGTGACCGGCGCGCCGGCCTTCGCTTTGGTGAGCGCCTTCGACTTCACCAACACGCCGCGCGAGAAAGCGTCCGAGACGACGCCGACCACTTCGAAAACGGTTGTCGCCGACGCGATCGTCGCCGCCAGCACGATCGCGATGCAGCCGCCCAGCAATCGCAGGATCAGCCGACGTCTCGAGCGCGACGAAGAACGATCCCGCAAGAGCTTCACAAGGCTATTTCATCAGTCTCTCGCTCCGAGCTCCATAAGGATCTCGATGTAGTCATCGACGCGCCGCCGCACGCCGACGCCCGTCGTAGCGATCAGGCTGCGTTTGCCGAGAGCAGCCGCCTCGGGAGCGTGTCGTCTGTGTGGCGGCGGCGCCTAGAATCGGGGCTGTGCCGTGGAGCGGGTTCGCGCCGTGCGAGGCGATCTTTTTTGACCTTGATGACACGCTGATCGACTTCGACGGCGGCATCGACGAATGCTGGCAAGCGGTCTGTGCTGAGGCTGCTGGGCCTGGCGCTGGGTTCTCGGCGCGCGAGTTGCGCGCGGCGATCACGCGTGTCGCTGGCTTTTACTGGTCTGATCCAGAACGCCACCGCATTGGGCGTGCCGACCTGATGGCGGCGACGCGCGCGATCGTCGGCGAGGCGCTCGACGGCCTGGGGGCCTCGAACGAGGCGTTGGCAGCCCAGCTTGCTGCGCGCTACCGAACCCTCCGTGACGATGGCCTCGTGCTCTATCCGGGCGCCGTGGAGCTGCTCGACGAGCTTATCTCGGCCGGTCACACGCTCGGCGTGATCACCAACGGCGAGGCGGCGCTGCAGCGCGCAAAGCTCGAACGGTTCAACCTGATCGGCTACTTCACCTATGTGGGGATCGAAGGCGAGGCGGGCGTCGGCAAGCCCGATGCCGAGGCTTACTGGCGCGCGCTGCAGAGCCTCGGCTGTGCTCCCGCCGACTCCTGGATGATCGGCGACAACCTCGAGTGGGACGTGCTCGGCCCGCAACGCCTGGGGCTACGAACGGTCTGGATCGACCGCCACGCACGCGGCTTACCCGAGAACACCACCGCACGACCCGACCACATCACCAAGAGCGTCGCCGAGCTAGCCGCCGCGCAGCGATAGCAAGCTCGCTCGCCGATGGTCGTCAGGACCAGGGCGTGCCGGTCTCGGGTGTCGGCGGCAGCGGGTGCGCGAGGGTGGGCGCACCTGTCAGGGGGGCGAACGGAACGCTGCCGGGCTCTTTGCGAGCGCGCAGATCGAAGTAGAGCGCGACCGACACTGCGATCGCAACCGGTGCGAAAACCGCTTGCACAAGGACAATCACCAGGACCTGAACGAACGTGACGCTCGCCACGCTGCCGTTAACGCGCAGCAGCAGTTCGACCAGGATGATGGGACCGCCAGCCATTACGCCGCCGGCAACGACTGCGCTGAACGTGTGCCCGAAGTGGCCCTTTGCCAGCTCGCGTGATCGTTTGAGCGCCGCGCCGCCCCGGCGATCCTCGACGACGAGCACAGGAAGCGCGACGGCGAGGACTGTGCTGGCGTAGATGCCCGGGACAAGCAGCGCGACAAAGCCGACGAACACCGCGACGACGACAAGGATCGACAGCCAAAGGGTCGCACCGAACCGGCGCAGAGCAAAGCTCAGCGCTTCGTCCGGCTGCGCTTGCCGACCAAATGCCGTCTCGCTGAAGATGCGCAGGGCGGCGGCGGTCACGAGAGCCGAGGCCAGAAACATGAGCGCCACCATGAGCCACCGCGCGTCCAAGTAACCGGTCGCGGAGCCGTCCGGTGCGTAGATCTTCCCGTTGAGCACTGTCGATCCCGCAGGAGCAGCCGAAACGACCGCCATAAAGCCCAGCAACGCGGGCGCTGCTGAGAGTGGTACCAAAACAGCCCAGAGCCTCCAGGCGCTAGTGGCGTAGAGGCGCAGGCCCTGTTGGACCGGCGAAGTCCACCGCCGATCGAACTGGAGACGCCCAGGTGTTTGCGTGTCGTTCATAGGCCTTAAGTTGGGCTGGCAACGCCGGTACTGCCGGTAGCGCCAGCAACACCGGGAACACCGGGAACACCGGTGCCCGGCGTGCTCCTGAGCGCGCTCTCGGTACAGGCCTCGAGCTCCGCCGCGTCAGGGTCGCCGCGACCGTTCGCGATGCTTTCGTCGATCGACACCAGCCGCGCATACGACACGTGCGCTTCGACGCATGCAAGGGCGGCAGCGCAGTAGCTGCTCGCCGTCGACTGCGTCCATGCAGTCGGCGTGTGCGCCTCGCAACCCGCAGTGAACTGCTGCGCGACGGCCGCCGAATACGGTTTGCCGGCACCGGCGCTCGAACCGCCGGCGGTCGCGACCATCGCGATCGCGATTATGGCTAGCAGCGCTGTCGCCGCAGAGAGCATCTTCAGAGCCGACCATCCCTTGGCGGGCCGAATATCAACGCGCGGGGTAGCTACCGACGGCGCAAGCGGCTTCGTAAATGCATCCCAATTCTCCGCCTCGACCGGGGTTCCCGGTCGTCGGCTGTCTCCACCGGCTTCCATTTAGGTGCGGTATCGACCGCTCGCCGAACTCCTATGAGGCGCGGAGAGCCAGGTTGCACGCATACCCGACGCGGCACCTCGGTCTCACCGCTCCGCGTCGCGCGGAGCAGGAGCGTGGCGGCGGTGTGCTGCTCGCGGCGCACCTGCCGTTCCTGGCTGCCCGCCCCGGGGGTACGTTCAGATGTAATACATCGCCGTGGCGGCGTCGCGCTCCTCGCGCTCGATCAGCTCGGCGAGCGTGACCCCACGCAGAACCTCGCGGGCCGCGCTCGCGGCGTCCTCGAATACCCCGGACGCACCGGCATCGAGACGACCGTCGAGCAGCTCTACGACTTCAAGGACGGTGATCGTCGCCGGGTCTCGGGCGAAGGCGTAGCCCCCCTTGGCACCGCGGAACGAGCGCAGCACGCCTGCCCGCCGCAGCACTGAGAACAGCTGCTCGAGGAACTGCACGGGTATTTCGCGCCGTCGCGCAAGCTCGGCGATCGGCACCGGGCCGGACTGCGCCGAGCGTCCGAGTTCGGTCAGTGCCCGAACCGCATAGGGCGACTTCGTCGTGATCGAAAGCACGCGAGCACGATCCTAGCGGCGCGCCCGGGTGCGACGATTGCTGCTAGAGCCAGCCGCGCTCCGTCGCGATCAGCACGGCTTGTGCGCGATCGACGGCGCCGAGCTTGCCGTACACGTTGTGCAGGTGCGTGCGCACCGTGCTCGTCGACAGGGTGAGGTCCTGCGCGATCTGCTTGTAGACCTTGCCTTCGGCGAGCAGGCGCAGGACGTCACGCTCACGGTTTGACAGTGGGCAAGCTTCGACGACACGCCGGCGTCCGGCGCCGGAGGGCTGCGGAAGGTCGAAGAGAACGGCGCGCAGCTCGCTCGAGCCCACCCCGGCCGAGCGCGCGACGCGCAACATGTCGGCCGGCGAGATCGGGTCATCGTGGACGTAGTGAGCGAGCATGTCGGCAAGGCGGACGAGCGCGGCGTCGCCGTCGACTTCATCGGAGTGATGGCGCTCGATCGAGGTCGCCAGCGACTTTGGCAGGCCCCAACGTCTGGCGAGCACGCCGCCGACGACGGCGTGATCGACCCCCAGCTCGCGTCGCTCGCGCTGCACGCGCTCCTCGGGGGTCCGCGCGTCGCGGTGCACCGACGCCGGATAACCGGTGTAGGCCTGCATCAGCACGAGCTTTCCGATGTCGTGCAGCAGCGAAGCAACGATCAGGCGGTCACGATCGGGATAGCCGATCGCCACGGCGAGCAGCTCGGCTGCCGCGCGTGTCGCCAGCGCGTGCAAGCGGAAGCGATCCGGAGTCGCCTCCCAGGTCGCGCTGCGCTCGAAGTAGTCGAACGTCCGCATTCGTTCCGCCAGGGCCTGAACCGACTCGGGCGTGAGAATGCGAACGGCATCGGGGATGTTCTCGACGCGTGCGCTGCCGCGCACCGGAAGATCATTGGCCACGCGCAGCACAGCGACTACAAGCGCGATGTCGGATTCGACGGTCTCGACGACATCGGCAAGCGGGACACGGTGGCCGCTGACAAGAGCGAGCAGCCGGTTGCGGGATTCAGCGAGGGCCGGAAAGCCCTCAAGTGCATCGAATGCAGCGGTTAGTCGCCGCCCGTGGCCCTCCCCTGGCCGCGCCTCGAGCAACTCCGCGGGTGCCTGTTTGGCAGCGGCGGCAGCCACGGATTGGTTTGCTGGCATTGACGGTTCTCTCTTCTGAGTTGAAGTCCCGCGCTACGCATCCGTGCGCGCGGTGCCGCCAGGTCCGGCCCCGGCCGCCACAGCAATCATCGGCAGGCCTTGGTCAAACGTTTACCCCAGTGCGCGGTCAATTCGCGCCAGCGTCTCCTCGCGCCCAAGCAGCGCAACTGTCTCGAAGATCCCCGGCGAGACCGCACGGCCCGCTAGGGCCACTCGCAGGGGTTGATAAACGGCACTCGGCTTCAGCCCACGCCGCGCCACGACGGCGGCGAGTGCAGCCTCAACGCTCGGCTCGTCAAACGGGTCGGGAACCCCCCCGAGGACCTCGCGCAGCTCGGCGAGAATCGCTTTCCCGGGTCCGTCAAGCCAGCGCGCACGAGCCGCCGGATCTTCGCTGGGTCCGTCGTACACGAACCCGACCAACGGCCAGAAGTCAGCGAGCGTCTGCAGCTTCTCGGCGCTGATCGCGACCGCCGGCGCGAGCCCGTCGCGGCCGTAGAACTGCTCGAGCAAAGCCGTCAGCTCGGCCAGCGAGAGCTGGCGCATGTAGCGGCCGTTGAGCCAGCGCAGTTTCTGCTCATCAAATTGCGCCGGGTTGCGCTGTACGCCCGCGATGTCGAAGCGCTCGATCAGCTGCTGCGTCGAGAGAATTGTCTCGTCGTCGCCGGCGCCCCAGCCGAGCAGCGCGAGATAGTTACGAATCGCCGCCGGCAGGTAGCCGGCGTCGCGCAACTCCTGGACCGATGCCGCACCGTGGCGCTTGGAGAGCTTCTTACCGTCGGGCCCATGCAGCAGCGGCAGGTGCGCGTAGCGCGGAGGCGTCGCGCCGAGCGCCGCGATCACCAGCAGCTGCTTGGCGGTGTTCGTCAGATGATCGTTGCCGCGCACGACATGGGTGATCTCGGCGTCGAGGTCGTCAACCGCTACCGCGAGGTTGTAGAGCGGCGTGCCGTCGGCTCGCGCGATCACGAGGTCGTCGAGCGAGCGGTTCGGCGAGCGCACCTCGCCGACGACGAGATCGTCGAGCACGGTGTCGCCCTCGTCGGGCACCCGTAGTCGCACCGCCCCGTGATCTTCAGCCTCACCACGGAAGCCGCGCTCGTCGCCGTGGCGCGCCTTCCAGGCCTTGACGTCCTCGGCGGTCGCCCCTGAGCGGTACGCGCGCCCCGTTTCAAGCAACTTGGCGACAGCTTCACGGTGGGCTTCCTCGCGCTCGGACTGGAAGATCGGCCCCTCGTCCCAGTCGAGCTCGAGCCAGCGCAGCGCATCGAGGATCTGCGCGACGTTTTCCGGCGTCGAGCGCTCGCGGTCTGTATCTTCGATACGCAGCAGGAGACGCCCGCCCGCGCCGCGCGCGAGCAGCCAGTTAAACAGTGCCGTGCGGGCGCCACCGATGTGCAGCGCGCCGGTCGGTGAAGGAGCGAAGCGAACTCTCATGGCACGCGCAGCATGCTAGTCGGCGCACACGTCTCGCCCGCAGGCGGGCTTTGGCGGGCGGTCGAACGTGGCAGCGCGCTCGGAGCAAAGTCGATCCAGATCTTCAACCAGTCCCCACGCCAATGGCGCCCGACGTCCTACAGCGAGGAGGACTTCGAGCGCTTCGACACGGCGCTCGGGGAAAGCGAGATCGGCGCCGTGCTGATTCACGCCGTCTATCTCGTCAACTGCGCTTCCGACGATCCCGACATCCGGGCGAAGTCGCTCACATCGCTGACCCACTCGCTAAGGGTCGGCGACCGTATGGGCGCGCACTGCGTGGTCGTCCACCCGGGCTCGGCGAAGACCGGACACGTCGGTGATGCGATCAAGCGCGCCGGCGAAGTTTTCGCCGCCGCCCTCGCCGACTCCGAGCGCTGCCCGCTGCATCTCGAGAACACCGCCGGCGCAGGCGGCACGCTCGGGCGTTCCTTTGACGAGCTCGCCGCGCTCCGCGACGCCGGCGGCGCGCACGAGCGCCTTGGCATCTGCCTCGACTCGTGCCATCTCTTTGCCTCGGGCTATGACATCCGCACGCCGCAAGGGCTGGCCGGAGTCCTCGACGACTGCGAGCGCGCCGTCGGGCAAGGACGGGTCGGTTCGCTGCACCTGAACGACTCCCAAACCCCGCTCGGCTCCCAACGCGACCGTCACGCCAACATCGGCCAGGGCGAACTTGGCCTGGAGGGAGCGCGCGCGTTCGTCAACGAGCCGCGCTTCGCGCGCCTACCCTGCGTGCTCGAAACACCAGGCCCCGACCGCACCGGCCCGACGGCTGAGGAGGTCGCGCTCGTGATCGGACTGATGGGCTAAGTTAGCCTCTAGACGGCCAAAGACCAGGAAGGACTCGATGGAAAAGAAGTGGTGGACGCTCATAGCGGTATGTACCGGCGTGTTCATGCTGCTGCTCGACATCACGGTCGTCAACGTGGCGCTGCCTTCGATCCAGCGATCGCTGCACGCGTCGTTCAGCGACCTGCAGTGGGTGATCAACGCGTACTCGCTCACGATCGCGGCATTCCTTCTTACCGCAGGCGTCGTCGGCGACATCTTCGGCCGGCGGATCGTCTTCGCCGCAGGGCTGACGGCCTTCTGCGTTGCCTCGTTCGTCTGTGGCCTGTCGAGCTCGGCGGTGATGCTTGACGTTGCGCGCGCCGTACAGGGCATCGGCGGCGCAATCATGTTCGCCACCTCTCTGGCGCTGATCGCCGGGGCCTTCAGTGGCAAGGAGCGCGGGACCGCGTTCGGGATCTACGGCGCCGTGCTCGGTGGCGCCGTCGCGATCGGACCGCTTGTCGGCGGCGCATTGACCAGCGGTCTCGGCTGGCGCTGGATCTTCTTCGTCAACGTACCGATCGGCATCGCCGCCGTCGCGATCACACTCTCTCGCGTCGAGGAGTCGGCCGATCCGACCAAGCGGAGGATCGACTGGATCGGATTCGTCACTTTTTCGCTCTCGCTGTTTCTGCTCGTGCTGGCGCTGGTACGAGGCAACGACGAGGGCTGGGGAAGCACCGAGATCGTCGGCTTGCTCGCCGGCGCCGCCGCGCTGATGGCGGTGTTCCTATTCGCGGAACTGCGTCAGTCGGATCCGATGCTCGACCTCGCGCTGTTCAAGCGACCAGCGATGCTCGGCGTGTCACTGTCCACGTTTGCGCTGGCGTCGTCGATTTTCGCAATGTTCCTCTACATGACGCTCTACATCCAGGACGTCCTTGGCTACGGTCCGCTTGCCGCCGGCTTGCGGTTCCTGCCGATTACCCTGCTCGCCTTCATAGCAGCGCCGATCGCGGGAAAGCTCACCGTGCGCTTCCAGTCGCGTTTTCTGCTCGGCACCGCGATGCTGGCGGTCGCGGTCGGCCTCGCCCTGATGACGGGGATCAATGCGAGCTCCTCGTGGACTGTGTTCTTGCCCGGGTTCGTGGTCGCCGGCGTCGGCATCGGCATGGCCAACCCGGTGATCGCCTCGGCTTCGGTCTCGGTCGTCCCGCCGCAGCGAAGCGGAATGGCGTCCGGCTCCTCGAACACGTTTCGCTCGGTCGGGCTGGCGACCGGCATCGCCGTACTGGGCGCGGTGTTCCAAACCCAGATCCATAGCAAGGCCTTCGCCGCGCTCGCGAGCACAGCGACTGGCAGGCAGCTGGTCGCGCACGCCGGCCATACGCTGAACACGGCGTTCATCGAGGGCGGCGTACGGGCCGTCGCGGCCGCGCTTCACTCGGCGAGCGAGAGCGGCGTCCTGTTGCACGCATACCGAGTCGGTTTCACCGCCACGCTCGACGACCTCACGCGCATCGCCGCCGTTATCGCCTTCCTCGGCGCGCTCGCCGCAGTACTGCTCATTCGCCAGCGCGATTTCGTCCCGAGCTACGCCCCCGCGCCCGCCGGCGCACCCGCTCCTGCGCCCGCCGAGGGGCTTTGACGCGAGCGCGAACGGTCGGGCGCGCGTAGTCGCGTCAGGGAGAAGGCCTCCAGGAAGCCAGAAAGCCACCCATGAACGCGGACATCGAAAACGCACTCGCTCACGACAGGACCGTCGACATCACGACGATCGGGCGACGCTCCGGTAGCCCGCGGCGACTGGAGATCTGGTTCCACAACCTCGACAGCGGCATCTACATCAGCGGCCTGCCGGGCCGGCGAGGCTGGTACGCGAACCTCCTCGAGCACCCCGATTTCACCTTCCACGTCAAGGAGAGCACCCAGGCCGACCTCCCGGCCCGCGCTCAACCGGTCACTGAGCCGGGGCAGCGCGCCACCGTGCTCGCTGAACTGCTTCCCAAGATAGGACGAATGAGCGAGTACGACGACTGGCTCGCAGGAAGCCCGATCGTCGAGGTCGAGTTCCTCGACACGAAGTGAGAGTGCCGCCAGACCGTCGGCCTGCCGGCTGCACCGGGATCGGGCTCAGGCGACGAGTCGCGCCGGCGTGCCGAGCAGTTGTTCGAGCTCGGCGCGCAGGCTGACACTCGGTTCGACGCGGTACTCCGGGCCGAGCCGCCAGCTCGTTTCGCCGAGCTCGACGACGACCTCGGACTTGCCGGGGAAGGCAGCCAGCACATGCTTGAGATCGGCCAGGAACTCGGGGCTGCGGCGCTCCTCGCTGAGCTGCACGTGGACGAGCTTCGGACGCGAGGCCTCGCGCACGAGCGTACTGGCGCGCGCTACCTCTGCGGCGTCGGGCTGAAAGGGCTCGATCGTCTGCGCGACGACCGTCGTCTTCTCGCCCTCCTTCTGATCGACGCGCCCGCGGACGAGGACGATCGCATCGACCTCGAGGCTCCCCTCCAGGCGCTCGAGTGAGCTGCCGAAGACCAGTAGCTCGAGCTGTCCTTCGAGGTCGTCGAGCGTCGCGAACATCATCTCGGTCCCCGTCCGGGTGCGAATCTTCCGCGCCTGGGTGATGATCCCGCCGACCGTCACACTCTCCTTGTCGGGCTTTGCGGAGACCTCCGCGAGCGTGCAGTCGACTGCGAGGCGCAGCGCGTCGCGGACCGCTTTCAGCGGGTGCGCCGATATGAAGAGCCCGATCGCCTCCTTCTCGACGGCTAGCAGCTCGTGCTGGTCGAACTCGCGCGTGGAGATCGGCGGGCGACTCGACGCGAAGGCCAATGAGGGCCCACCCGAGTCGCCCAGGTCAAAGATCGAGGCCTGTCCGATCAGCGCGTCCTGCTGGGCTTTCTGGCCCGCCCCCTGCGCCTGTTCGAGGACCTCGAGCATGCCCCGGCGCGTCGCGCCGGTGGAGCCTAAGGCGCCGCACTTGACGAGCGCCTCGATCGCCTTCTTGTTGACGGCGCGGCCGTCGACGCGTTCGCAGAAGTCCCACAACGAGCCGAACACGCCGCCTTCATCGCGGGCCCGCTTGATCGCCTCCACGGCCTGGTAGCCGACACCCTTGACGGCATCGAGGCCGAAGCGGATGTTGCCGCCACTGACCGTGAACTCGTGGTCTGAGACGTTCACGTCGGGCGGCAGGATCTCGATCCCCATCTCCTCACAGCGCGCGACGAAGAACGGCACCTTGTCCTTCGTCGACATCACCGAGGAAATCAGCGCCGCCATGTATTCCGCTGGGTAGTTGGCCTTCAGCCAGGCCGTGCGGTATGAGATCAGCGCGTAGCAGGCGGCATGGCTGAGGTTGAATGAGTAGTCGGCGGAGCGCTCGTTCGTGTTCCAGAGAAAGTCGATCACCTTGTCGCTCGTCCCGCTGGCGCGACAGCCCTCGACGAACTCGGGCTTCAGCGCCGCCATCGCCGCTCGGTTCTTCTTGCCGATTGCCTTGCGCAGATCGTCGGCTTTGGCGCCCGAGAAGCCTGCGATCTCCTTGGAGATCTGCATCGCCTGCTCCTGGTAGAGGATCACGCCCATCGAGGAGCGAAGGATCGGCTCGAGCCGCGGGTCGGGGTAGTCGATCGTCTGCGGATCATGCTTGCCGCGCGCGTAGGTTGGGATCTGGTCCATCGCGCCTGGGCGGTAGAGCGCACCGAGCGCCACGACGTCGTCGAAGCAGTCAGGCCTGACCTTCTTGAGCGCCTCGCGCATGCCGTCGGACTCGAACTGAAAGACGCCAACCGAGTCCCCTCGCGCGAGCATCTCGTAGGTCTTCACGTCGTCCAGCGGCAGGCTCGCCATGTCGGGCCGCGCGCCGCTCGAGCGCTCGATGATGTCGAGGGCGTCCTCGATCACGTCGAGGTTGCGAAGCCCGAGGAAATCGATCTTCAGCAGGCCGATCTCCTCGATCGGCTTCATCGAGAACTGCGTGACAGTGCGGTACTGGCGCTCGCCGTCCTCGCCGGTCCCGGCGTCCGCGAGCTGCAGCGGCACGATGTCGGTCAGCGGCCGGTCGGCGATTACGACTGCGGCGGCGTGGATCGACGCGTTGCGCACGATCCCCTCGAGGCCACGCGCTATGTCGATGATCTCGCGCGCGGTGTCGTCGATGTCGTAGAGAGCGCGCAGCGGCTCGCCGGGCTTGAGGCAGTCCTCGAAGCTCGGCGCCCGGCCCTGCTGAGGGTCGGGAATCAGCTTCGCGAGCCTGTCACCCTGCCCGTAGTCGTGGCCGAGGACGCGCGCGGCGTCACGCGTCGCCTGCCGGGGGAACATCCGGCCAAACGTGACGATGTTGGCGACCGACTCGCGGCCGTATTTCTCGACGACGTAGCGCATCACGCGCTCGCGCCCGCGGACCGAGAAATCGATGTCGATATCAGGCATCGAGACGCGCTCGGGATGCAGGAAGCGCTCGAACAAAAGGCCGTAGGCGAGCGGGTCGACGTCGGTGATGCGCAGACCGTAGGAGACGATCGAGCCGGCGGCCGAGCCGCGGCCAGGACCTACCGCGATCCCATTGCTCTTCGCGTAGTGGACGAAGTCCCAGACGATCAGGAAGTAGGCGCTAAAGCCCATGCGGTCGATCACCTCAAGCTCTGACTCCATCCGCTCGATTACCGCCGCCGGCGGCGGGTCGCCATAGCGCTCGCACATCCCGGCCGTCACGAGCCGGCGCAGGTAGCTTGCCTCGGTCTCGCCTTCGGGTACCGGGTAGGCCGGAATCAGCTGACGGTCGAGTTCGATCGCGACGTTGCAGCGCTCTGCGATCTCGAGCGTGCTCTCGAGCGCCTCCGGCCACTGCGCGAAGGCGCCCGCCATCTCGGCGGAGTCCTTGAGGTAGTACTCGTTGGTCGCGAACGTCATTTTGGGAACTTCGAGCGTGCTCTTTGTCTGAACGCAGAGCAGCGCGGCGTGGTGGCGGTAGTCGTCGCGTCGCAGGTAGTGCACATCGCCGGTGCCGACCAGCGGGCGGGCGAACTCACGCGCCATGCGCACGATCTCCTCGTTGCAGCGCTCCTGGAGATCGAGGCCGTTCTTCTGCACCTCGAAATAGACGTTGTCGGCACCGAGCGCGCCGATCAGCTGATCGATGTGCGCGCGACCTTCGTCGAGCCTGCCCTCAGCGATCCGTGTGCACAACCGTGAGGCCAGGCAACCGCTCAGCGCAATCACACCCTCGCCGTAGCGTTCGATCTGGGCCATGTCGACACACGGACGGCCGCGCTGCAGGCCTTCGAGGAAGCCAGCGGAGGAAAGCTTGACGAGGTTGCGGTAGCCCTCGTTGGAGGACGCGAGCAGCGTCAGGTGGTTACGCTCGATGCGCTTACCCGGGGAGGCGAGCGCCGCGTGGTCGTCGACGAAGTAGACCTCGCAGCCGACGATTGGCTTGATCCCCGCTTTCTTGCAGGCCTTGTAAAGCTCGACCGCACCGTTCATCACGCCGTGGTCGGTGAGACCGAGCGCGGGCTGCTCGAACGCCGCCGCGCGCTCCACCAGGCCCTCGATCTTGCACGCGCCGTCGAGCAGCGAGTACTCGGAGTGGACGTGCAGGTGGGCGCAAGCGTGCTCGGGCATCGACTCTGCTGATCCTAGGCCCAGCACCAGACGGGGCCGATGCGATTACCGCTACGTGCGGATGCTCTCGTGGCCACCAGCCGAGCAGGTCAATGCGACGTCAAAGACGACTGAACGGGAGGTGCCTGAGAGCCCCTCCCGTGGTCCGCAGCAAAGTGCGTCCCGCACAGATCCTAGCTCTCCCAGAGCGCTTTACTCGCCGCAGGGCCTCGGTCGCAGTCGCGGGCGGGTCGGCGGGTGAGCTGCCCGTTCAGCCCGCCGCGATGACGGCCACTTCCTTGCCTGCGGGCCGCTCCGGCGTTGCGTTCAAGGCGCTCGTCCGGGGGAAGAAGATCGCAGCGAGCAGGACGCCGGCTAGCGCGACGGCGCCGGACACGATCAGCGCGAGGTCCATGCCGCTGACGAACGCAGCGCGCGCGGAATCAAGCAGTGCGCTCGAGTGGATCTGCGCGGCGGCGGCGGCGGCGCCAAAGATGCTCTGCCGGGCAGCAGTCGCGGCCGCGGCCGGGACGCCGGTCAGCGCGAGGTGGGCTATGTAGGTGGAGCTGAGCACACTGCCAAGAATCGCCGTGCCAAGCGGTCCTCCGGTCTTGTTGAGCGCTTGCAGGACGGCCGAGCCGACGCCGCTCTGCTGTTCGGAGAGTTCGGAGAGCGCGGCTGAGGTCGCCGTCGCCGTCGCGAGGCCCATTCCGGCACCCGCGAGCGCCATCCATGCGGCCACGAAAGTACCGCTGGAGGTGACGCTGGTCGCGGAGCCGGTCAGCAATCCGCTGGCGAGCATCGCGAACCCAAGCGCCACCACGACCTTCGCCCCTACGCGGCGGACGATCTGGGCAGCGGGCACCGCCCCGACGACGAGCCCGCCGATCAGCGGCAGGAGCCGCAGACCAGAGCCCATCGCGTTGGCGCCGAGCACTCCTTGGAAGTACTGCGGCAGCGTGAAGAGGACGCCGATCAAGGCGAGCATCGCGACCGCCGCAAGGATCACCCCCCAGGTGTAGGACTGTGAGCCAAAGAGCGCCACGTCGACGAGCGGCTGACCGCCGGGCTGGCGGCTCAGGCGCCGCTCCCAGACGAAGAAAGCGGCCAGTATTCCGAGGCCGGCGGCCATCGAAACGAGCGCGACGCTGTCACTCCAGCCGTGCTGCCCGGCCTCGATCAGGCCGTAGATCAGGGCGACAAGTCCCGCAATCGAGGCGGCTATGCCGACGACGTCAAGTCCGGGCCGCCGCGCGGCACGCGACTCGGGCAGGAGAGCGAGACCGGCGATCAACCCGATCAGCGCGACCGGTACGTTGATCAGAAACACCCAGCCCCACCAGTAGTGCGTCAACAGCCAGCCGCCAAGGATCGGGCCGATCGGCAGGGCGACGAAGTTCGCCGCCGCCCAGATGCCCACCGCGCGCGGGCGCTCCTCCTTGGTGAAGAGCACCGTGAGCGCCGAGAGCGACATCACGATGATCCCCGCGCCCGCGACCCCGAGCAGCACGCGGGCCGCAATGAACGCGTCGCTCGACGGGGCGGCGGCACAGGCTGCCGAGCCCAGCGCGAACAGTGCGAGCGAGCAGAGCAGCACCTTCTTGCGGCCGTAGCGGTCACCGAGCAGACCGGCCGGCAGCATCGCCGCCGCGAGCACCAGCAGATAGCTCGAGGAAAACCACTGCAGGTTCGACTCCGACGCGTGCAGAGCCCGCGCGAGCGTCGGCAGCGCCACACTGAGGATCGTGCCGTCCAGACCGACCGCCAAGACAGCCAGCGTCAGCGCGCCAAGCGCCCACCAGCGGCGGGCACCCACGGCGCGAGGATCGATCGCACCGATCACCACGCTGGTCTCGGTGCGCGCTTGCCGGCCCATGCGACCGCGAGCCCGAGCATGCGTCAGTGAACGGCGAGCGCTCCGGCGCTTTGGGTTTCGGAGCTGTGGCGTTCGCTGCCTTCTAGGACGACTTTCAGCGCGCCCGTGTTCGCTGCGTCGGCGAAGGTGTCGTAGGCGCCCATAGTGTCGTCCAGCGGATAGCGGTGGGTGGCAAAGCGCGACGGATCGAGCCGACCACTGACGATCAGCCGCATCAGCTGCGGAATGCTGAACGTGTCAACGAGTCCGGTCGTGATCGTGACGTCGCGCGTCCACAGCTTCTCGAGATGCAGCGTCGCGGAGTGGCCGTGCACGCCGATGTTGGCGACGCGGCCGCCAGGGCGGATCAGGTCCGCTGCCAGCTCGAAGGTTTGCGGAACGCCGACCGCCTCGAGCGCGACATCGACGCCGAGACCGTCGGTCATTTCCATGATCAGCGCGACCGGGTCCTCGCGGCCGTTGTTGATCGTGATGTCCGCACCGAATACGAGTGCGCTCTCGAGGCGAGAGTCGGCGAGATCGATCGAGACGATCCGTCCCGGCGTGTAGAGCTGCGCGGTGAGGACGGCCGAAAGGCCGACCGGGCCGGCGCCGATGATCGCGACGACATCACCGGGGGTGATCGTGCCGTTGAGGACGCCGACCTCGAAGGCGGTCGGCAGGATGTCGGCGAGGAAAAGCACCTGCTCGTCGCCGAGGTTCTCGGGGAACTTGTAGGTCGAGTTGTCGGCGAACGGCACGCGCGCGAGCTCGGCTTGCAGGCCGTTGATCGTGTGACCGAAGATCCAGCCGCCGCCACCGAGGCACTGGCCGTAGCGGGCCTCCTTGCAGTAGCGGCAGCGTCCGCAGGCGCTCACGCACGACAGCAGCACCCGGTCGCCGGGCGCGATCGTGCTGACCGCCGCGCCGACCTCCATCACGGTGCCCACTGCCTCGTGACCGAGGATCGTCCCGGGGAGGGTCTCCGGCACGTCGCCTTTGAGGATGTGCAGGTCGCTGCCGCAGATCGTCGAGGTGTCGATGCGAACGATAGCGTCGGTCGGATCGATGATCGTCGGGTCATCGACCGTGTCCCAACCGCGTTCGCCTGGGCCGTGGTAGACGAGGGCCTTCATTTCAGGCCTCCCGCGTGGGGCGAGCGATTTCGGGTCAGGCGAGTGATCCCGGTAACGACGCCGGACACGATCGCCACCCCGCCGACGACCAGAACGAGCCGCGACGCCGAAGGGAAGGCGAGGGCAAACATGACCAGGGCGACGCCTACCGCGACGATGACTAACGGCCTATAGCGTGAATCTCTCATTTTGGGCTCCTATCGCTGGTCCGGCGGCAGGTTCGTCTGGTTGGTCGTGACTGGCGGTCGCGTCGCGCGACGACGTGCGGTCCTCGAGCGACGCGACCTTGCGGTCAGTTAGCCGGGTGTTCGTCGTCGGCCCCGCCTGCGAGCCAGCTCATCGGCCGGTAGGGCGACATGTTTCTGATGAGGAACATCGCAGCGATCGTGACGCCGAAGTACGTGAACAGCTCGATCACGGTCGCGTCGTTGCCGATCATGTCGTTGGCGAGGCCCATCACGCCGAAGGCGAGCAGCGAGACGCTGAGGCCGGCGAGCAGGATCGGCTTGCGCCGTGATGGCAGGAACTCACCGCGAATCAGGCTGAAAGCCAGCAGCACGACTATCGACGCCTCGAGCAGTCCGAGCAGCAGCCAGGCGGCGTTGTCGCCAGGCACGCTCGCGAAGAACGAGCCGGCGAACAGCTTCTGTAGCGGGGCTGGCATCGTCCCGTTGTTGACGAACAGTTTCTCGTGCGCGGCGTAATAGAAGAGGAATCCGACCGACAGATAAATGCCGGTAAGCGAAGTAGCGTAGGTCGCGAATTTCGTGATGTCAGCGATCCTCGAACGCGCACTTGCCTGCGAGCGAATCTTTGTTGTTCCGGCGACGTGCGTGGCCATCATTCCTCCGTGATTTGGGTTGGGCGCTGAGCACCCGAGTAGGTGCTGCCGGCGATCGCGGCCGATGAGCCGCGATCGCCGCCAAGCAAGCCCGGCAGGTTGCGAAACCTCAAAGGAGCTCGAAGGAACGTCCCGATCCCCCTCTGGCCGAGCGACAGCGACGAGGTCGTGGTCGCGGCGGGCTCGTCGCCCTGTTGCGCGCGACACATATCCCGGGCAATGGCCAGCGTCCGGCTAGGGGAGTGTTTGCTTGCCATATCCGAAGCTCCTTGGTCGAGGCGCTGTGACCACGAACTAGACGGCTGGCTCCGGGATTCATCCGCCAACTCAACCCCGCCTTGGCGCGGTCGTCTGGAGGATTCATCGTCAGGACCTTGAAGCCCGTCCCTAGTGGCGGGTCTTATGATACAGGACACACAAATCTAGAAAAGTTATGGTGGTGTAATGCCGAAAAGCGATGCGCCTGCATGGTCATTCCTAACCAACCACGCCCGCGTGCTGCTCTGCATCGCCCAGGATCCCGGCATCCGTCTGCGCGACGTCGGCTCCGCGCTCGGGATCACCGAACGCGCCGCGCACCGGATCGTCGTGGAACTAGCCAACGACGGCTACATCACGAGGAAACGCGTCGGCCGACGCAACAGCTACACGATCCACACCCACCTGCCCCTCCCCGACACACCCGACCGCGAGCAGAAGGTTGGCGACCTCGTAGCGCTCCTCGCCAGCTGACGCTCGCACGCTCAGCCCCTGCGACCATTGGTCGAGTCGCTGGAGGGTAGTTGGTAGGAGGCGATCGACACTGGGGAAGGGCTGCGTCAGCAAATGGCAACGAAACAGAGCACCCACAACGCCGAGCGCCCCAGAGCTCCGAACGATCCGCCTGAGGAGAAGGGGAGCGGTGACGGCGCGCAGCGCCACCCAAACCAGCGTCCGGAGGGACCAGGCACCCCGGTCAGCCGGCGACGGCTGCTGCTCGCCGGCGCTCTGATCGTTTTTGCGCTCGTCGGGCTCTATTTGCTCGTGCCGAAGATCGCGGGCCTGCACCAGACGTGGGGCAAGCTGGAGCACGGTGATCCGTTGTGGCTTTGTGGCGCTGCCGGGGTCGAACTCCTGTCGATCGCCGGCTACGCGGTGCTCTTTCGCACGATCTTTGGCCGTGGCGTGCCGCGCCTCACCTGGGGCGTCTCGATGGAGATCCCACTCGCCGGAATCGCGGCAATCCGGCTGCTCGCAGCGGGGGGCGCCGGTGCGGTCGCGGTGACGGTGTGGGCGCTTGGCCGCGCGGGTCTTGACGTCCAGGTGATCGCCTGTCGCATGGTGGCCAGCCTGATCGTCCAGTACGCGGTCTATTTGGGCGCCGTCATCGTCTTTGGGATCGCGCTCGGTAGCGGACTCCTCCCCGGTCACGGACCGGTCGAGCTCACGCTGTTGCCGGCGCTCGTGAGCCTCGTCATCGCCGCGTTGGTGTTGAGCGCGGTGCTAGTCCCCGGCGATGTAGATCGGCGCCTGCGCCAGATTTCCTCCGGGCCGCGCTGGTGGCGGCGACTGATCGAGCGCCTCGCTGCGGCGCCGGCAGCGCTTGGGTCGGGGGCGCGCACCGCGGTTGCTCTCGTGCGCGAGCGACGGCTGGGCTTGCTCGGGGCGCCCGCCTATTGGGGTTTTGACATCGCCGCGCTCGACTTCTCATTCCACGCCTTTGGCGGCCACCCTGCGCTGGCCGTTCTGGTGCTGGGCTACTTCCTCGGCACACTCGGCGGACTGCTGCCGATTCCTGGCGGTATCGGCGGTGTCGAAGGGGCAATGATCGGTGCCTTCGTCGCGTTCGGAATCGCGGGTGGCGAGGCGATTGTCGCGGTGCTCGCCTATCGCGCGATCTCCTTCTGGCTGCCGACGCTTCCCGGAATCGGTGGTTATTTCGCGCTCCGCCATACGGTCAAGCGCTGGGACGCTGCGGGCGCCGCGCGAGAGCGAGGAAGCCCCGCGCCTGAGTGAAGCTAGCGGTTGCGCAGCTGCCAGGCCATCCGCGACTGCAGCGACCACAGTTCGATGAAGCCCGGCGCGGCGGTCTGGGCGAAGAGGCCGCCGGAATGTGCGAAGGACGCCAGCGAGCGGTCATAGAGCGCGTTCGGCGAGGAGCGTGTCGTCACGCGGGCGGTGCCCTTGTAGAGCTCGAGGCCGATCGTGCCGGTGACCTGGGCGTTGACGGCGTCGATGTAGGCGTCGAGGTCGGTGCGCAGTGGCTCCCACCACAGACCGGCGTAGACGAGGTAGCCCCACTGGCGGTCAACATCGGGCTTGAACTGGTTCTGGTGAATCGTGCAGACCAGCTGCTCGAGCTCGTGGTGGGCCGGGAGGATTATCGCCGCGGCTGGCGCTTCATAGATGTCGCGCACCTTGAGGCCGACAATGCGGTCTTCGATGTGATCGATGATGCCGACGCCGTGGCGGGCGCCGAGCTCGCCGACGCGCTCGATCAGCTCGACCAGGCCGAGCCGCGTGCCGTCGAGCGCGACCGGCAGCCCGCGCTCGAAGGACAGCTCGATCTGCGCCGGCTCGTCTGGCGCTTTGCGTGGCGGCGTCACGAGCTGGAAGACGTCCTCCTGCGGAGCCTCGTCGAGGTCCTCGATCCAGCGCCCCTCGGAGGAGCGCCCCCAGAGGTTGTCGTCGATCGAGTACGGCGCGGACTCCGAGCCGCCTTTCACCGGGATCCCGTGCTCGCGCGCGTAGGCGACCTCCTCGTCGCGGCCCATCGCCCAGCTGCGCACCGGGGCGATCACCTTGAGCTCGGGGGCGAGCGTGGCGATCGTTGCCTCGATCCGCACCTGGTCGTTGCCTTTGCCGGTGCAGCCATGGGCGATCGTGTCGCAGCCGCAGCGCCGAGCGTACTCGACCGCGAGCTTGGCGATCAATGGCCGTCCGAGGGCCGTGAACAGCGGGTAGCCGCCGCCGTAGAGCGCGTTGGCTTTGATCGCGGGTACGAGGTACTCGGCGGCGAACTCTTCGCGCGCGTCGACGATATGGCACTCGACCGCGCCGATCTGGCGTGCCTTGCCCTCGATCACGGCGTAGTCCTCGCCGGGCTGTCCGAGGTTTACGGTCAGCGTGACGACGTCGGCCTCGTAGCGTTCCTGGATCCAGCGCAGCATCACGCTGGTATCTAGTCCGCCCGAGTAGAGAAGTAGCACGCGGCCGACCTGTTCGGGGTCGGCCTCGTAGCTCGCGGTGCGCGGTGGAAAGCTCGAGTCGCTCATCGGATCGGCAAGCCTAATTGCGCCGCGCGCTGCATCGCAACCGCCGGCAGCTGTAGCTCGAGGAAGCCGAACTTCGCGTACAGACCTTGCGCGTCGTCGGTACCCAGCCACCAGCGGAGATCGCGATACGGTCCGTTGTCGACGATCTCGCGGACCAGCTCGACGCCGAGCCCGCGGCCGCGGTGCTCGCTCAGCACGAAGACATCGAGGAGTATTGCGAAGGCGGCCCTGTCGGTTACGGCGCGCGCGAAGCCGATCAGCGCGCCGGCGTGGTAGACGCCGACCACGCGCTGCGAGCCCTCGATCGAGGCGACGACCGTCGCGTGCGAGCGCCCCTTGCCCCAGTAGGACTCCTCTGAGATGTAGCGGTGGACGACGTCGACGTCGATCCGCCGCGAATCGTCATCGAGCTCGTAGCCACCGGCCAACTCGCGAACCATCGCGCTCAGGCTTCCGTCTCGAGGATCGCAGCGATCCGCTCGAGCGCGTCGATCGCCTCCGACTCGCCGATCACGAGCGGCGGCAGGAGCCGCAGCGTGCGGGGTCCCGTCGCGTTGACGAGCAGCTGGCGCTCGAGCAGCAGGCGCCGGCTGACCGCGTTGGCGTCGATGTCGAGGTCAAACGCGATCATCAAGCCGCGGCCCCGCACGGCGACAACATGGCGCAGGGGCGCGAGACCCTCGCGCAGCAGCTCGCCGAGCTCGCTGACGCGCTCGAGCAGAGCGTCGTCGAGCAGCACGTCGAGCACCGCGTTGGCGGCGGCGCAGACGACCGGTCCGCCGGCGAACGTCGAGCCGTGATCGCCAGGCGCGAAGGTGTCGGCGTGGCGCTCGCCGGTGATCAGCGCGCCGATCGGGAGGCCGCCGCCGAGCGCCTTGGCGGTGCACAGCAGATCGGGGGTGACGCCCGAGTGCTCGTAGGCCCAGCGCGTGCCGGTCCGCCCGAGACCGGTTTGGACTTCATCGAAGATCAGCGTCGCGCCGGTGGCGTCACAGAGCTCGCGCGCGCCGCCGAGCAACTCGTCGCCCAGCGCGTGGATACCGGTCTCCCCTTGGATCGGCTCGAGGATCACGGCCGCGGTCTGCTCGCTGACGACCGCGCTCAGCGCGTCGAGGGTCGCCTCGACGCTGACGAAGCCGCCGACGAGCGGGGCGAACGGCGCCTGCTTGGATTCCTGCGGTGTCGCCGAGAGCGAGCCGTAGGTGCGGCCGTGAAAGGCGCCATGGAGCGAGACGATCGTGCCGCCGCGGCGGGCCTTGCGCGCGCATTTGAGCGCCGCCTCGACCGCCTCGGTGCCGGAGTTGGTGAAGAACACCTTGCCGCCGAGCGAGCATTCGGCCAGGCGCGCTGCGAGCCGCGACATCGGCTCGGTGTAGTAGAGGTTGCCGACGTGGATCAGCTTCGCGGCCTGCTCGCGGATCGCGGCGACGACCGCCGGGTGGCAGTGGCCGACGCTCGAGACGGAGATGCCGCTGAGGAAGTCGAGGTACTCGACGTCATCGCTGTCCCAAAGCCGCGCGCCCTCGCCGCGGGCGAACTCGACCGGGAAGCGCGCGTAGTTGGGAGTCAGGTGCGCATCGGCGCCGCTGAGCACGCTCACGGCGTCACCTTGGTGCCGATTCCGGCGTCAGTGAAGAGCTCGAGCAGCAGCGAGTGGGCGACCCGGCCGTCGATGATCTGGGCTGCCGGGACACCGCCCTTGACCGCAGCGACGCAGGCCCCGAGCTTTGGCGCCATGCCGCCGGCGACGCCGGGGATTGCCTGCTCGACCTCGGCGACTGAGGCCACGGAGATCAGGCTCTCGGGGTCGGCCGGGTCGCGCAGCCAGCCGCGCACGTCGGTGAGGAAGATCGCCTTCGTCGCGCCAAGCGCGACGGCGATCGCGGCTGCGGTCTCGTCGGCGTTGACGTTGTAGGAGTTGCCCTCGCGGTCGGCGCCGACCGACGCCACGACGGGGATGTAGTCGCGCGCGATGTGGTTGATGACACCCGGGTCTACCGCGTCGATCTGGCCGACCCAGCCGATGTCCTCCCCGCCCGGCGCGGCGCGGCGCGAACAGAGCAGCAGGCCGGCGTCGTCGCCCGAGAGGCCGACGGCGGGCTGCCCGTGACGGCCGATCCGCAGCACGATGTCGCTGTTGAGCTTGCCGATCAGCACCATCTTTGCGATCTCGACCGTCGCCTCGTCGGAGACTCGCAGGCCACCGACGAACTCGACTGGCATGTCGAGCCGGTTCATGTAGGCGGTGATGTCGGGGCCGCCGCCGTGGACGACGATCGGGTTCATCCCGACGTACTTGAGCAGCACGACGTCGCGCGCGAACTCCTCGCGCAGCTGCGGGTCGTCCATCGCCGCGCCGCCGTACTTGATCACGACCGTCGAGCCATGAAACTCGCGGATGTAGGGCAGCGCCTCGAGGAGGGTTGCGATGTCGCTGGTCACGTCGTGTACTCCGCGTTGATCTTCACGTACCCATACGACAGGTCGGAGAAGAAGACCTCGGTTTCAGCGCCCGCTCCGGGCAGCTTCACCGCGTACTCGACCTCGTCGCGCTGCGCCGCCGCGGTCAGTGCCGCTTGATCGAATTCGATCACGGCGCCGTCAGCACAGACGGGGATGTCTTCGATCGCGATGTCGAAGGACAGTGGCGCGCTACCCGGTAGCGCGGCACCGACAGCCTGCGCGATCCGCCCCCAGTTGGGGTCGCCGCCGAACAGCGCGGCCTTGACGAGCGGTGAGTTGGCGACCGCGCGCGCGACGCGCTCGACGGCGTGCCGATCGCCGCCGCTGACGTAGACGCGGCCGACCCGCTTGGCGCCTTCGCCATCGGCGACGATTCGCAGCGCCAGCTCGCGCAGCAGCGCATCGAGTGCCTCGCCGAACGCTCGCTCGTCTGCCGACTCGGGCTCGATCGCGACGCCGCTCGCACCGCTGCACATCAGCAGCACCGTGTCGTTCGTCGATAGCTGACCGTCGACCGAGATCCGATCAAACGAGCGCTTGACGGTGACGCCCAGCAGCAGGTCGGCGGTCTCGGCATCGATCGCGGCGTCCGTCTGCACGAAGCAGAGCATCGTCGCGAAGCGCGGCGAGATCATTCCGGCGCCCTTGCACTGGGCGCTGAGGCGCACCGTCTCCCCCGCAGGGAGTTCAACCGAAAGCGCGATGTGTTTGTCGATCATGTCGGTGGTCTTGATTGCGGCCGCAAAATCCCCGGCGTCGTGGTCCAGCTGCGCGACTGAGCGCCGCAGCATCTCGGCGATGCGCTCGCCCGGGAACGGAACGCCGATCACCCCGGTTGAAGCGACCGCGACCTGATTGGGTGGAAGGCCGAGCGCGGTTGCGGCCGCCTGCTGCACGAGCCGCGCCTGCGCGAGCCCCGTCTCGCCGGTCGCGGCGTTGGCGTTGCCGGAGTTCGCCACGACCGCAGCAATGCCGCTGAGATCGCACTCCTGCTCGCAGAGCAGGACAGGGGCCGCGAGCGCCCCCGAGACACAGAACCGCGCGGCGCTCACGCAGGCCGGTCCGTCACACACGAGCAAGCCGACATCAAGCCGGGTGTCGCCGTCCTTGACGGCGGCCGCGAATCCCCCGGCCCTGAAGCCGGCGGGCAACTCGGTAGGCGGCAGCGGCGCGCAGTGGGGCGGTGCCGGCACCCAACGCGACTGGAACGCCTCGTGCGTGAGATCGCCGGCGCTCACGAGATGCCCGCCCCCTCCTCGAAGCCGAACATCAGGTTGAGGTCGGCGATTGCCTGCGAGGCAGTGCCCTTCCAGAGGTTGTCGAGCGCGGCAAAGACGAAGAGCTTGCCGGTGCGCTCGTCGGCGTGGGCATGGATCGCGCAGATGTTGGTCTCGCGCACGTCGCGCACGCCGGGCGGGCGATCGACGAGGTCGATAAAGCGCTCGCCGCTGTAGCGCTCGGCGAACCACAGCTCGAGCTCTTCCTGGCCGACTGGACGCGTCGGCGTCACGTAGCAGGACACCAGCTCACCCTGGTCGAGCGGCACCAGATGCGCGGTGAAGGCAACGGTCAGCGGTGCGCCGAGAGCCGCGAGTTCCTGATCGATCTCGGGCATGTGCCGGTGCGCGCCGACGCGGTAGGGCTTGACGTTCTCGTCGACGGCGACGAACTGGGTGTCCTCGCTCAGTCCCCGCCCGGCGCCCGAGACACCGGTCTTGGCATCGATCACGACATCGGCGAGAAGGCCCGCCTCGGCCAGTGGCGCGAGTGCAAGGATCACGGCGGTCGGGAAGCAGCCGGGGCAGGCAACGAGGTCGGCGCCGGCGATCGCCTCGCGGTTGAGCTCGGTGAGGCCGTACACCGCGCGCTCCAGCAGGTCCGGGTGGGGATGCGACACGTACCAGCGCTCGTAGGTTGCAGCGTCGCGCAGGCGAAAGTCCGCCGAAAGGTCGACGACGCGGACGCCGCGCTCGAGCAGCTCCGCGACGAGCGGTGCCGCGGCACCGTGGGGGTAGGCGACGATCGCCGCCTCGACGTCGCCGTGGCGCTCGAGGTCGAGCTCCTCCATCACCAGCGCGACGCGATGATGCCGGTAGACGTCAGACAGCCGTTTCCCGACGTCGCTCCGCGAGGTGATCGCGGCCAGTTCGAAGTCGGGGTGGCGGTCGATCAGGCGCGCGGCGAGCGCGCCCGCGTATCCACTTGCCCCGGCGACCAGCACTCTAGGCACGAAGGGTCGCTCCAATCTGAGCGAGGGCCTGGTGAATCGCTGCCTTCGGCGCGTCGAGCTCTTGCGTTGTGAGAGTCCGATCTGCAGTGCGGTACTCGAGGTGGAGCGCCAATGACACGTTGCCTTCGCCGATCTGGTCACCGATGTAGACGTCGAACAGCTCGATCGATTCGAGCGATGGCCCGGCGGCCCGGCGAATCGTCTCGATCACTTCAGCCGCCGTAACGCTTGCGGGAACGACGATCGCGAGGTCTTCGCGCAGCGGGGGCAAGCCCGAGAAGGCGGTGAAGTGGATGACCTCGGGCGCAAGGCCGGCGAGGATGTCGAGGTTGATCGTCCAAGCGGAGGTGAGTTCGAGGTCCCAGGCGGCGGTGACCTGCGGGTGGACCTCGCCGATCAGGCCGATCCGTGTGTTGTTGGCCATCACGATCGCCGCGCGGCCGGGATGAAACCAGGGGAGGTTCTCACCGACGAGGCTGAGCTCGACGCCCGCGACCCCGACGACCGCTTCGAGGAGGGCTTTTGCCGCGTAGAAGTCGGATGCCGCAGGATCGCCGCGCCAGCTCTCGCCACCAGGGCCGGAGAGCAGCGCACCGAGTCCGTGGTGCTCGTCGGCGAGGATGTCAGCCGCGCGGTAGACCGTCCCCGACTCGAACAGCCGGACGCCGCGCGCGCCGTGCGCGAAGTTGGCTCGAGCCGCGTCGAGCAGCGAGCCGAGCAGCGTCGGGCGCAGAATCGAGAGCGACTGCGAGAGCGGGTTCTCGATCGTGACGACGTTGCGCAGCGGACTGTCGGCCTCGTAGCGCAGCCGGTCGGGCAGCGCCGGGTCGGTGAAGCTCCAGCCGACGATCTCGGAAAGGCCACGCGCCGCCAGGGCGTCCTCGGCGCGGCGGCGCAGCTGCTGCGGGGGCGTGAGCCGACCCGCGGCCCCGTTGCGCGGCGGCAACGTCGCGGGCAGCCGGTCGAGCCCATCCATGCGCGCCACCTCCTCGATCAGGTCGACCTCGCGGGTGACATCGCCGCGGCGGAAGTGTGGCGGCGTGACGGACAGCACATCGGCGTCGCCGTCCACTGCGAAGCCGAGCGAGGTGAGGATTTCCACGCAGCGCACCTCGGGAATCTCGGTGCCGAGGAGGCGGCTGATCTGCGCCGAGCGGAGCGTGATCGGCGCCGGCTCGGGACCCGGGCCGCCGACGTCGATCGTGCCTGGGAGTACGCGCGCACCGGCGTGCTCGAGCAGCAGGCTGGTGGCCACGGCCAGCGCCTCGAGCGTCTGGCCGGGCGAGAGCCCTTTCTCGAAACGTGCCGAGGCCTCGCTGCGCAGGCCCAGCCGCAGCGCGGTGCGCTGGATGTTCGCGCCGTTCCAGGTGGCGGCCTCGAGCAGCACGCGCGTGGTCTGGGCGCTGACTTCGGAGCGTGCGCCGCCCATGATTCCGGCGATCGAGGTCGGGCCGTCAGCGTCGCAGATCACGAGGAGGTCCTCGCCGGCGTTGTGGGTATGACCGTCGAGCGTTTCGATCGTCTCACCCGGCCGGCCGCGCCGCACGGTCAGCTCGCCGCCGGCAATCTGGTCGAGGTCGAATGCGTGCAGCGGCTGGCCGGTCACGAGCATCACGTAGTTGGTGATGTCGACGACGTTCGAGATCGGGCGCATCCCGGCGGCGACGAGGCGAGCCTTGAGCCACAGCGGTGAGGGCCCGATGGTCACGTCTTCGAACACGCGGGCGGTGAAGCGCGGGCAGAGGTCTGGGCAGTCGACGCTGATCTTCACCGCGCCGGCGTCACCGTCGAAGCTGCCTGGGTCCTGCGCCCACGGCGGCGTTGCGAGCGGCGCGTTGGTGCTCGCGTGGACCTCGCGCGCAATCCCGTAGATGCACAGGCAGTCGGGGCGATTCGGGGTGATCTCGAACTCGATCACGTCGCTCCCCAATGGGATCAGCTGATCGAGCGGGGTACCGGGGGCCGGCGCGTCGCTCAACACGAGGATCCCGCTGTGGTCGGCGCCGAGCGCGAGTTCCTGCTCGGAGAGGATCATGCCGTTGCTCTCGACGCCGCGCAGCTTGGCGACGGTCAGAGTGCGACCGTCCGCGAGCTCAGCGCCGGGGAGCGCGACCGCGACGCTTTGCCCGGCGGCGACGTTCGGTGCGCCGCAGACTATCGTCACCGGGTCCGTCTCCCCGACATCCACGATGCAGACCCGCAGGCGGTCGGCATTCGGGTGCGGTTGGACGTCGCGAACGACGCCGACGACGAAGTGGTCAGGCGTCTTGGCGCCGTGGTGATAGGTGCGCTCGTCCTTGGTGCCGGTCAGCGTGAGCCGTGCCGCGAGCGCGACCGTTTCGAGCGGCGGGTCGCAGTAGGTGCGCAGCCATCTGGTCGGGACGAGCATCAGCGCGCTCCGAACTGACCGAGGAAGCGCAGGTCGTTGTCGAAGTAGAGGCGCAGGTCAGGGACGCCGTGGCGGAGCATCGCGATCCGCTCGATCCCCATGCCGAACGCGAAGCCCGTGACGCGCTCCGGGTCGTAGCCGTGTTCGGCGACGTAGGCGAAGACATTGGGGTCGACCATCCCCGCGCCGAGTACCTCGAGCCAGCCCGAGCCTTTGCACAGCGGGCAGCGCGAACCGTCGCGCAGGTACCCGGCCTGGCAGTTGAAGCAGGACACGTCGACCTCGACGCTCGGCTCGGTGAACGGGAAGAAGTGCGGCCGCAGCAGGACCTCGCGCTGATCGCCGAAGATCTGCCGCGCGAACGCGAGCAGCGTTCCCTTGAGGTCGGCGAGGGTCACGCCCTCGTCGACGGCGAGGCCCTCGATCTGGTGGAACTGCGGCGCGTGCGTCGCGTCGTTGTCGGGACGGAACACGCGGCCAGGCGCGATCACATACAGCGGCGGCGGCTGCGCGATCATCGCGCGGACCTGGACCGGCGAGGTGTGGACGCGCAGCACCGTCTCGTCGTCGATGTAGAACGTGTCGCTGCGGGCCCGTGACGGGTGTGTCGCGTCGGTGTTGAGCGCGTCGAAGTTGTATTCGACGAGTTCGACCTCCGGACCCTCGGCGATCTGGAAGCCGAGCCCGAGGAAGACATCCTCGATCTCGCGGCGTGTCTGGGTGATGAGATGAAGGTGCCCGTTGGGCAGCGGCGGAGAGCCCGGCAGGGTTACGTCTAATGCTTCGGCCGCGGAGATCGCGCCGGAGGCGAGATCTCCCTCGCGAGCTGAGACGAGCGCCTCGAGGGTCTGGCGGGTTCGATTGGCGGCCGCTCCGACAGCCGCGCGTTCCTCCGGGGGGAGTTGGCTGATGGCGCGTAGCAACAGCGGCAGCTCGCTCTTGCGCCCGAGGTAGCGCAGCCGCGTCTGCGCCAACGCGTCGACGCTGGCGGAGGCGGCGATGGCCGCCGTAGCTTCGCTCTCCAGCGCCGCGATACGGTCGAGTGTGCTCATTCGTCGGCCATCCTAGTTGCCTCGTACAACGCCACCGTGGCGGCCATCGCGGCGTTCAGGGAGTCGCCGGCAGCCTGGGGGATGGAGCAGATGCGATCGCAGTTGGCGAGCACCTCAGCGGGCAGTCCGTCGCGCTCGCCGCCGATCACGAGCGTCACGTCGTGGAGCGGCCCGCGCAGCGACCCATGCTCGCCGGGCACCAGCGCAATCAGCTCACCCGGCAGCTCGGCGACATTTGAGACCTGCGAAAGCGGTGTGGCGAATATCGCGCCCATCGAGGCGCGGACCGCCTTCGGACCGTAGGGGTCCGCACAGTCGGGACCGAGCGCGACGCACGACGCGCCGAAGGCGTGCGCGGCGCGAATTGTCGTGCCGACGTTCCCTGGGTCCCCCACCCCCCAGAGCGCGACCGCCAGCGGGCCGACGGGTGAAGCCCAGCGCTCCTCGAACACGGCGATCACGCGTGTTCCCGAGGCGAGCCGGGAAACCTGCTTCAGCAGCGCCGCATCAGTCTCCTGCCAGTCGGAGCGCCGCTCCGCGAGCCCGGGCGTGCAAAGCACATAAACCGCGCTCACCCCCGCGGCGCGAGCCGCGGCATAAAGATCCTCGCCCTCGGCGACGAAGCGCCCGGTGTCGGCGCGCGCGGCGCTCCGCCCGAGCTTGCGGATCTCCTTGAGGTGGCGGTTGGTTGGTGAGGTGATGGTCATGAGGGCACAAAAAAGGGCGCCGGTCTCGAGGATCGGCGCCCGTGAGGTGTCTGCTGTCGGCGTGCTCTGTCAGGCAGCCGACGCCTCGCGGGCGGCATCGACGAATCGGCGGAAGGTCTCGGGGTCGCGCACGGCGATGTCCGCCAGCACCTTGCGGTCAAGCGTGATCCCGGCTAGCGCGAGGCCATGGATCAGCTGCGAGTAGCTCATGCCGCTCGTGCGCGCGGCGGCGTTGATCCGGGTGATCCACAGCCGGCGAAAGTCGCGCTTGCGGTTGCGCCGATCGCGGTAGGCGTAGGCGTCGGCCTTCATCAAGGCTTCCTTGGCGCGCTTGTAGTTCGAGTGCGCCTCGCCGCGGAAGCCCTTCGTCAGCTCGAGCGTCGCGCGACGCTTCTTCTTGGCGTGGAGTGAGCGTTTGACGCGGGTCATCAGCCGGGCCGCAGGAGCTTCTTGACGCGTGGTGCGTCGTGCTTTGAGATCGTCGCGTCGTGGCCGAGCCGCCGTTTGCGCTTCGGCGACTTCTTCTCGAGGATGTGGCTCGTGAACGCGTGATGACCATGCACCTTGCCGGTGCCGGTCAGCTTGAAGCGCTTCTTAGCGCCCGAATGAGTCTTCATCTTCGGCATCGCGAGCAGCGGAGTATGGCAGACGATCGCCCACGGGCGCGGGCGCGAAACGCTGCCGGCGGTCTGGGCGGCGCTGGGTGTCGGCCTGGCGGGCGGGCCGGTGGTGAGCGGGCGGGCGCCGATCGTCGACACCGACGAGCGGCCGCTAGGAGTCGGCGGGAGGCTTCGGCTTAGCCGGAGCCTTGGGCTTGGCGGCAGCCTTAGGCTTAGCCGCAGCTTTAGGCTTTGCCACTGCCGCCGGCTTGGCTTTGGTGGCGGCCGGACTCTTGGGCTTGGTGGTGGCTGCCGCCTTCGCCTTCGCCGCGACGGCCGGTGCGGGCGGTGCAGCAACCTCGGCCTCGACCGGGACCGTGGCTGCAACCGCGGCCGCCTCCGGCTCGGCCTCGGCGCCGTCGGTGCGCGCTGGCTCCACCGCGGTCTCCGGCTCGGCAAGCACGGCCGCCGCCGCGGGCTCCGCTATCTGCTCTGGGGCAGGGACGGCCTCTGTGGCAGTCGGCGCGCTCTCGGGCCCGGCCTCGGGCGCAGGCTCGATCGTTGCCGCCGGCGTCGCGCCGTTCCCCGACGGTGCCGCGGCGTGCAGCGCCGCCTCGGCCAGGGCGATCGCCGCCTCGCCGTCCTTGTCGAATTGGCCGGCGAGCACGGCCTTGGAGGGGCCGAGCATCATCGTCATGTTGCGGCCGTCCTGCAACGGCCGCTGCTCGATGATCGCGAACTCGGCGAGCTCCTCGGCGAGCCGGTCGAGGATCATCACGCCGCGCTCGGGGTGGGTCACCTCGCGGCCGCGGAACATGATCGTCACCTTGACCTTGTCCTTGTGGCGCAGGAAGCGCTCGACGTGGCCCTTCTTGGTGTCGTAGTCGTGCTGGGCGATCTTCGGGCGGAACTTGATCTCGCGAATCGTGATCTGCTGCTGATGCTTGCGCGCCTGCTTGAGCTTCTGCGCTTGCTCGTACTTGTACTTCGAGTAGTCGAGGATGCGGCAGACGGGCGGCTTTGCCTCGGGAGCCACCTCGACCAGGTCGAGGTCGCGCTCGCGCGCGAGCGCCAGCGCGTCGTCGATCTTGAGCACGCCGATCTGCTGGCCGTCCTCGCCGATCAGGCGCACCTCGGGCACGCGGATGCGCTCGTTGATCCGAGTCAGGTCCCGCTCGGGCGGGCGCCGGTCAAATCTGCGGGGGACCGGCACTAGTGCGGGCGCGCACGCGTCAAGCGGAAGGCAGGCGCGGCTGTGTGTGTGGTGACTCCAACGCTGGCGAGCATAGCAAGGCTGCGAGCAGCTGGCGAGCGCGTTGCCCCCGCCGGTGAAGGCTTTGCGGGACCGCGCTTCAGGCTGCGCGGGTGCGGTTGCGCTCGCCGAGCTCCGCCGCGAGCTCGCTGAGCGCGATCGCGCCGCGGTCCGCGCCGCCGTGTTCTCGCACGGCGACCGTGCCCTCAGCGGCCTCGCGCTCGCCGAGCACCAGCATGTAGGGGATCTTCCGCAACTCCGCCTCGCGGATCTTGCGACCGACCGATTCGCTGCGCGCGTCGAGCTCGACGCGCAGCCCCGCCTGGCGCAGACGCTCGCTGACGGCGGCGCCGTCGTCGTTGAAGCGGTCTGCGACCGGCAGCACGATCGCTTGCACGGGCGCCAGCCACAGCGGGAGCTCGCCCGCGTAGTGCTCGATCATGATGCCGATGAAGCGCTCGAACGAGCCGAGCAGCGCGCGATGGATCATCACCGGGCGATGCTCCGCGTTGTCGGCGCCCGTGTAGTTGAGGTCGAAGCGCTCGGGCATCGAGTAGTCGAGCTGGACCGTGCCGAGCTGCCACGAGCGCCCGATCGAGTCGGTCATGTGAAGGTCGATCTTCGGCCCGTAGAAGGCGCCGTCGCCGGGGTTCAGCTCATACGCGAGCTGCTCGGAGTCGAGTGCGCCGGCGAGTGCCGCCTCGGCGCGATCCCACATCGCGTCGCTGCCGATCCGCTGCTCGGGCCGCGTCGACAGCTCGAGACGCGGCTCGAGACCGAACAGCCGGTAGAGGTCGAAGCCAAAGCGCAGACACTGCACGACCTCCCCTTCGACCTGCTCCTCGGTGCAGAAGATGTGGGCGTCGTCCTGGGTGATGTGGCGCACGCGGAGCAGCCCGTGGAGCACACCGCTCGGCTCGTGGCGGTGCACGAGTCCGGCTTCGCTGTAGCGGACGGGCAGGTCGCGATAGGAGCGGCGCTCGTCGTTGTAGATCTGGATGTGCGCCGGACAGTTCATCGGCTTGAGCCCCATCGGGCGACCCTCGACGTCGGTGAAGTACATGTGGTCCTTGTACTTGTCCCAGTGACCGGACTGCTGCCAGAGCTCGACGTCGTAGAGGATCGGCGTCTTCACCTCCTGGTAGCCGCGGGCCAGGTTCTCCGTACGCCAGAGCTCGGTCAGCGCGTTCCAGATCGCCATCCCGGCCGGCTTCCAGAACGGGCTTCCCGGTGAGACCTCGGAGAACATGAAGAGGCCGAGCTCGCGACCCAGGCGGCGGTGGTCGCGAGCGCGCGCCAGCTCGAGCTGCTCGAGGTAGCTCGCCAGCTCCTCCTTGGAGAAGAACGCGGTGCCGTAGATCCGCGTCAGCATCGTCCGGTCCGAGTCGCCGCGCCAGTAGGCGCCGGCGACCGACTGCAGCGCAAAGGCCTTGACCGTCGCGGTGCTCGGCGCGTGCGGCCCGCGGCAGAGGTCGGTGAACGGGCCGTTGGTGTAGAGCGACACCGTCTCCACGCCCTCGCCGGCGACGAGGTCGTCGATCAGCTCGACCT
>PKYB01000069.1 GCA_003133565.1 Solirubrobacterales bacterium
GCCAGCGCCTCGCGCGCCGCGTCGAGGATCAGCGACTCGGTGTCGTTGCGCGAGGATTGGTGTGCGCCGGCGATCGAAACAGCCTACGACGTTGATCCACGATCTCCCGCGCGCCCGCGCTCGCGAGCGCACGCCCGCGCGGAGAACCGCCCGCTACGCCGCCGCGATCGCCAGGCAGGCGTTCTNNCGCCGAAGCCGAAGGAGTTCGACAGCGCGAGTCGCACGTCCGGCGCCTCGCGGGCGCCGTCGACGAGGTAGTCGAGGTCGCAGTCAGGGTCGGGCTCCGAGTAGTTGATCGTCGGCGGCAGGATGCCCCGTCGCAGCGCCTCGATGCAGACCAGCGCCTCGGTTGACCCGGCCGCTCCGAGCAGGTGGCCGATCGCCGACTTGGTCGAGGAGATCGGCGGCGCGCCCGGGCCGAAGCACTCGCGGATCGCGATCGACTCGACGCGGTCGTTGATCGGCGTGCCGGTGCCGTGAGCGGAGATGAAGCCGACGTGATCCGGGGTGACGCCGGCATCCTCGAGGGCCGCCCGCATCGCGATCAGCGCGCCCGTGCCGAACTCGTCGGGCTGGACCATGTCGAAGGCGTCGTTGGAGGCGCCGTAGCCGACGATCCGTCCGTAAACGGTCGCGCCGCGGGCGGCCGCGTGCTCCTCGCGCTCGAGGATCAGCACGCCCGAGCCCTCGCCCATCACGAAGCCGTCGCGGCGCGCGTCGAAGGGGCGCGAGACGCCCGCGGTCGAGAGCGCGCCCATCCGCCGGAACGCCGCGATGCAGAGCGTGGTCATCGCGGCCTCGGCGCCGCCGGCGACGACGATGTCGGCGCTGCCGCGCTCGATCATCCGCATGCCCTCGCCGATCGCGTGCGCGCCCGTGGCGCAGGCCGAGGCGACGCTGAACCCGGGGCCGTGCAGGCCAAGCCGGATCGCGACCGCGCCGGCGGCGGCGTTGGGCATCATCATCGGCACGAAGTTCGGCGAAACGCCACGCTCGCCGCGCGCGAGGAACGACTCGCACTGCTCCTGCAGCGTGATCAGCCCCCCGACGCCGGTGCCGAGGATCACGGCGATGCGGCCTGGGTCGCAGTCGCTGAGCCCCGCCTCGGCGGCCGCCTGGTCGGCTGCGGCGACGCCGAACTGCGCGAAGCGGTCGGTGCGCCGGGCGACGCGGGGGTCCATATATCGCTCGGGGTCGAAGTGCAGCGCCCGCGACTCGCCGTCGACGATCCCCGACGCTCCGGCCGCGAGCGACTCGAAGAACGCGTCCGCGCCCTCTCCCAGCGAGGTGACGACCCCGCGTCCGGTGACCGCGACGCTCACGCCGAGGCCGGCTCGTTCGCGAGCGAGAGGGTCAGGCGAACCGCGTCGCCGACGCCGCTGATCGACTTCAGCTCGCCGTCGGCGATCTTGACGTCGAAGCGGTCCTCGAGCGCGGTCACCAGCTCGACCAGTTCGAGCGAGTCGATGTCGAGGTCGCGCCATTCCGTCTCCATCGTCGCCTCACCGGCGCCGGGAACCTTCAGCTGCTCCAGTTCCTCGCGCACACCGGCGAGGACCTCGTCCTGTGTCAGTGACATCAGCTGCTCCTTGTCGTTTCGGTCATGTTGTCCTTCCAGGCGGCGAGTCCTGCGGCCCAGACGAAGCCGGCGCCGAAGGCCACCATCGCGACCAGCGATCCCGGCTGCAGGTGGCCCTCGCGCTGCGCCGCTGCGAGCGCGAGCGGGATCGACGCCGCCGAGGTGTTCGCCGTCCACTCCACGTTGAACGAGACCTTCTCGTGGGGCACGCCGAGCGCGTCCGCGACCGCGCTGACGATCCGCGCGTTGGCCTGGTGCGCGACGAAGTAGTCGACCTCCTCCGCGCTGACGCCGTTTGCAGCAAGGACCTCCTGCGCGGCCTCGGTCATCCGGTGCACGGCGTGGCGGTAGACCTGCTGGCCGGCCATCCGCAGCCTGGGCCCCTCGCGCTCCGCATACAGCGTGTCGGCCAGCGTGTCGTCATAGCCGAACACGAAGCTGCCGATGCCGCGACCGCGGGCGCCCGGGCCGACCAGCACCGCGCCGGCGCCGTCGCCGAACAGCACCGCGGTGGCGCGGTCCTCGTGGTCGGTGATCCGCGAGAGCGCCTCGGCGCCGCAGACGAGCACGCTGCGCGCCCGCCCGCTCTCGATCAGCGCGGCGGCCTGATCGAGGCCGTAGAGAAACCCGCAGCACGCGGCGTTGATGTCGAGAACCCCGGCGCTGGGCGCTCCGATCCTGGCTGCGACGGCGGGCGCCAGACCGGGAGTGAGGCGATCTGGGGTGATCGTCGCCACGATCAGATGGTCTACTCCGGCTGCACTGCAGCCGGCATCAATAATCGCGTCCGTGCAGGCGGCGGCCGCGATCTCGGCCAGCGTCTCCGTTTCCCGCAGGTGGCGGCGCTCACGGATGCCGGTGCGCCGGACGATCCATTCGTCGCTTGTGTCCAGGCGCGCGACCAGGTCGGCGTTGGTGATCAGCTGGCTCGGCACGGCGGCGCCGACGCCGAGGATCGTCGGGGTCGGCCGCTCGCCGCCGCTGCGCGGGGACGCGGTCATCGGACCCCAGCACACTCGATTTCCGCCCGCATTCGCAGCAGATTTGACACCCTGCGACGAAGTGTCAAATGCGGACCGGCGTGGTCAGCGGGCCGCCACGGCCCGACCGGGGTACAGGTAAAACAGCGCGACCAGGCCGCAGAGGACGAGGCTGACCGACGCGCTGGCGAACGCGACGCCGATCGCGATCGCATACACCAGCAGGCCGGCGCCGTTGCGCCGCATGAGGTAGCCGACGTGCTGCTCGCCAACCCAGGCGGCGAACAGCTTGCGCCGTGCGGCCCAGAGGTAGGTGCTGAAGAACGCGATCGACATCGCCAGCAGCGTCCCGGCGTAGACGGCGGCCGCCACGTGCTCGTCGGCTCCGGCGTGCAGGTAGTTCGCGAGCAGCCCGGTCGGGAAGGGGATCAGCGTGACGAACATCAGCAGCAGCAGGTTCAGCACCATCAGCGGGCGGTCGGCGTGGTCGATGCGGTCGAACTGCGCGTGGTGGTTCATCCAGATGATCCCGATCGTGAGGAAGCTGACGACGTAGGTGGCGTAGTGGGGCCATTCGTTGCCGAGTGCGTGCGCGAGCCCGCCCGGCGGGGCGCTGACGTGGAGTCCGAGCACGAGCAGCGTGATCGCCACCGCGAACACGCCGTCGCTGAAGGTCTCGAGGCGGTCGGTGTTCGGCGCCGGCGGTGATTTGGGCGTCTCGGTGTCCATCGATCTGCGCGCTATGACGCTACCGCCATAATCAGTCGCGATGGCGCAGGCGAGCATTGCGGGCGATCCGGCGGGCGCGTTCGAGCGCGCGCCGAGCGTGTTTCGCGAATGGGTGAGCGCCGGCGAGCCGGGGCGCTACCACCTCTACGTCGCGGCGGCGTGCCCCTGGTGCCACCGCACGATGATCGTGCGCGAGCTGCTGGGGCTGCAGTCGGCCGTCGGGATCTCGTTCCTTGACCCGATCCGCGACGAGCGCGGCTGGGAGTTCAGCGGCGGGCGCTTCGTCGATCTGGTCGAGGGCATGCGCTTCCTCTCCGAGGCCTACGCTCGAAGCGACGCGGCGCCCGCCGCGCGCGTCACCGCGCCGGTGCTGTGGGACCGCGAGGCCGGGCGGATCGTCAACAACGAGTCAAGCGAGATCATCCGCATGTTCGAGACCGGCGCGTTCGGCGCCGGCGGTCCCGCCCTCTACCCGCCGGAGTCCGCGGCGGAGATCGACAGGGTCAACGAGCGCGTCTATGAGACGCTGAACAACGGCGTCTACCGCTGCGGCTTCGCCCGCACGCAGCAGGCCTACGAGGCGGCGTTCTGGCCGCTGTTCGAGACGCTCGACTGGCTCGAGGAGCTGCTGGGGAGGCGGCGCTTCCTGCTCGGGGCGGCGCCGACCGAGGCCGACTGGCGCCTCTTCCCGACGCTCGTGCGCTTCGACGCGGTCTACCACGGACACTTCAAATGCAACCTGCGGCGGCTGATCGACTACCCGAACCTGTGGGGCTACACGCGCGAGCTCTACCAGTGGCCGGGCGTCGCGGCGACCGTCGAGCTCGACGAGATCAAGCGCCACTACTACATGACGCACGCCGCCCTGAACCCGAGCCGAATCGTGCCGGCCGGTCCCGAGATCGACTTCGGGAGCGCGCACGGCCGCGGGTGAGCGCTGGGGGCGGGGGAGGGGGCTCAGGCGCTGCTTGAGGCCGACCAGATGTTGATGTCGCCGTCGCTCGCGTAGCGGTCGATCTCCTCGAGCTCCTCGGCGGTGAAGTCCGTGTTCGCGAGCGCCGCGACGTTCTGCTCGAGCTGGGCGACGCTCGAGGCGCCGAGCAGCGCCGAGCTGACGCGGGGGTCGCGCAGCACCCAGGCGACCGCGAGCTGGGCGAGCGACTGGCCGCGCCGCGCGGCGATGTCGTTCAGCGCGCGGGCGCGGGCGAGGTTGTCGTCGGTCAGCATCTTCTGCGCGAGCGCCTCGCCCACGCGCACGCGCGAGTCCTCGGGGATGCCGTCGAGGTAGCGGTCGGTGAGCATGCCCTGGGCGAGCGGCGAGAAGACGATCGCGCCGACCTGCTCGCGCCCCAGCACATCCAGCAGCCCACCCTCGACCCAGCGGTTGAGCAGCGAGTAGGAGGGCTGGTGGATCAGGAGCGGCGTGCCGAGCCCGCGCAGGATGTTTACGGCCTCCGCCGTCCGCTCCGGCGAGTAGGAGCTGATGCCGACGTACAGCGCCTTGCCCTGGCGCACCGCCGTGTCAAGCGCCCCCATCGTTTCCTCGAGCGGTGTGATCGGGTCGACGCGGTGGGAGTAGAAGATGTCGACGTACTCCAGCCGCATTCGCGTGAGGCTCTGCTCGAGGCTCGAGAGCAGGTATTTGCGCGAGCCGAAGTCGCCGTATGGCCCGGGCCACTGGTCATAGCCCGCCTTGGTCGAGATGATCAGCTCCTCGCGATAAGGTCGGAAGTCCTCCGTGAATATGCGCCCGAAGTTGGTTTCGGCGCCACCGTAGGGCGGCCCGTAGTTGTTCGCGAGATCAAAATGGGTAATGCCGAGCTCGAACGCGCGGCGCAGAATCGCGCGGCTGTTGGCCAGCGGCCGATCGTCGCCGAAGTTCTGCCAGAGACCCAGTGAGATCGCCGGCAGATCGATGCCGCTCGAGCCGACGCGGCGGTAGGGCATCGCGCCATAGCGCCCGGCGTCGGGTACGTAAACGGGGTTCGCGCGGGCGGGGTTGTACGGCACGGGGCGCGAGTATCGCACTTGACGGCGTCTGTGCGACGCCGCCCGTCCGCGGGCCGCGGCGGTAGCGAGCGGATGCGGACTAGGGCACGCGAATTCTCGGTGATCGGAGTACGTCGCTGCCAAGCCAACGTATATAAGTTCACCGAAATCATTCGAGGGCTAGAGCCTGCACGCGGGCTCATGCTCGCCGCTCGCAGTGAAGAGGAGAAAGGAGGGGTGCCACCGACACCGTCCCAGCACGATCTCGCGACTCAGCCGGCGACCGAAGGAACGGCGCCGCACGAAGTTCTAGATCCGAGAGCTGCCGCCGAGCCGTGGCCTCGCACGGGAACCAATCGGTCGGGCGTGCTCTTCGACGCCGGTAGCGGAACCTGGTGCTTGAGCATGGCGAGCTCTACGTACGGCTTCGTGATTGGCGATCGCGGGCCGCGACACTTGCACTGGGGCGCGCCCGTCTCGCTCGAGGCGCTTCGCAGCTTCCCCGACCCAGCGGATCTCGTGTACGAGGGCGTGGCCGTCGCACGGGGGGAGGAAGACCCTCTGGAATACGCGGCATTCGGCGGTCGACGCTTCATCGAGCCCGCTCTAAAGGTGGAGTTCGCAGACGGGACTCGGGCGGTCGAATGGCGCGTAGGCGGACATCGCGTCGATCGTGCTGAGGGGTCCGAGACGGTTGTCATCGAGCTGGTCGATGAGCACTATCCGTTCGCTGTCGAGCTGCTCTATCGGATCTTCGACGGGGAAGACGTTCTCGAGCGCTGGGCGCGCATCTCCAATCGTGACAGCAACGAGTCAGTCGTCTTGGCGCAGGCGTATTCGGCAGCATGGTGGCTGCCGTTTGCCGATCGTTGGCGGCTTCGCTACCTCCACGGCGGTTGGGGACGAGAAACACAGATCACGGAGGCCTCGTTGACGCCGGGCAAGTTGGTCCTCGAGAGTCGGCGCGGCACCACGAGTCATCAGCTCAACCCGTGGTTCGCACTTGGCGTCGAAGGGGAGCTGTCGGAAGAGCGCGGGGAGGTCTGGACGGGCGCCCTCGCCTGGAGTGGATCTTGGAAGATGGTTTTCGAGACGACGCCGAGCGGAGGACATCAGGTGACCGGGGGATGGAACGAGTTCGACTCTCCGATTGTGCTCGAACCCGGGACATCGATCGATACGCCGGTGTTCGCAGGCTGCTACTCAGCGAGTGGCTACGGAGGGGCGAGTCGCGCCTGGCACGCGTTCCAGCGCCGTCACATTTTCTCCGCCGAGGGCCGCTCGTCGCACAGTCCCTCGTTTCCTAGCCGCGCCACGCGCAGCCCGACTGCGCCGCGACTCCGTCCGGTTCTTTACAACTCTTGGGAAGCGACCGGTTTTGCCGTCAACGAACGCGATCAGCTCCGACTTGCCGAGCTGGCCGCGGACATCGGCATCGAGCTGTTCGTTCTCGACGACGGATGGTTCAAGGGACGCGTCGATGACCGAGCCGGCTTGGGTGATTGGTCGGTAGATGAGGCCAAGTTCCCGCTGGGTCTCGGGCCACTGATCGATGGTGTGCATCGGTTGGGGATGGGCTTTGGCTTGTGGCTCGAGCCGGAAATGGTCAACCCTGACAGCGACCTCTACCGGGCCCATCCGGAGTGGGTGTACCACTTCGCGACGCGGTCCCGCACTGAGGCTCGCAACCAGCTCGTCCTCAATCTTGCGCGGCCTGATGTAGCGGAATGGGTCTACGGCACGGTTGATCGTCTGCTGTCAGAGAACGACATCCAGTTCATCAAATGGGACATGAACCGCCACTTTTCCGAGCCCGGCTGGCCAGCGATGGCCGGCAACAATCCGGAGCGTGTTTGGATCGACCATGTTCGCAACCTCTACGACATCCTGGAGCGCCTGCGCGCTGCCCATCCCGAGGTTGCCCTTGAGGCGTGCTCAAGCGGCGGCGGGCGCATCGATCTCGGGATTTTCTCGCGCGTCGAACAGGTCTGGACCTCGGACAACACCGACGCATGGGACCGCATAGCGATCCAGGAAGGCTTCACCCAGATCTACTCACCGCTATCGATGGCGACGTGGGTCACCGACAGCCCAAACCCCCTGACGCAACGTCGCCTCTCACTTGAGTATCGCTTCCATATTGCCATGGCAGGTGTCCTCGCCGTTGGTGGTGACCTCACCCAATGGTCACCTGACGAACTTGCACAAGCTCGCGAGCTCGTCGCGCTGTACAAGTCCGTCCGCCATGTCGTGCAGGGCGGTCGGCTCTATCGCCTCGCGAGCACACGCCAAGGACCGATCGGCGGTGTTCTCTACCTCGATGACGAAGGCCGCGAAGCGGTCGTCATCGCCTATTGGGGAGTGAGAAGCTACGGCCCCCATTCGAGCCGGCTGCGTCTAACGGGACTCGACGATCGTGCTTGCTACTGCGACGCGGCGACAGGGACGACCTACTTCGGCTCCGAGCTGATGCAGTCGGGGATTGAGCTAGCAGGGCCCCTCGATTTTGGAAGCGTCTTTGTACATCTCGTCCGGCTGCCGGCGTGACGAACGATTGGGTTGAGTTAGTTGCGCTTTAACGTTCGTGACTTCGGTGCCACAGGCTCAGGCACGACGCTCGACTCCGCCGCCATCAATGCGGCCATCGAAGCCGCGGCCGCTTCGGGGGGCGGCACCGTCTACGTCCCCGCAGGGACGTACCTGTGCTTTTCGATACGCCTGCTAAGCAACGTGCAGCTATCTCTCTCGCCAGGCTCGAAGATCCTTGCCGCGGACTCCCCGCTGCCAGGAGAGTCCGTCGGTGAGCTCGGCGGTGTGTACGACAGCGCCGAGGCACAGGATGCGGCCTGGGAGGCCTACCAGGATCACGGCCACAACCATTGGCACAACTCGCTGATCTGGGCCGACGGTCAGTCGAAGATCGGTATCGACGGGCCGGGCCAGATCCATGGCCTAGGGCTGTCAAACGGGTTCCCTAGCGGGCCTGGCTCAGAGTTCGACTCGGCGCAGCCCGGCGTTGGGAACAAGGCCATTGCGTTTAAGAGCTGTCATGACGTCACGCTGAGGGATTTCTCGATCCTGCAGGGCGGATGGTTTGGGATTCTCCTCACAGGGGTCTCGAATGTCACGATCGATAACCTGCGAATCGACACCAACCGCGACGGCATAGACATCGACTGTTGCAGGAACGTCCACGTATCCAAGTGCACCGTTAATTCACCCTGGGACGATGGCATCTGCCTGAAGTCGAGCTATGCACTTGGATTCCTGGCTCCCACACAGGATGTAACGATCGCCAGCTGTACCGTTAGCGGTTGCTACAAGCTCGGCACTGTCGAGAACGGGCGGTTCGAGAGGTTTGAGGGTGGCCCCCACGAGAACGGCAACCCCGCGTTCTACGGTCGCATCAAGCTTGGGACGGAGTCTAACGGCGGCTTCCAGCGGATCACGATTGCAAATTGCATCTTCGAGGGCTGCAATGGCTTGGCGATCGAGAGCGTGGATGGCGGAGCCTGCGAGGACATAGTCATTACTAATATCGCCATGCGTGATCTCGTGACTGGCCCGTTGTTCGTCATCCTAGGAAATCGACTTCGAGGTCCGGCCGGGACGACGGTGGGGGCGATCAGACGCGTTCTCGTGTCGAACGTGGTCGCATCGAACTGTGATGCTGACTACACCAATATCATCACCGGAGTGGTCGATCATGACGGCGTGGCCCACCGTATCGAGGACCTTAAGATCGCCAATTTCTATATGCAGCAGAAGGGAGGCGGGACGGCGGAGCAAGCCAATGTGCTGCCTCCCGAATTCAACACTCCTGGGGTCGGCGATTATCCAGATCCGACTATCTTTGGACCCATGCCTGCGCAGGGTTTTTTCCTGCGGCACATCAAGAATCTCGAGATGGCTCAAGTACACGTAGCGTCGGTGGTCTTGGACCAGCGCCGGCCGTTCGTCGCGCAGGATGTCGATCGGGCGTCGTGGCTGGGGATCACGGTTCCGCCTGAAAATGTTGGCGCGGCGTTCGCTCTGTGGCCAGAGGCCGACCCGGCAATCAATGATTGGCACGTTCATGCAAGCCAGGCGAACGGCTATGTGGACGTCGATCAGGCTGCCGGCGCGAGCTCCACCTGAGGTGGGGGGATCGGTTGCTGGTCGCGGATGTTTTCGAGTCGGATCGCGGTGGCTGAGGCGTCCACGCGGATTCCATAACGGCGGCATCCGTCCGGCGACATGCCCGACGAAGAGCGCCGCTCTTCAGCGCGGGGAAACTGACCGCGGTCTCGCCGACCATCCATACACTTACATACTGAGGCCTACGTATCAGAGAGGGACATGGTCGAAAGTCACATAGAGACCTCCTGGCGATCACGCGAGCAGGCCAAGGCACAAGCGACTGGTGCTTCGGGCGCGAGCTGGCGGCCAATGCGCGGGGAGTTGCAGGCGTGAAGTTCGAGTCGGCCTTTAGGCGGCACCTGATCAGACGGGCAGCGTACTCCCGAGACCTCGGCCCGCAAGAGCTCTGGTCAGTGATCGACCAATGGCCGCTCTACTGCGGTCAGTACCAGCTTTCGCGCCACCTCGCGATCATCGATCTCGTGCGCGAGATCCTGGGTGTTCCCGGCGACGTCGCGGAGTTTGGCACCTGGCGCGGGGCAACCGCGATGCTAGTGGCAAAGGTCCTGCACACCTATCAACCCCATGACTCGAAGATGGTCCACTGTTTCGACACCTTCCACGGGCTAGAGGACTTTCTGCCCCAGGACGGGCCGGCGTCGGGATTCTCTGGCGAGTGGGCTGGCTCTGCCGAAGAGCTGAGGGCGATGATTCGTCTGCACGAATTGGAAGACGCCATTGTTGTCCATCGCGGCCGAATCGAGGAGACGTTGCCGCAGCTATTAGCCGCTCGCCCGGAGTTGTCCTTTTGTTTCGCGTACTGCGATGCGGACCTTTACGGGCCAACCGCCGCGGTGTTGGAGCATCTCCCACCGCGGTTGCTACCGGGTGGCCTGCTCGCCTTTGACGAGTGGAACTGCGACGTCTTTCCCGGCGAAGGGATCGCCGTAGGCGAGTTTCTGTCACGGGCTGGTCCCGCATTCAAAGCTCGCGCCGTGTCCACGGCGGCTCAACCTAGCCTAGTGCTCGAAAAGAAAGAGTGGGGCGGAACGCCTGTCGAGCTAGCGGGGATCCCGCCGCCTGCAACGACCTAGAGGACTCTCGCG